>RDXG01000157.1 GCA_004292785.1 Bacteroidota bacterium
ATATCAGTCTAGTATTACTAATATAGAATACTAGACTAAGAGATGTGTGAGTGTACCAGTATATGGAGACGTCCTATACTGTATAGTACATAGTAAATAATACTAGAATCACAATATTCTTATATTTACTCATCTGCCTATGGAAAGTTACAAGTTAACAATCCTTTAAATTTATCTACCACATGTTTGCAATGATAGTGATTCATTAGACAAACATAGTGAGGCTTAAATATTGCTTATACATGGAAAGTATACTTTATACAATCCAACACCGGTTCTATAACTAGACGGTCTAAATAAAGATCTATTTAAGATCTAATTGACAAACCCAACTCTCTAAAGAATAAGAGAGTTGAAGGGCTAATCAAACTTGTCCTTATGAACAATCCAACTTGTCCTTAGTGACAACGTTGAAGCGCATTGCCTAAACAATCAAAGAGAAGGTTCAGGCAAGATCGAAATCTTCAAGAGAAGGTTTATCAACATCTCTTGAGAAGAGTCAAGAACACTTCTTGGAGAGAAGTTCGAAAGACTGCACAAGACTAGATGAAAATGATTAAAATTAGATCATAATTTATCTTTGTGTTATTCTATAATCTCAACATAGAGCACTGTGATCACATTCCGTTGCAGCAGAATAATTGCAATGAGTAAGTTTATGAAAAACAACACCAATGGCTTGTACTAAAAGCACGATTAGAACATTATTTCGATTTTCGCCGCTATAGCATTGGTTTATTAGGCGAGTGTGCCTATGCCAATCAACCTCTTTTTCGCAATACACTTTCAAGCCTTATTGTGGCTTCTGCTTTTTACCCCATGCCCGATAGCCCCAGCTTTTTTATGAGCTCCTTCCGCTCTCCAAGTTTTGTGGCTTTGGGGCTAAAAAACATTTATAAATTTACCTCGAATATAGAATTACGGTTAGGTATTTTTGGTTTTACTGCCTATAACCCCATTAAAGAAATTACCGAACAAATACCACTCTTACACCAAAACACATTTGATGCGATACGCTGGGCAGGCAATCTTAGCTTAGTGTATCACAGTCGGTTAGGTCCTATCAGTGCCTCTGCCAACTACTACGATGAACAAAGTATCGGATTTAATTTTTTATTTAATAT
>RDXG01000225.1 GCA_004292785.1 Bacteroidota bacterium
AGGGCAATTATTAAATCCTTTGGTGGTAATTGAGATACTTTCTAAAAGTACGGCAGGCGTGGATTTGGGCGAAAAAGTGGCAGAATATACGAGCATTGATAGTTTGCAAGATTATTTGATTTTTTCGCAAACAGAAATTTGGGTAAAACATTATTTCAGAATTGACGAAAATACTTGGAATTTTGTGATTTACGAAAATATAGAAGAAAGCATTTTATTGGAATGTTTGGCTTTGCAAATGCCTTTGAAAGAAATTTATGAAAGAATTGAGTAGAAATTTTTTGTCTGCGGGTTTGAGAAAGAAAGGGTAAGAGCGATCAAAAAAAATTAAAATTTCTTTGAAATATTTAGAAATGATCTTAAATTGTCAAAAATTTAAACAAATTTGCTATGACAAAAAATGTAAGTATTTAATCTCATGGATAAAATAAGCCAATACGAGCAAATTATTTGTGATATTTTGCAAAAATATGCCAATTTTAGAGCTTCTGACGCAGTTTTGAAGTCCTTTTTGATCATAGACAAAGAACGCAAGCAATACCAATTATTGTCGGTGGGTTGGAAAAATGAAAAGTACATTTATACGATTGCCTTTCATTTGAGTATTCTAAACGAAAAAATATGGATACATCAAAACAATACGGAAAGCCAAATTGCAGACGAATTATGCGAGTTAGGTGTTCAAAAAATGGACATTGTTTTGGGTTTTATTTCTGAAAAAGCACGGGTTTATACGGGTTTTGCGGTGGAATGAAAAGGTTGCAGATTTATATAAAACCATTGATTTAAAAACTAGGGAATAACCTAGTAAATTTAAAATTAGATTCGTTTTATTAAACTTATTTATTCAATTTTGTAATTAGAAATTAGTTTTTAACTTTTTTATCATTTAAACCTTATAAAATTATGAAATTTTTAACAATAATACTAGCTTTTTTATTTATTTATAGTAATAATGCTTTTGCCCAAAATGCTGATTTGAAACGTGGCTTATTGGCTTATTATCCTTTTAATGGCAACGCCAATGATGAAAGCGGAAACGGTAATCATGGAACTATAAATGGAGCTACACTTACTAAAGATCGAAAAGGAAATGCCAATAAGGCATATAATTTTGATGGAAATAGTAATATTTTAATAAAATCCACCTTGGGATTGTCAAATATTAATGTAACTATATCCTTATGGTTTAATAATGCGTCAGACTATAATAGCGGGGCATTTATCAAAATAGGAAGTAGTAAAAGTGGCTATGGTTTAGGAATAGGCTCTAATTATTTTGAAAATAAAGGAAATAATTTATTGGGACTTTTTGAAGTAATACGCTGGATAAGCACAGGGCAAACACTCACAACAGGTTGGCATAATGCAGTATTTATTTTGAATGAAAACGGTGTTCCTACTTTTCATCTTGACGGTGTATTTATTGGTAATTACGGCGGATCAATGGCTATTTCTCCTAATGGAAGAATTGAGATTGGTGGTTATTACGAGGATGTAACAAGAGTCAATAGATATTTTAAAGGTTCAATTGATGACGTACGTATCTATAATCGATCTTTATCTGATGTTGAAATAAAGGCACTTTATGAACAACAAGAGGATAAAAATGATAAGAGTTTAACAACTCAAATAGAGGCAGCCAAACAAAAAGCCGAAGCCGCACAAAAAGCCAAAATTACGGCAAATTCAAACAAGGCTTTATGGAAAATGGGCAATAAACTTTGCAAACAAACCAATGAAGGTGTTATTGTTGCGTCACTAAATTCTTGGAACGAAGACAAAAGTATGGCACAAGTCAAAATAGTTACGAGTTACGGAGGTACACTTGATGGCGAAAGTTTGGCAAAAGGCAATACTTTTTGGGTAAGTGCAAGCGGAGCTGGTTGGCATTTGTGTTTAGATTCTGAAATTCAAACATCTTTGGCAAATGATAATAGTAATACGACCTCAAATAACTCATCAGGAAATAATCAGACTGCCAATAGTGTTTCTTCCGAAACAATAGGAAAATATGCTAAAAGGGGTGCTTACAGAATTGCTATGAAATTACGATCTTCTCAAGTTCGCCAATATGATTTCAGTGTGATCAAACACGTAGAAGTTGATGAGGGGCTTATGATTCATGTGAGTGTTAGTTATCAGGCTGGAAATCAATATTCAAAGTGGGAAAGTTTGGAAGGTGTTATTCTTTGTACTAAATATGGTACAGATGCCATGTTTTTGCCTAGGGAAGGAGAAGATGATTCTGTAAATAATCTTCTTTCAAAAATTGGTTTTAGTGCATTTGAAGACTTGAAAGACACTCAAGGAAAAGTAAGAAAAAATTTAAACAATTTATTTGGCATTACTGTAAAAAACGCTTTTATGTTCATCGATAATTTGTCTTCAGAATAACAAAATATTTCCCCATTATCTTGTCTGATAACAAACATGATAAGGTTTTAAAAACCTTATCATGTTTTTGCAAAGATATTTATAAAATTATTGTGTTTGACCGCACAGGAAAAACACAGCCTAAGGCTATGTTACATTTACCTACTCAAATACAAATTTCTTTGCGAATAGATTTCGGTAAAAAAATCGTCGGTCAGGTCGTCAATAAAATAAATCGCTTCCCCAGTCGATTTCATTTCAGGACCTAATTCTTTGTTTACATTCGGGAATTTATTGAACGAAAACACAGGAATTTTGATCGCATAGCCTTGTTTGTAAGGTCTAAAATCAAAATCTTTGACTTTTTTGTCGCCTAACATCACTTTTGTAGCATAATTTACATAAGGCTCTTCGTAGGCTTTGCAAATAAACGGCACAGTGCGCGACGCTCTCGGATTTGCTTCAATAATGTAAACCACACCGCCTTTTACAGCAAACTGAATATTTACTAAACCTTTGACTTTCAAGGCGATAGCAATTTTTTTAGTGTGTTCTTCTATCTGCCTGATCTCGTCTTCTGTGAGATCAAAAGAAGGCAAAACGGCATAAGAATCGCCTGAATGAATGCCCGCAGGTTCGATGTGTTCCATGATTCCGATAATGTAAACGTCTTCTCCGTCACAAATTGCGTCTGCCTCTGCTTCTATGGCGTTTTCCAAAAAATGATCGATCAAAATTTTGGAGTCAGGGCTTTTACTCAAAATTTCAACAACGTGCTGTTCGAGTTCCTCTTCGTTGATCACAATTTTCATACTTTGACCGCCCAACACATAAGAAGGACGCACCAACAAAGGAAAACCCAATTCCTTAGATTTTTCTACGGCTTGTTCGGCATCATCGATGGCAGAATATTTTGGATAAGGAATGTTATTTTCCTTTAATAAATCCGAAAATTTGCCTCTGTCTTCCGCCAAATCCAAACTTTCAAAAGAAGTTCCGATAATTTTTACGCCATAACGTTCCAATTTTTCTGCCAATTTCAAAGCCGTTTGTCCGCCCAACTGCACAATTACGCCTTCAGGCTTTTCGTGTTCGATGATCGAGTACAAATGTTCCCAAAAAACAGGTTCAAAATACAATTTGTCTGCAATGTCGAAATCTGTTGAAACGGTTTCAGGGTTACAATTTACCATAATTGCCTCATAACCACACTCTTTCGCCGCCAAAACGCCATGCACACAAGAATAATCAAACTCAATTCCTTGCCCAATTCGGTTAGGACCTGAACCCAAAATAATTACTTTTTTGCGATTAGTTACAATGGATTCGTTGTCTTTTTCGAAAGTTGAGTAATAATAAGGCGTTTTTGCCTCAAATTCTGCCGCGCAAGTATCCACCATTTTATACACTCTGTTGATGCCTAATTCTTTGCGTCTGTCATAAACTTCGCTTTCTAGTTTGCCTAACAAATGAGCAATTTGGCGGTCTGCATAGCCTTTTTCTTTGGCGATTCGCAAAAGTTGTTCAGGCAAAGTTTCTAAACGATACTTTTGCATTTCTCTTTCAATTTGCAACAAATCTTCTATTTGAGCCAAAAACCATTTGTCTATTTTGGTCAAATTTTGGATCGTTTTGAAAGGGATTCCCAATTTGAAAGCATCATAAATATGAAAAAGTCTGTCGCCGCTTGGGTTTGCCAAACTTTCCAAAATTTGTTGCTGATCGGTCAATTCTTTGCCATCAGCCCCGATTCCGTTGCGTTTAATTTCCAAAGATTGACAAGCCTTTTGCAAAGCCTCTTGAAAATTTCTGCCAATTCCCATCGCTTCGCCCACCGATTTCATTTGCAAACCCAATTTGTTGTCTGCACCTTGAAATTTATCAAAATTCCAGCGCGGAATTTTAACAATAACATAATCTAAGGCAGGTTCGAAAAATGCGGAAGTGGTTTTGGTAATTTGGTTATTTAACTCGTCCAAATTGTAGCCAATCGCCAATTTTGCGGCAATTTTGGCAATCGGATAACCTGTTGCTTTCGAAGCCAAAGCCGAAGAGCGCGAAACTCTTGGGTTAATTTCGATGGCAATAATGGTGTCGTCTTTTGGATTTACCGAAAATTGCACGTTGCAACCTCCCGCAAAAGTTCCGACTGCGTTCATAATTTTGATCGCCAAATCTCGCATTTCTTGGTAAGTGGTATCAGGCAAAGTCATGGCAGGCGCAACCGTAATCGAGTCGCCTGTATGGATTCCCATCGGATCAAAATTTTCGATAGAACAAATAATGATCACGTTTCCTGCGCCATCTCTCAACAATTCGAGTTCATATTCTTTCCAGCCCATGATGCTTTGTTCGATCAAAACTTCATGAACAGGGGAGGCGTGTAAACCATGATTCAATGCGGCAGGAAATTCTTTTGCAGACAAAACAAAACCTCCTCCTGTGCCTCCGAGTGTAAAAGAAGGGCGAATAACCAAAGGAAAACCAATTTCTTGTGCAATTTCTTTGCCTTCCAAAAACGATTTTGCAGTTCTGCCTTTGCAGACATTGATGCCGTTTTTGATCATGGTGGTTCTAAAAATTTCGCGGTCTTCGGTGGTATGAATGGCGGCAATGTCCACACCAATAATTTTTACGCCATATTTTTTCCAAATACCCGCTTTATCGCAATCTATTGCCAAATTTAAGGCAGTTTGTCCGCCCATAGTAGGCAAAACCGCATCAATTTTGTGTTTTTTAAGAATTTCTACAATGTATTTTTTTTCAAGCGGTTTGAGATAAATATTGTCCGCAGTAACGCTGTCGGTCATAATGGTGGCAGGGTTAGAATTGATCAAAGTAACTTCAATTCCTTCTTCTCGCAAAGAACGGGCGGCTTGCGAACCTGCATAATCAAACTCACAGGCTTGTCCGATCACAATGGGACCGCTACCAATAATGAGAACCGATTTGATATTAGGATTTTTGGGCATCTTTTGCTTGGTTTGTGCGGTGCAAATATGCAAACTTTTAGGCAATGAAAAAAATGATTTTTAAAATTTGCTTTTTTTTGTGCTTTTTATTACAAAATTTTTAATTTTTTATGAATTTTTAAAGAAAATTTTAAAAAAAATTCAATTAAGCAATGTAAAAAATGGTAAGTACCTTTTCTTAATTTTCAAAAACCTGTCCGACAAATGTCTGACAGCGGTTTTTTTTAGAAGAGCATTAGTTTTGAACAGACCCAAAAAATATTTTAATTTTACTAAAAACAAAGACGACAAAAATTTGTATATTTGCAAAAGTAAGATGGACTTTGATAGATAAAATTTTTAATATGGAAACTGCAAATTTTAAAGATTGGACTTTAAGCAAATTAGATGACGCTTTTGGGATTCGCCAAATTTGGACTAGCGAAACGCTAAAAAAATGGCAAAATATTCAGATCGATATTACAGAAAACGAAACCGAAAATTTGCTAATGTTGCAGGCTTCTTTGATTAGGGGCGGAAAGGCATGGAACGAAGTCGAACTAGAAAACAAATTTATTAGCCCAATTGTGATGTTGGCAAGAATTGATGACGAAGAAATGGGTTATTTTTTGGAAAGACCTTTGAAAGCTGTAGTAGGAAATTATGAACTTTCAGGAATTGTAGATGGCGTAATTGCTACAGGTTTTCGTGATCCAAAAAAGCCGTTTTTTTGTATGCACGAATATAAAAGAAGTGTTGAAAACAGTGGAAACCCTGATGCGCAAGCACTCGCCGCCATGTTGGTGGTGCAAAAATTGAATGACAACCAAAAACCTGTTTATGGCTTATATATTGTTGGTTTGATTTGGAATTTTATGGTTTTGGAGGGCGACAAATATTGCGTAAGCAAAGATTATACTTCTGATAGTGAAGATATTTTTGCGGTTTTCAGAATGTTAAAAGCCTTAAAACAAATTATTAAAACCGAATTGATGTAAAAAAAAACGCCATTTTCTGACGTTTTAAAACTAATTTCTTGTTAATTTCCATTGCAAAACCATTCTGCCTTCGTCCAAATCTTCGCCTATTTTTTCGAACTTATTTTTTTCCAATACTTTTTGAGAAGCAGGATTTTCTGGCAAAGTGTGTGCAATAACTGCCTTTAAATCAGGGTTTTGGAAAGCCCATCGCAACAAACATTCTAAGGCTTCGGAAGCAAAACCTTGTTTTTGGAATTTTCCATCGATGTGATAACCTGTCATGGTTTCGCCTGCTTCATTGGGCAAACCCATCAAACCAATGCCACCAATCGACAAATTTTCTGCGGTCAAAATAATTTCCCAAGCCGTAAACCACAAATAATCTTTTGGATTCGCTGCTGTTTGCTCAATCCAAAACGGAAAAGCTCCCTCCAATTCTTTCAAATAATCTGGTTCAATAATTTGTTCAGAAATATTCCAACCCTTAGAAATTTCCAAATCAAAACGACTTTCTTGTAATATTTGAAGTTCTTGATGGCTAAGAGGCACTAATTTTAAACGTTTGGAAATTAACATAGTTTTGATTTATGAATGGCTTGCAAGTTAATATTTTTTTGAGATATTTATAAGCCTGTCAAATAAAAAATTGGAATAAACATTTTTTTAATAATTTTGTTAAATAGACTAAAACTTTTGGTTTATGAATCCATATTTTACGTCTGCTGTGCAAAAATTTGAGTCAAAAAACTATTCGGCTGCACTTGTTGATTTTGAGAAAGCTGTTAAAGCAGAGCCGCGAAATTTTGCTTTTATTTTGGGCAGAGCCAGAGCAAAATTTAAGTTAGAAAGGTTTGAAGATTCTTTGTTAGATTTTGATAAAGCATTGACTATCAATGCTTCTGATGCAAATACATACAGCGAAAGGGCGGTTACTTATGTCCATTTATCGCGCTTTGAGTTGGCTTTACAAGATTTTAATAAAGCCCAAATCATCGAACCGCAAAATCCGTACAGATATTCGAGCAGGGCGTATATCAAAGCCAAAATTGGCGATCTGAAAGGAGCAATGGCAGACTACCAAAAAGCAGTAGAACTAGACCCCGAAGACGCAATTGCGATGAATAATTTGGGAATGTTGGAGGAGCAAATGGGTTATGAAAGCGCAAAAGAACGCATGAAAAAGGCAGATGAGTTGGCAAAAGATTTTTTTAAGGACATGGACGAATTTGAGCAAAAAGAACAAGCCCAACATTCGAAAACGGACAAAGAAAATGCACAAATTGAACCAAAAAACAGTTTTCCTGAAATCAGAAAAATAAATAGAGAAAAAAGAAAATCGTATTCGTGGAAAGATCATTTCAAAATTGTGTTTGAAATTTTTAATTCTAAAACTGTTTTCGCAGAATTCATTACTTTTGTGAAAAATAAATTTGGTTTAAAATGAAAAAAAATATTTTGATTTTAATTTGCCTTCCATTTTTTCTGTGTTCTTGTGCGGCACTTCCGCAATTTTCGATGACAGGCATGGCTTTAAATCCAAAAGCAAAAAAGATTGCGATTCAAAATTTTTATTCAGATGTGGCTTCAGGTCCCGCAAATTTGGCAATAGATTTTTCGGAAAAACTACGTGATTATTATCAACGAAATACCCCTTTGGCAGTAACAAAAGAAGGCGGGGAATTGGCTTTGGCAGGTACGATTGTGGGTTATGAAGTAACTCCTATCGCACCGCAAGCAAACGCTTCGTCAGATCCAAACCAGCCGCAACAAATTGCAGGGCAACAGCGTTTGACCATTACCATAAAAGTTCAGTATTCAAATACGTTGGAAGAAGATCAAGATTTTGACCAAAATTTTAGCTTTTTTGCAGATTTTGGTTCAGGAGTTAATTTATCTAGTGTAGAAAAAGACTTGATCGACAAGATTTTTACCCAAATTACTTTGGATATTTTTAATAAAACCTTAGCAAATTGGTAAAAATTTTGATGATTCTGACTCGAAAATATCTAGAAAACTACGCATTTGTCTAATGCGTAGTTCTTAAATGTGATTATAATTATAATTGTGGTTTTTGCTCCTCTTTTACAGTTTCTGAAGCCGCTTTGATGATTGCCAAAATCTCGAAAAGTGCGTTTTCGTTTTTGTTCATCAAGTCCAAAGTGAAGTCGATGTTGGCAATATTTTCTTTCATTTCTGAACCGATTAAGGTTGCTTTTTCGAGGCGTTCTACCAAAGAAATTGCTTTTTGTGCCTTTTCATTTTTTTGAGAAGTTACAAACTCGTCTTTCATTAATTTTTGAACATCTACATGAACAAAAATTGGGTTTTCTGCCATCATTTTTCCAAAATAATTGCTCGTTGTTGGTTTTGCGTTCAATAATTGTAAATTGCTAGAAACTAACAAAAAATTGTCATTGATTCCAAAATAGCCCGAATTTGCGCCCGAACCAAAGGTATAATAAGTTTCTTTTTTGCTTAAAAGTCCGCCTTTTGCCAAATTATCAAACAATTTGTTCATGGTTTGATCGCAAGATGCCCCAAAAATAGACTGCTGCGCAAACTCTTTAGTAAGCGTCTTTTTTTCAACTTTGTTAAAATTATCGTCAAATTCATAGCTTATCACTTCTTGTGTTACTTCCACAGATTTCATCTGCACTTGAAAAAAATCACCTTTAAAAAGATTAGGAATTTCTTGTATGCCCAAACCTGTAAAAGCCAAATACGGAAGGAATTGCACCATACTCCCCGCATTTTTTTCGAGAAAAACTTTTATAAAACTTGGATCGTATCGCATAGACGAAACCCCAATAATTTGGTCTTCTGCAATGGCATTAACAACCGAAAATTTATTGCTTTTGGCGTACATTTTGGCAAAATTTGCATTTTTGGCAGGATCGGTAAAAATTTTGCTTTTAATGCTTAATTGTCCTTTTTCGAAGTCTATCAGGCTATGCAAATAATCCAAACCTTCCAATGAACCAAACAAATTTCCCGTTTTTTGGTACAAAGAAGACATTTTTGCCCAAACTTTTACGTCTGCTGTTTGCTCTTGAATTTTCAAAAAATTGTCGTCTTTAAGAATTTGTTGATCTTTTGGCAAATTGGCAATTTTGTCGAAATAAGTTTCCAAACCCACAAAAGATTCGGGATTTAAAGAAATAATGATGAAGCAAAAACTTTCGTTCCACGCAATTAAACTCTGTTTTTTGCTGATAATTCCGTATTGAAAACCTGCTTTTTCCTGAATTTTTGGGCGATAAGCAAAAGGCAATTTGTTTTTAATGGCATCTTCCAATTTCTTAGAATCGCTTAATTTAACATAAACAACGGCATAAAGTTTTGTATTTTCTTCTAATTGCGCGCTGGCGTAAATGTCGGTCAAAAAATCGATGCCTAAGTCTTGGGGTTTTAAGGCTTCTGCCAAAGAGTCTTTTTCGGCTTGCTGTTCGTCATCATTAGAACCGCCTGAAAACAAGTCCGAAAGACTCAAATTTCCAAATTTGTCCATCAAAATTTTGGTTGCAAAACGCTTGCTGTCCACACTTGCCACCACCGTAGATTCTTTGGAAATATGGGCTTGCATTTGTTCAGGATTGCTGCACGAAAAAAAATGTAAGGCAATGCCAAGCATTAAAAAATAAAATAATTTGTTCATAAAAAAGATTTTTGTTACGTGTACGTATTTTGCAAAATTACGTTTTTTTGTAGGAAATTTTGAGGGGAAAACAAAAAAACAAGCCAATAAATTGACTTGTTTTTTTGGAAATTATTTAATAATTACGCCATCAGCTTCAAATTCGACTTCTTCTTTGTCGCCTTTGATTTTGGCAATTTCCTCTTTCGATTTGCTCGCATCTTCTGCAAAATGTTTCAAATCTGCTTCTTTAGTTACGCTTTTTCTGGCAATACCTGAAAAAATTGCTTCTTTTCCATCACCATCTTTTGGGACAAAAAAACCATAATCTTTAAAACTTACTCTCAAAGATTTTCCGTTTCCAATATCAACAGTCATCCAACAACCTTTTTTCTTGCAACATTCAATGATTTTGCCTTTGATTTTGACTTTCAAAGAGTCTGCGCCTTTCATGTTTGCCAATAATTGATCGGCAGGAATTGCGTCATCTTCTGTAATTTTTTCGCCAAAAAAGCCTATATTTGCTTGTTCAACAGGTTTTTCTTCTGTTTTGGCTGTGTTTTCAGAATTATTTTCTGTGTTTTTGTTTTCGCAGGCAAATAAAGTTCCTACAAAAAGCAATGAATAAATGATGTTTTTCATTTGATTTTTTTTGCAAATTTAATCATTAAACATATAGAAATAACATTTCTTGGAAAAATGTTATTTCTGATTTGAATAATTTTTTATTTATAAAGCCAAACTCGCATCATCGATAACAAGCGTTCTATGTCCACAGGCTTTGTCAAATAATCGCTTGCTCCCGATTCTATGCACTTGTCGCGGTCTTCACGCATGGCTTTTGCGGTGAGCGCAATGATTGGTAATTTGTCAAATTCGTGTTTCATTCTGATTCTGCGCATGGTTTCATAGCCGTCCATGATGGGCATCATGATGTCCATAAGCACCAGATCAAATTTTTCTTCTCCTTCCAAAACTTGCAAGGCTTTTTGACCATTTTCAGCTTTCGAAATGATCATGTCTTTTTCTTCTAGCACCCTCGACATTGCAAAAACATTTCGCATATCGTCATCAACAAGCAATATTTTTTTGTTCTTAAAAATCAAATCTTTGTCATGCGGATTCTCCATAATCACAGGTTGCTGTGGTATGGTTTCTTGAATAATAGACGGTATTTTTGCAGGCATATTTTTCGCAAAACGATGCAAAAATAATGCGGTTTCATCCAACAATCTTTCCTCTGATTTTACACCTTTGATGATGATCGAATCAGCATATTTTCGAAGAGTTTGTTCTTCTTCTCTGGTCAAATCTTTGCCTGTATAGACAATAATTGGCGGAAGTCTGAACTCATGTTGCAGCGAAACTTTGTCTAACAACTGAAAACCAGTCATATCGGGCAAGCCCAAATCCATGACCATGCAATCAAATTTTTTGACTTTCAGATACTCAATGGCTTGCATTCCTGTTTCGGCTTCTGTGATGTTCAAATCCTGCTCGCCTAACAATCCTTTAATTGCATTTCTTAAAATAGCGTCATCTTCTAACAAAAGCAAATCTTTTACTTTTTTGTCAATAAAAAGAGAAAAATTACTTAAAGTTTCTTCTAGTTGCTCTTTTTGAACGGGTTTTGTGAAAAAACCAATAGCTCCCCTTTGCAAGGCATCACTTTTTGAGTCATCAACAGACATAATATGTACAGGAATATGGCGCGTTTTTGGGTTCTGTTTGAGTTTTTCCAAAACCTCCCAGCCACTCATTCGCGGTAATTTAAGATCGAGAATAATTGCAGAAGGCACATATTTTTCTGCCAATTCCAAACCTTCTTCGCCTGTGGTACAAGTGATACATTTGAAACTTTTTTCGTGACATTGATCTAATAAAATTTTAGAAAAACTTACATCATCTTCCATCACTAAAACCGATCTGTCAATAGGATTCAAATATTCGCGGTCGTCTTTGACCAAAATTGGTGCAAAAGTTGGTCTTTCTGTTCTGATAATTGGTTCATGTTTTTGGACTTGCTGTTTTACAATTTCATGTTCTTTGCCTTCAGATTTGCTTTCTGTGTTTACTTCTTTCGATTCCAAAGGCAAATAAATGGTAAAAGTAGACCCTTTGCCGACAATGCTCGATATTTGAATTTCTCCGCCCAAATTTTTTGTAATTTCGCGTGAAATAGACAAGCCCAAACCTGTGCCTCCAAACTGCCTAGATGTGCTTCCGTCTGCTTGTTGAAACGCCTCAAAAATAAGCATTTGTTTGTCTGTTGGAATGCCAATTCCTGTATCTACTACTGATATTCCTATGGAATCATTTGGTTTTAAGCCACTTTTAGTCAAATTTGTATTGCTTGGTGGACTAAAAAATTTGAGTGTAATTCCTCCTTGTGAAGTAAATTTGATCGCATTTGACATCAAATTTTTAATTACTTGCTGCAACCTCATACTGTCGGTATGAATTTGGACAGGAAGAGTTTTTTCTACCTGAATATCCAAAAATAAGCCCTTTTCTTTGGTCATGTGAGTAAAAATATTGTTGATGTCTGCTGTAATTTCGTTAATGTCTATGCTTTCGATGTGGAAATTCATTTTTCCAGCCTCAATTTTAGACAAATCCAAAATGTCGTTGATCAAAGAAAGTAAATCGTTTCCGCTTCTATAAATAATTTGTGCAGATTGTATTTGATCGTTGTTCAGATTTCCTTTTTTGTTTTCGGACAGACTTCTAGCCAAAATTAACAAGCTGTTCAAAGGTGTTCTCAACTCATGAGACATATTCGCCAAAAATTCCGATTTGTATTTGCCAGTCATTTCCAATTCTTTGGCTTTTTTCTCTAACTCGTGTCGAGCCTGTTCCAAATCGTTGTTTTTGATGGAAATTTCGTTTTTTTGTTGTTGCAAATATTGTGTTTTCTCTTCGAGTTCTTCGTTGGTAGCTTGCAATTCTTCTTGTTGAGCTTTGAGTTGCATTTCCGATTCTTTGAGTGCCGCAGTCTGTGACTCCAACTCTTCGTTTGCGGCGCGCAACTCTTCTTGCTGTGCTTGCAATTCGTAGGCTTGGCGTTGCGATTCTTGCAATAAATATTTGATTTTGTTGCGAGATTGCGCAGAATTAAAATTGATGGCAATATTTTCTGTAACTCCTTTCAAAAACTCTAAATCTCTTGCGCCAAATTCATTAAAAGTACCAAATTCTAATAAACCAACTACGGTTTCTTCGTACATAAAAGGGGCAATGACAATATTTTTAGGATTCATTTCACCTATTGCCGAATGGATTCGCATATATTGGTCAGGAATATTGGTCAAAGAAATTATCTCTTTTTCGTAAGCGGCTTGCCCAACCAACCCCTCTCCTATCTTTATGGCTTTATTCAAACTTTTTCGGTTGGTAAAAGCATAGCTTCCAACCAGCGAAAATTCTGTACTGTCGTCGTTGGCAAGGTACAAAGCTCCAACTTGTGCCTGCAAATATTTTGCAAGATAAGTAACCACACTTTTAGCCAATGTTTGCACGTCTTGATCTCCATGCATCATTTCATTAAGCTGATTTTGACCTGTTTTTAACCAATCTTCCAAATTATTTTTTTCTTTTGCCTGACGCAGAGAAATCGTCATTTTATTGAAAGAAGAAGTCAATTTTCCAATTTCATCTTTACTTTTGATACCAATTGAAACGTTAATATTCCCTTTTGCCACCTGATCAACTGCTTTTGAAAGTTCGCTTAAAGGAACAGTTACGGCTTTTACTAAAAACCAAGTAATGACAAAAGAGAGAATAAAAGTAAGCAAGAATAACCACAGCGTAACTGTAACGGCATTTTCATAGGTTTTTTCTGCGTGTTTGCCTGCTTGTAAAGATCGTTCTTTATTGATTTTTACCAATTCTTCTAAATCTTTTGTAAAATCAAGAAAAATGATTTTTGACTCGTCATTCAATATATCGATGGCTTTTGTATTGTTATTTTTTCTGGAAAAGTTCAAAAATTCTTCATGAATGATCAAATATCTGTCCCATTTTAGCACAAAAGAATCGTATAAAGGCGATTCTATCTCGGTCAATAAAGGTGCATATACGTCTTGACTTTGTCTAATTAAGGTTTTCAAACGACTCATTTCAATTTCGTATTTGCGCATTTGGGCAGTATCTTCTGTAACAGCATGACTCAATTCATAGCGTCTGTAATCGGTAGCGTGAAGATTAATATCCGAAATAGCCACCACACTAGGCAACCATTCATTGGTTACACTATCCAAATCCGCCTTTAAATCGTTTAAACGCAACAATGAAAAAATATTCACTGATGCCATGATGATCAAAAAAATTCCAAATCCAATCGATTGTTTGGTTCTTAAACTCAAGTCTGTAAAAATATCTATCATAAATGTATTTTTTTTAATTTTATAAAAATTTAAAATTCTTACAAAATTCTATCCCAAATTAAATAGTGATTACGAATAAAGTTATAACCACAATTAACCAAATTATGTCCAAAAAATGCCAATAATTTCTCAACATTTGCAATTTAATTCCTTCATACTTATTACTAAAAAGTAGGAGCATCTCTACGGGGTCTTGATAGTTTTTTGTAATTTTGGCAAAATACACTGCTGTAAAAAACAAACCCACCAAAAGGTGCAGAATATGAATGGCAGTTAATACATAAACATAACTATTTGAAGCTTTGCCTGTAAAAATAATGCCTAATTTTTCCATTTGTTGCCAAGCTAAAAATTGAGAGAATACAAAACCCAAGCCAAAAAGTAGCGTTAAACCCAAATTTTTCCTTAATTCGTTTTGCTGGTCTTTCTCAAAATTTATTTTTGTCTTTTTGATAAAAAAACTACAAAATAATAAAAAAACAGTGCTTAAACCAAAAAAGAAAGGCATTTGCAGGTTGTTTGTATGTTGATACAAACTTGTCATGAATACAAAAACAAGGAACAAAAAGAGTACCGAACTTCCAATGAGTGCTAGATACAAAAAAATGAGATGTGGATGAGTTTTCTCGACTTTTTGAAGTAAAGTCAAATTTTTTTCATTTACTTTTTTCATGGCTTCTTTTGAATATAAGATTTGCAAGGCTATGAAACTAAAACAGAATAACCTTGCAAATGTTTATTAGGGTAGTAATCTGACCAGAACAATTTTGCAAACTCTACAAGAAGGATCGTCTTTTTCGCAAGAGGCTTTTCCGTCAGGGCTTTCATTGGGTTTGCCTTGAATGGTGCTGATATTTAGTTTTAGATTTTTTTCCTTTGCCATTTTTGCCAAGAAAGTAGCACTATTTTTTGCCCTTGAATCTGCAATTTCCTTATTTTTTGCCTCTGTTCCACGTTGATCTGTGTAACCAAAAATGGCTATTTCATAAGATAAATTGCTGTTGTATCTCAAATTATAAGTGTTATTAATAGAGTCTAAAACCGCAATAAAACTAGACAGATATTCGTGTTCTTTGGTGGTTGTGGTAGCTCCAGGCGATTGAAAAGGAATACGACATTCTACCACTTTATTCATAATTCTGCGAAGATTTCCGTTGTGTGTCATTTTTTTGACCATGTCCTCCTCTTTACTCATAGCTACCTCATGAATGTCGTGCAAAGATGCAATGATTTCATTGGCGGCTTGCAAAAATGAAAGGTTTTCTTCCAAATCTAACACACTTCCTAAGCTTCCTACCACATCTGAAACACTTTTTTGTGGTGCGTTTTTGGTTGAATCCTGCGCAAAAATAGTCCCGCAAAATACAAATAACAACAGGCAGACATTGCCTATATGTTGAATAGCAAATAATTTCATGGCATTTATTTTTAGATAAATTTTTTGTTTGTTATTTTCGTAACTAATACTTCTAAGGCATCATTTTATTGTTCTCTAAAAACCACTTCCACCCTTCGGTTGAGTTGTCTAGTTTCCTCTTTGCTATTGTCTGCGACAGGAATTGTTCCACCAAAACCCATAGTAGTAATTCTGGCAGGGTCAACAGCGCGAGAATTTGTTAAGAAATATTTTATTTTTTCAGCACGTTTTTTTGATATTTCTAGCAAAACTTTCGACTCACCCACATTGTCTGTATGACCGATCAACTCTATTCTGGTATTCGGATATTTGGTTAATAAATCCCCCAAACGATAGAGTTCTTCGTAAGACTTTGGTATAATATCTTCTTGTGCTTTACTAAAATAAACATTCAAAGGAATTATTTTATTCATCAAAGAAGCAATAGATTTTCTACCACCCAAAACTCGATCAAAATCAGGAGTAAGTTCTTTGATTTTGGTTTTAATGACTGCAATCGTTTTTTCGCTGTTTGGCGTTTTTTCGTATAAATATTGCAAGTCATTATAACAATTCAGCTTAATGGTTTCGTAAGGCACAGCCTCATCAGGAGTTTTACTTTTACCTTCAATAAGTTTTTGGCAAATTTCTATTGCCAATTCTCTATTTTTGATCAAAGTATTTACATCAGATTTGCCAATTTTATAGCTTGCAAACAAATTGTCGTATTCTTCTTCGGAAGTAACTAATTTGGAAAATAAAAGATCGTGTTGCACATTTTCAATTTGTTGTACAAAATCAGCCTCGACCAACTCAAACTTCTCCAATTCATTGATTGAAGGGCGTAATTGTTTGTATTTGTCATAATTAGATTTGAAAGATTGTGCTATTTTTTGTACTTCCTCATAATATGCCTTTGTTCTTTTGTTGGGCGGAGTTTGCTGAACAGTTTCCAAACGACTAGTAGTTGCTTCCAACTGCTCCATGATCGCTTCCACACTTTCGCCTGTGGCAATTTCTTCATTACAAAGAATACTTTTCAAAATTTTCTCTATTTGGGTTTCTATTCGAAAACCGTCTTCAAGATCATCTTTGATAAAATAAACATCTTTGCTTAAAGAATTTTCAACTTCTCCATTTTCGTTAATTTGTTCAAAAACCAAACTTAATGTAAGGTCTTCGCCAACTTCGCTAAACAAAGTTCCAAAAACAACTGTTCTCGCTCCAATATCTCTGATCAACGAGTCACTGTATTCTTTACTAAGATTAGAGAATTTCAGAGGATCAAGCAACTCATCATCTGTTTGAAAATCTTGAGAAATACGATTTCTTTTGATGATTTTACAATTTCTATTCTCATCTAAAGTAGAAGAAAACTGCCTTGTTAAGCGTTTAGTACTGGTTTCCTTGCTGCCATCTTGTGTGATAAAATCCCATACATAAATATTCTCACAAGGCATACATTGACTCCATGCCAAGCTAGTAGATAGCCAAAATGCTAAAAAAAGAGTAATTTGATATTTCATGTGGTTTTAATGAATTTTCGTAAATGCCAAATTAATAATTATTCATAATTAAAAAAAACATTTTTTATAAAAGTTTTTTTTTACTCGTAAAATCTTACTATTATTTTTGAACAACAATTTTTTTGGTAAAAAAACTATTTGCTGTTTTAATTTGTAAAATATACAGCCCATCTGCCCAAAGTGAAGTCTGAATCCTTAAAGAATCAACTGCTTTTTCCTGATATATTTGCTTCCCCAGATTGTTAAAAACTTTACATTCTTTGTCTGTTAAATCAAAAAACTGTATGTTTAGTTCATGTTCGACAGGATTTGGATAAATATCCACTTTTTCTGCAAAATTTTCTTTTTCTAAACTCACCACAAATGAACTTGTTAATTCTTTTCTGCGAGGACATTTTTGCAAAACAGTTTTCATTCTTGCTACTTGTTGTTGTGTAAATATATTCAAACAGCGGTCTGGCGTATAATCCATGAAGTTTTCAGTCATTGCCAACTGCCCCGTTTGACAAGCTAATCGTTCTAATTGACAAGTTCTTTGTGTGGACGAACTAATCGGAGGAGTATCATCACAATAATCACCTGTCAAGCAACCATCTTCAAAAGTATGTAACAAACCAAAAGTATGCCCAATTTCGTGTGTCAAAGTTCTGCCTTGATTGACCGTTGTGCGAGTCGGATTTTGTAATTGTGGTACGTTGGCATACAAATAAGAACCCACTGCATCATGATCTAAAGCAATTCCGTCAGACATTGGATCGCCATAGGAATTTCTAAGCCCCGCCAAACCACTCTGATCTGGAAAACGAGCAAAACCATAATATTGAGCCACGTCCCCAAAAACCCAAATATTCAAATATTTGGTCGGATCCCAAATGGTTTTGGGCATAACTTCTTGTTCTATTTCGTCTGAAGTCCAACGATATTTTTCAGATTTCATTCTAATCACGCCTTCTTCTGCCAAAAATTTGCCCGCACTATCCAATTTTGCCAACACAAACAAAACATTTAATCTGCCTGCTACTTTCTGAAATTGCGGTCTTGCGTTCCCACGATCAGGATTTTGTCCGCTATAATCTTCGTTTAAAACCCGTACTTGCGACACAATCTGTTCATGGCTAATGTTGGTTGCCTGCCCAATTTGTTCGCCTGAGTGCATAATGTGGAAAAGCAAGGGAATGACAATCAATTCGTCTTCTTCTTGTCTGCCATCATTTCTTTGAATCTTATCCAAAAATTGATAGTATAAAGGATCGTTTTCTGAATTTACTTTTCCTTCTCCTTTTACAAATTCCCTGCAACGCTGTTCTTCTTGTGCAAAAACAGAAAAATGACTAAGCAAAAAAAATGCCCAATAAGTAAGAAATAATTTTTTTTTCATAAGCAAATTTCTTGTTTTAGTGTATTCTGTCACTTCTCCATTCCAATTTTTCAATGATTTGAGCCTCGATTTTCAAAAATTCTTGCCACCTGCGATCTACTTTTTCTCGCGGCATCATTTCGCGTGCAAGTTCTATGAACGTTACGTAATGTCCTGCTTCAGAAGTCATTAATTCGTAATAAAAATCTTTTAATTCAACTTCTTCTAAGTTTTGCCACAATAATTTAAAACGTTCACAACTTCGAGCTTCAATCAAAGCACAAACTAACAAACGATCCACCAAACGCACATTTTCGGAATTTCCTTTGGTTACGTGCTTTAATAGTTGCTCTACATATTCGTCTTTTCGGGCAATCCCTAATTGAAAACCGCGTTTTTTGAGTTGTGCCAACACTCTTTGGAAATGTTCCCATTCTTCTGCTACGATTGGTGCAACTACTTCCACCAAACGAGCATTTGGGGCGTGATTGACAATTAAAGAAATACAAGTAGTAGCTGCTTTTTGTTCGCAATAGGCATGATCTACTAATATTTCTTCTAAATTTCGTTCCGCAATATTTACCCAACGCGGATCGGTAGGAAGTTTTAAATGTAACATATTTTTTTATCTATTTTTCCAAGTAATTTCGTAAATATCAAACTCTGCGCCTTCTTCTACATTTTGCAAATATTTGACTTCCACAAACATTACATTCGATTTTTTGATCAAACCGTCCAAAAGTCCAAATTGCAACCTTCCGTTAAAAGTTTGAGTGCGTTTCATTTGAATAGCATTGTCTGTATATGCAACAATTTCCCAACCACGTCCTTTGGGGTCTTGAATCATGTGAGCTGCTACTTGTACCAAAGCCTCCATAATTTGCTTTGGCGTTGAAAGACGATCTATGAATTTGTTTGAAATCATGGTATCATAAGCAGTTTCGCCAATTTTTCGCCCCAAATGAATCAAATTGAACCTGCCCAAATTATCTTCAATCCATTTGCACATATTGTTATAAACCTGTATAGGAATTTTGTTTTGAGCAAAATACAAATCATAACCTTTGGTAAAAGGTGCTAAATCTTCGTAAATTTCAGGTTTATTTTTATACAAATCCAAAATATCATTGATAAAAACAGCAAAAAGCGTTACATCTGTGGTGCTATTATCCATAAGAAAATGTTAATGTGTGAAATAAGTTTTACAAAAATATATTTTTAATATGAAAAAACAAATCTATCTATATTTTAATTCTAAAATGTTTTTTTTGACAAAAATGAACGCATAAAAAAACCTTGTCGGTATTGACAAGGTTTTTGACAAGCAAAATAAAAATTGTGATTTTGCCAATCGCATATGATGACTAATTTTTTCTGTTCACGTCTCCACCAGAAGACGATTTAACTTTCTCTTTTGTTGGTTCGCCTTTGTAGCTAATTTCTGCTCCAGAACTTGCATTTGCGTCAATTTCTTTGCTTACAAAAACTTTTGCGTCTGCCCCAGAACTTGCATCTACTTTTACATTTTCAGCTTTCAAATCGTAGGCTTTAAGGTCTGCACCGCTGCTAATATCTACCGAAAGTTTTTGGGTGTTTCCTTTCAAGTTTACATCTGCTCCCGAACTTGCGTCAATATTCAAATTATCTACCTCCAAACTCATTTCGATTTCTGCTGCTGAACTTGCATTGACTTTAAAATTTGTATTTTTAATGATCGTTCCGCTAGAAATATCAGCGGCTGCACTTCCAGAAATTGCCTCTAAGTTTTTGCAAGAAATCTGTACATTCATACTCCCATTATCCGCATTTTTCCAATTTTTGAAAGAGTTTTTCATGCGAACTTTAAGCATTCCGTTGCTTACTTCGGTTTCGATGTTGTCGATGATGTCTTTGTTTGCTTCGATGCTTAATTTTTCGTTTCCATCTTGAGAAATTCGCACATTAAAAGGTCCCGAAATTTCAATTTTCTGAAAATTACTCACTTCTCTATTTTGTTGTGTTTTTTGGGCAAACAATATATTTGCAAACAAAACAAATCCTATAAAAAGGACAAATTTTTTTAAATTTTTCATAAATGTGATTTTTAGAATGTGTAATTATTTATGCACAATCCAAGTACCGTTTTTTTAAACAACTCATAATCAAGTATTTAAAATAAAATTGGCACAATATTGTTCACTACCGTACAACATTTGTTCGTTCATAAAATTGGCAATGTATTTGAGAAGCCTGCCAAAATCAAAAATAAGTGTTGTCAATATTTGTTTTTAGGAAAATTTGGTTTTATTTTCATTATTCTTTTATATTTGTAACAAAAAAACAAAATCTTATGAAATTAGTCGTAAAAAATTTGGGAGCAATTAAGAAAAAAAGCGAAATAGACCTCGACAAACGCTTTTATACTTTTGTGGGTTACAACAACAGTGGCAAAACTTATATATCCCAAATTATTTGGTATTT
>RDXG01000084.1 GCA_004292785.1 Bacteroidota bacterium
CCCAATTCGGCTGTTTTTTGGGGATCATTGAGCAATTTTTCAACTTCCAAAGAGTCAATTTCGAGGTTTCGGGTAATTTTTGCTGCCAAATCTTTTTTCAGACGAACATTGTTGAACGTAACTTTTACGGGGTCTTGTGCGCCCGATCTCAACAAACGAACCAACTGCAAATTGTTCATATCTACTCGCAAAATGTACCTGCCCGCCTTTACTTTTTCCTGATAATTGAGCATTTTGGCAACAAACATAAACGAAACTCTATCTCCAATATACTGTTCGGAAAGCAAAAGATCGGTTAATTTTCCAAAATCTGTATTTGAAGGAATGATCAAAACCCTATCTTTTTTTCCAAGCAATACATTTGAAGTGAAAAATAATTGGTAAAAATAGAAAGTCATGCTCAAAAAAAGCATTGTTCCTCCAATAAACAAGGAAATCCAAATTTTTTGTTTTTTTGTAATAGTGTCCATATTAAAGTTTATTTCTCACAATGTCCGACAAATGTTAACAAAAAAAATTTGCTTTTTTTCATAAAAGATTACACAAAAAACCAAATTTTGTTTTTCAAAGTCTTAAACTTACGCAAAGATATGTTTTTTGTTTGTCTTATTCAATTTTTTGGAAAATTATGCGTGTTGCATTTTTGGGAAATGATGTTTTTTGATATAAAAATTAAAAATGACAAAATATTTTTGTACATTTGCAAAAAAATAGCTTATGCCAAGAAAAAAAAGATATATAGATGGGGACGACGAAAACCCACAACATAAAAACTACAAAGAAGCCGATTTAATCTTGCTTTTTGGGCTTAAACGCATTGTTGAATACCAAACTCCTTTGATGAAAGAATGGCTAGATGCAGAAATTCCTGTTTTTAGTGCCGTAGAGCAATATATTTTTGACAAAAAACACACAGAGGCACAAATAAATATCATTGGTTGGAGTGAAGAAGACCTAAAAATGAAATTTATTACGCACATTATAGAATTGGGAAATTTGACAGCAGGCGGAGATATTGTTACTTTTTTTGACAAAACCATTTCAGCAAAAGTTGAAAACACCAAATTAACCGTAAAATCGGATTTTATGATGGCAAAAGGTTTGTTTGATGTTTTTACTACGCCTTTCTTTCATTTTCAGGAATACAAACCGCACAAAAACCCATCAGGAGATTCGTTGGCGCAACTTTTGGAGGCTTTTTTGATTGCGCAAGCCAAAAACAAAAATAACAAACCAATTTATGGCGTAGAAGTAATTGGAAAACAATGGACTTTTGTGCAAGGTTGATGATTTGATTTAGTAATAATATTTTAATTTGAGATTTTTCTTTTTTTGTAACCTTATCATATTTGTTAAGTAGTGAGACAAAATTAGTTTAGATCATTTCGTACTTTTGAGGTGTCGGATAAATATGATCTATTACTTAATTTGCAAAGGTTTACATTTCTTGTATATCCTTGATTTTGTAGGTTATACACAAAAAGTAAGGCAAAGGTTTAAAGTTTCGGTCTAAAATCATAGGCGCAGAACCATAAATTGGTGTAGGAATTTTCTTTTCTTGCTTTTTGGCAATAATTAGCACATTTTTTCCTGCCAAATTATTTAATTTGGCTTCTAAATCTTGATCAAATTGCAAAACCAATTCGTCATCCATAATTTCGAGAAGGTAATGTTCACTTCCGCCTGCACAATAGCTGGTCGTGCTTTTTTCCCAAGATTTTTTAATTAATTTTCCTTTAATTTCCTTCCAATCTTCGAGATCAGTGTAGGTAGTTTTGTTGTTTTGCATATTTTTGTTTTTGATCAAAAAAAAGAAATTAAGTAAGTATGCACAATTATCCGACACCTTTGAAGTGTCTCATAATTGTGCATACTTACGTTGCCAATAATTCTATTGACTGACAACGTAAAAAAAATTATTCTAATGAACCAAAAGCCCACAAAGGTTTGGTATGATAGTCAATATCGTACCCTCCATTGGCACGGAAAGCGTCTGTGTTCCAATCTTCTTCTGAAAAAGAAGGTGGCAAACATCTTTGTACCAATTTGCCGTTATTTTCTATTGCCAAAGTGCTTGGCGGCGTGTAGCCCATAAAAATATTAGCGTCATAATTGTAACGCCTTAAATCTGACCAAACTTCTGGATGCCCAAAAAGTGCAATATATTTTTGGGTCATGATATTTTTGATATCGAGTTCTGCTCCACTTTTTGGCAAAGCTTTCGCCAAATAATCGTCTGCGAGTGCGTTTGTAACTCCTGCTTTGCTCATATTTGCTTTTACGGCATTGAAAAAAGCAATTTGTGCTGTATTTTTATCCCCTTTTTTGAAAGCTGCTTCTGCTTTTACAAATTGCATTTCGGCATAAGTAAAAATAGGATAAGGGGTGTTATTTTGAAAAATCCATTTTCCGTACATGGTAGGAATTATCTGCCCTGCAAGCAAACCTTTTCCTGCCTCCAAAGAACCCACTGAACCTGTGGTGCTTGGGTTAAAATATTGCGTTAAGCGAGGATCGTTTTGTGGATAAAAAGTGCCGTTCATCATGCCTACAAGAGTTTTTCCTTGACGCATTGCACCAAAATTGGCTCTGGCGGGGCCCAAAAAGCTAAAAAAGT
Organism: Bacteroidota bacterium; assembly: GCA_004292785.1. Lineage (GTDB taxonomy): Bacteria > Bacteroidota > Bacteroidia > Cytophagales > Thermoflexibacteraceae > RDXG01. The sequence continues at coordinate 2,618 of RDXG01000084.1, forward strand.
CTGAAAGTACGGTAGTGCTTGTAGAAAACTTCACTTCTGCATCATCAGCATTGCTCGCAAAAGATTTATCTACCCATTCTATAACTTTGTCGGGAGAATAAGACGTTTTGTTAGAATAATGATTGGCGGCTCTGGCTTTGATTGCATAGGCAAATTTGATCCATTTGCTTAAATCACCGCCAAACAACAATTCTCCGCTTGCAAAATTAGGGTCGATTGCTCCTTGTGGGCTAGACAAATCAGCGATTCCTGCGTCGCAAAGTTTTTGGACTTCGGCATAAATGTCTTTTTGGCTGTCGTAATCAAATTTGGTTCTGGTGTTGTCCCAAGCTTGTTTTAGAGGCATTTCTCCAAATTGTGAAGTAGAAATGAGCCAACTGTATGCCCTGATGATGTTACAAATGCCTTTGTATGCTCCAAAACCACGTTTTACTGACTGTGATTCTATTTGATTTAGGTTAGAACCAATGCTCCAATAATGATTTCGGTAAGTTTGGCTAGCGGCTAAACCTCCATTCAAAGGTCTTCTGCCATGTCGGTCATAGTTTTCGTTGGCAACCGTACTTTGCCATTGTTGGGTATAACGCCCAATAAAACGAATGTCAAACATAGCTCCTTCCGCCATTGCATAAAAAACTTGTGGCAAATACAAATGTGGCGGACCTTCTTGTGGCAAAAAAGGATCAGCGTTGATGTCTAACTGTTTTTCGCAGGAAGTAAGCGAAAAAATACATATCATTAAAGCCAAAAATTTGGTTTTCATAAGTTTTTAAGGAAAAATATAAAAGAAAAAAATTAGAAAGTAGCCTTCAAACCCAAAGAATAAGTTTTTGGGGAAGCCACAGAAAAATAATCGAAACCAACTGCTCCACTGCCTCTTGCGGCTGCATTCAAACCGTTTACGTCGGGGTCTGCACCTGAATAATTTGTCCAAAGCCACAAGTTATTTCCTGTAAAATTGATGGACAAATTTTTCACGATTTTGGTTTTTTCTAAAAGTGCTTTTGGAAGTGTGTAAGACAAACTAATGTCGCGCAATCTTAACCAATTTACACTTTTTTCGATGAAAGACTCCTCGATTCTGCCTGCACCCGAAACTCCTGTATAATAATCTTGGTCAAGAATTACCTCTTTTGTATTTTTTTCGCCTGTTTTTTCAACAATTCCTTCAAAAGTCATGGCTTTCCCTCTGTCTAAAGTACGCTGACTCAAACCCAAAGCTGTCAAAGCCCAATCTGTACCGTTAAATACATCTCCACCAGAACGAATGTCTAACAAAGCCGAAAGCATAAAATCTTTGTAACGAAAAACATTGGTAATTCCTAGCGTAAAATTGGGTTGGCGGTTGCCAATTTCCAAATATCTGGTATCTCTGATCGGATAACCGTTGTCGCCAATAAGCATTTGCCCGTTGGCATCTCTTTTGAAAGAATTTCCTGTAATTGAGGAATACGGACTTCCTGCAATGTAACCGCCTCTAGCCGCACCTGCCAACCAAGAGTCTGACAAATAAAATTCTGTAAAATCTCCAGGCAACGCAATTACTTTGTTTCTGTTCAAAGTAAAATTTGCGATCACGTCCCAAGAAAATTTCTCTCCCATGTATGCTTTGGCAGTCAATAAAGCCTCAATGCCTTGATTTTCTATTTCTCCAGAATTTACCAACTGCAAAATATAACCACTTGCATAACTCAAACGCGGTTGCACAATTTGGTTTTTGCTTCGAACCCTATAATAGGTAACATCGAGTGCCAAACGGTTATTGAAAAAACGCAAATCCAAACCTGCCTCATAAGAAGTAGTAGTTTCGGGTTTAATGTTGTCGTTAGGTCCAAAAAAGCCAAGATTGTAGCCTCCTCCTGTGCGTGTAAATTCTTGCAAAGCAGGCAAAATTTGATGTGGTGGTGCATCTTTGCCCACTTGCGCCACCGCAACTCGCAATTTTAAGAAAGAAAGCGTACCACTTTTATCCAAATTTAAGGCTTCAGAAGCCACAAAAGACACACTCGCCGAAGGATAGAAAAAGTTATTGTTTGCTTTTGGCAAAGTAGAAGACCAGTCGTTTCTGCCTGTAAAATTGAAAAACAAATAATTTTTATAATCTATTTTTAATTCGCCAAAAACTCCAAACAAATTACGTCTTGTGCCTCTGGTGGCTTGATCTCTGGAATTTCGGTTAGTGTTGCTAATGCTAGGCAAATCAGGAACTAAAAAGCCTTCGCCGTATCGAGAATCTACTCTGTTTTCTCTTGAATCTATGTTGTAACCCAAAGTCAAATTGCTATTCCAATCACCTACTTTTTTCTTGAAAGTTGCCAAAAAGAAAGCGTTAATGATTTGGTTTTGAGAAGTGTATTCTGCAAAAACGCCTTTTACGTTAAATGCAATACTTCTGTTGGGATAACGATAATAAGAACCTGCATCATACAAAGAACTGCCATTGGTTTGGTAACGATCTAGCCCTACCCTAGCAGTTAAATTTAACCAAGACGTAGGATCATAAGACAAACTTCCGTTCAACATCAAACGATCTGTAACATCTTTAATTTTGTTTTTATTGACCGAAAAATAAGGATTATCAAAAGGATCGAGATCGTCACTGCTACCCGTTACAGGCACGTCGACTGTTCCTTTGAAAGGGCTGTTTTCCCAATTACTCATGTCGTCAGTTCGAGGCCAAATGGTAGCATAATAAAAACTACTTCCCAAGCCTTTGGTGGCAGGTGGTCTGCGAGTTTCGGTGTTCAAATAGCTTACAGAAGCCGAAAAATTGAGTTTTTCGCTTAGTTTTGCACCCAAATTCAAACGAAAAGTATTTTTGTCGTAACCTGTGCCAGGCATAGAACCGTTTTGTCTGAAAATATTAGCCGAAGCCAAATAAGTAACGTTATCTGAACCTCCGCTAATGCTTACACTTTGGTTATTGGTCAATCCGTAGCCATAAAATTTGTCCAAATTGTCAAATTTTGTTGCTCCCGCAGGAGTTTCTGCTCCCCAATATTGCAAACCTGTTTGTGAAGTAACTCCTTTTGAACCCAAACCATATTTGTCTTGAACATTAGGAAAACGAGTGATTTTTTCGAGCATAAAATTTGCGACATAATCTATTTTCATGCTTCCTTTTTTGCCTTTTTTGGTCGTGATAATGATCGCACCGTTGGCGGCATCAATTCC
>RDXG01000085.1 GCA_004292785.1 Bacteroidota bacterium
TGCTAAAAAAAGCTAATTTTGCAGTTTTTAAACAACACACACAAACGCAAAATGAAAATAGGTATCATCAGAGAAGAAAAAATACCTGCGGAAAGACGAGTGCCGTTTTCTCCGCAACAATGCCAAGATTTACAAAGACAGTATCCAAATGTCAAAATTTTTGTGCAACCAAGTCCGCACAGATGTTTTGAAGACGTTGAATATGCCTCCTGTGGCATTTCAGTACAAGAAAATTTGGCAGAATGCGACATTTTATTTGGCGTAAAGGAAGTTCCTTTGCAAAAATTGATGCCTAACAAAAGGTATTTTTTCTTTTCGCACACCATCAAAAAGCAGCCACATAACCAAAAATTGTTGCAGGAAATATTAAAAAAAAATATTCATCTCATTGATTATGAAACACTTACAGACAGAGATGGAAATAGAATAGTTGCATTTGGGCGTTATGCAGGTTTGGTTGGGGCGTACAACGGAATATTGGCTTATGGCAAAAAACATGAACTTTTTGACCTCAAGCCTGCCAATTTGTGTTACGATTTGCAAGAAATGAAAGGAAAACTTTCAGAAATTGAATTGCCAAATATAAAAATTGCGGTAGTGGGTTCGGGCAGAGTTGGAAAAGGCGCGATGGAAATTTTGGACACCATGCAAATTCCTAAAATTTCGGTGGAGCAATACTTGAATGAAACTTTTGATCAAACCGTTTATGTCAATGTTCATTCCAAAGATTATCACGAACATTTGCAAAAAAAAGCCTTTGACGCACAGGAATTTCATCAATTTCCTGAATATTTTAGGGCAAATTTTCAAAATTTTTACTCAAAAACCGATTTGCTCATCGCCACCGCTTTTTGGAATCCGAAAGCACCTTTGATGTTTAGCAAAGAAGAAATGAAAAAAAATGATTTTAAAATTAAAGTCATTGCAGACATTACTTGCGACATCGATGGCTCAATTCCTTGCACCATGCGAGCTTCGACAATTCAAGAACCTTTGTATAATTACAATCCAAAAACAGAATCTTTGGAAAATTTTGTAAGCAAAAACGACCAGATTACGGTCATGGCGGTGGACAATTTGCCTTGCGAAATTCCTCGTGATGCATCGATTTCTTTTGGCAAAGATCTGACTGAAAGAGTGATTCCTGCTTTGTTAAACACTGATTCTGAACAAATTATTTATCGGGCAAGCATTACTCAAAACGGCAAATTGAACCCAAATTATTCGTATTTGGAAGATTATGTCAAAGGAATTTTTTAGAAAAATTAAAATAAAATAGGGTTTTCAAAATCCTATTTTATGGTTTTATTCAAACAAAGGAATTTCGGGTTTACTCCTTTTTCTGTGTTTGTAATTTCCGATTTTGAATGCCAACATAAACTCGTGGCTACCTGTAGAAACTTGTTGCAAACCCGATTGCAAAGACTCATAAGCATAAGTAATTTCTGCCAACTGCGCCATATTAAAACCCAACAAAATAGCCGTAGATTCTTTGAGTTTGTAAGACGCACCAAACCAAATTTGATCCTTAAAACGAAACAAAACACTCAAATTTACTTGTATATCCCTAAAATTTGTCCCTTTCAACAAAAAAGAAGGAATAACGTCTATTTCTTGGCTAGTAATTTGCAAACGATAACCGCCTGTAAAAAAATAATGACGTACCAATTCGTTTTCATTTGCAAAATTGATTTTTGGACTTGCAATGTGCTTGGCTGAAATTCCCAAATAAAATTTTTGATGATAAATCCAAATTCCCAAATCGGCATCAGGGGCAAAGGCGTTTGTACTGCCCAAAATGGCGTTGTCTAGCGGATTTGCGAGCCTAATTTTTGAAGTATTCAAGGACAAATTATGTACTCCTGCTGAAATTCCTAGCGAAGCGCGCACAGGTTCTCCATTTATTTTTCCCAAAGAAAGATGGTAAGAATAAGACAAAAACAAGGTTATTTTCTGAAAAATTCCTGCTTGTTCTGCATTGACATATCCTCCAATTCCATGATATTGACGAGGCAAAAAACGTTTATTTTCTTTCCAATGAATGGGCATATTACAACTCAAATAATAAACTTGCGGACTTCCCTCAATGCCTGACCATTGCCTTTTGTTGCCCAATTTGAGATCAACATAGTTTTTTGTAGCCCCTGCCGCAGGATTTAACAAAAAATTATTGAACATATACGAGTTAAATGTAGGAATTTGCTGTGCCGCAAGCGAATAAGAAAAAAAACAAAAAAATAAAATAAGAATATTTTTGATCATAGCTGAGTCGGTTGTTTTTATTTCTATAATCAAATGAAATACCTAACTATTTTTTTTTTTGTTTTTTTGGGAAAAAATAAAAAAGTTATGAATAAATTTGCATACGAAAGTTAGCGTTATTATATTTGCTAAAAATACGAAATATGTCATTAAAAAAAATTATTCAAATTTTAGGAGAGCCTTATTTTTCAAATGAATTTGTTGCAATTTACCATCTCGATTGCAAAGAAGGCTTGCAAAAAATGCTTGCAAATAAAATAAAAATAGATTCAACCATCACAAGCCCGCCTTATAATATTGGCAAAGAATATGAAAAAGCCTTGTCTGTGCCTGAATATATTGATTGGTTGGCAGAAATCAGTGATTTAATTTACCAAGTAACAAAAAATAATGGTTCGTATTTGTTAAATTTGGGTTATCTTAAACTTGAATCACAAGCACGAGCTTTGCCAATTCCGTACTTAATTTGGGATAAAATCAAATTTTATTTGAATCAGGAAATTGTTTGGAATTATGGTGCAGGAGTGGCTTGCAAAAATTATTTATCTCCAAGAAACGAAAAAATTTTGTGGTATGTCAAAAACATTGAAGAATATATTTTTAATCTCGATGCCATTCGTGATCCTGATGTAAAATACCCAAATTCGAAGAAAAACGGCAAATTGCGTGCAAATACCTTAGGAAAAAATCCTTCAGATGTTTGGCAAATTGCTAAAGTAACCACAGGAGCAAATCGGTCTTCGCAGGAACGCACCAATCACCCCGCACAATTCCCTGAAGATTTGGTTTTAAGAATGATTTTAGGCTTTACCAACGAAAATGATTTGATTTTAGAACCCTTTTTGGGCAGTGGAACTACGACGGTGGTTGCCATGAAAAACAATCGTCAATGTATTGGTTTTGAACTAAATAAACACTATTGCGAAATTGCAAAACAAAGAATTGAGCAAGTAGAATGTCTATTGCAATCAAAAAAAGTTACTTTGTTTTAGGTTTTATTTTTTGTTTCTTATAAAGTGTTATAAATTTTCCTTCATAAACTTCAGAAGAAAGCCTAGCTTGTTGTCCTTTTGCAGATTTTTGCGCACGCCAATCCACTATGTTCCACAAAACCCAAACGGATTAAAACTATTTGGGGAACTTCTAGGTTATTTTTCTTAAACTTTTCGTAATTGATGGCTAAATAAAATCCACTTTTCTCTTTTGTAGCTTTTTTACTTTCGGCTTGCGCATAACTTCTGTTTCCAAAAATATATTTTGAACTCGAAGAAGATTTAACTTCTATCGAAAAATCTGAATTGTCCAAACAAACAATGTCTTTCTCATTTTTGTCTTTTCCATGTTTCCATTGTGTAGTATATTTTTCTGCCAATTTTAAAGCAGTCAAATTTTCTATGAAAAAACCTAAATTCGAATAACTTGGAATAAAATCTTTCCCTAATTGCAAAGCACAAATTTTAGAGTCAAAAATGATTTTTACTAATTCTTCTCTTTTTTCATAGATCGGATTTTGTGCCAACAAATTTTCAGTAATTTGTTTCCATTCAGAAACATTTTTGTTTTCGTAAGGTGATTTCATCTTAAATTTCTTCTAAAAGTTGAGCAATGGAAATACCAAACGCTTTGGCAATTTTTTCGATATTTAGCAAAGTAATATTTTTTTCGGCTCTTTCAATCATGCCAATGTAGGTTCTGTGTACGCCCACCAATTCTGCAAAATCTTCTTGTGAAAGTTTTTGTTCTGTTCTTTTTTTTCGTACAATTTCACCAAATTTGATCAGTGTTTGAGATGCCATAAATTTTTTTTGCAAAGTTCTGAATATGCCAACTAAAAATCTACATATTATAGTTAGCATTTTTAGAAAAAAATTAAACCTTTTCCTTGTTAAAAAAATAAAAAAACCTTGATCTGCAAAGCAACAAATACACCAAAAAAGGCATAAAACCAACTTTATACCTGACCAAAGTACCAATATTTGGCGTAGAAAATGCCAACAAAATTGCCAACAAAAAAATATAGAAAATTGCGCTAAGCAATAATAAATTGTTTTTTTTAGGAAAAATACCTTTTTTTATGCCCAAAAACATCAAAAACAAGACAATATTTTCTAATGATACCAATATTTTGAATATATTTTCGGTTTCCCAAACAAAAGGGCGAAAAAAAACAGCTACAAAAGCAGTAGGAATATTTGCCAAAAAACTCATGAAATTTGGGGATAAATTATCGAAAAAAATGCTGTTTTCGGGTTTACTAACTTTAATCATTTG
>RDXG01000086.1 GCA_004292785.1 Bacteroidota bacterium
ATTGAATTTACCAACAGTAGTATTTCCACTCACACTAATATTGCTTAATTTATATTCTTTCGCCAAAAAATTATATCCTGTATTCAAGGAAAAATTAAGTAAAGTTATTTTTTCGGGTTTTTTGATCGAATCGTATTTCGATTTCATTTTTGCTTCTAAGGTATTCGTAATTCCAATATTCATCGAAGCCGATTCGCCTGTGCTTGGCTGCCCATAAATTCCTTGAAAATAAGAAGTATTGACAAATTGGGGCGGCGCGTATTGTCCTCCTGCCGAAATAAATTCTTTGGATTGCACATTTTCGTAAAAGCCATAAGAAGATTTGCCAAAATCAGGACGATAAGACAAGGAAATGGTCGGGTTAATAATATGCCGAATTGCTTGAATCCTGCCAATTTTTGGGTAATATGTGCCATAAATTCGAGTAGTCAAAGAGGCACTTACACTATAATCGTTAAAACGGCTAAATGCTTTGTTTTTTTGCACTTGAACCGTATCTTTTTGTATTCTGATTGTAGAATCTCTGCCGTCTGCGGTCTTGATGATGCCGTCTCTGCCCAAATATTGATAACTGTAATTTTCAGGATACCAAACTTCTTTGTAGTTGAAACTCAAACTCAAATCGAAAAATTTGAGAACCCTCGCTGAAGTAGAAATTGGAATATTGTGCGTCATTCCTGTTCTTGTATTTTCTATTAATTGGTTAATATTCGCCAAATTAAAGCCGATTGTATCCCGAACATTGCTCAAACCAACCACAGTAAACGGAAAACTAGCTGTTCCCTGCCTTACATTCGTAATCGTGGCACTGGTACTCATGGTATAACTCATGTTCAAACTTGTCAAAAGATTTTTTTTGTCTGAAAGTTTGGCAAAAGGCGTGATTCGAGTAATTCGAAGTTCTGCACTTGGCAACACACTTGCAACTTTGGTAATGATGTTTTGTTCGTGGCGCAAACTCGTTCCCAACGTAATTTTTCCACCCAAAAAACTAGTGTTATATTGGATATTTGAATTTAAAGAACTCGACAAATAACTTCTTGCATCAGGTGCGTTCCGTTGATTAAAGTTGCTGGTGGCAATGTTTACGTTTGCCGAAAATTTGCCCTTTCCCCTACCCTTTGGCGTATGCGACCATGCAAAAGAAAAATCTTTCCCTATGGCTTTTTCTACGCTTCCTGCCACTTCGTTTTCGCGTACATTGTACCTAAAATTAATGTTTCCATCATATTTATATCGGTCTTTGTAGTTGGAAATAATGTTAAAACCATAACCTCCTTTGCTATACATTTCGCCTGTAATTCGGGCATCTACATAATTGCTAATTGCCAAATAAATGCCTCCATTGGCAAGAAAAAAGCCTCTTTCGCGGGTTTCTCCGTATTGTGGCATCAAAAAACCTGAAGCCTTACCGCCAGGTTGTGGAAAAAGCCCAAAAAAGAATCCAAGTGGAGTCGGAACTCCGCCCATTTCCAAAAAGAATGGGCCCGAAGCCGTTAATTTGCCTGGTATAATTTTCATTTTTTGAGAACGAATCCCAAAATGTGGATGTGGCAGATCGCAGGTGGTATAAAGGTTGTAGCGCGCATATAAATGCCCATTGAGGTCTCTTTTAACCGTTTCGCTAACAATATTTCCTTCGCCTTGTTTGGTGCTAGTTCCAGAAATGATGCCTTTTTTGGTTTTAAAATTATAATTGATGACTTTTGCGTTGTAGGTTGTGCCTTTGTCTGTAAAAACAGGATCACCGATCATTTTTTTGGTGGTCGTATCCATTGTGCCTTTTGCCATGACTTGATTTTTGAATTGATCAATTTCGATGTAATTGGCAGCCAATTCGGTGAGTCCAAATTTGATTTTGGCAGAACCATACAAATAAATAATTTGTTTGACCACATTAAAACGAATCGAATCCTTAGCAGAATAATTGATGATTTCTTCTATTTCATCGGCTTTTCCAATGCTATCTTGGTCTATTTTGAGTGTATCTTGACTAACATTTTTTTTAGAATCTTGGGCAAATAAATAATGATTTCCCCAAAAAACAAAGCAAAAAAAGACAAGTAAAAAACGAAAATTCATGGGTTCAGATTTTTTATCATTCAAGATTATCGCAATTTTGAATGTACAAAATTATATTTAAAATTTAAGAAATTAAAATGTTCATATTTTTTATAACAATTTTTGTGATCTAAAATCTGAAAATGAGTTTTTAAATAATGTTTTGTTTTTAACATTTTTTAATAGAATAATTGAATTATTTAGAATTTGATTTGTGTTTTGAATAAAAAAATAGTCCATAAAATAGCCTTTTTTTATGATTTTCGTTTAGAATATAAAATTGTTCAAAGTATTTTCTGAAAATAGAATAAAATCTTTATTTTTACTTCAAAAATCTTTATGTAAGAAATGATTATTTTTTCGTTAAAAATGGAAAAACTATTTTGAAATGAATAAACTTTATCTAAAAAAAAGCACCTTATGAAAATACTGTCCATACTCGTTTTATTGTTGTCATGTTGTTGTTTTGGCAGACTTTATGCCCAACAACCTGCTCCAGGTTTGCAGTCTATTATGAAGGCGGAAGCCCTCAAAAAGACCCGAAACTATCAAGCTGCTCTTGTTGAATACGAAAATGCGATCAAAGCCGAACCCAATAACCACGAATATTGGCTGCGAAAAGCAAAAATTTATTTGTTGGTCAAAGACATCAAAAATGCAATGAAATCTTTGGAAAAAGTGGTTTCACTCAAAGAAGATATGGTAGAGGTTTATTTTTTGTTATTTCAACTTCATGCCAAAGAAAAAAATTTGGAAGGCGCTATCAAAAACTTAGATTTGGCTTTCAAACACGAGAAAGACCCCAAAAATAAAGTTGGTTACAAAGGCAGAATTATCAAATTGTTGTATTCGACAGGACAGTTTAAAAGTGCAGGAACGCATATCAAGGAGTTGGTTGGAGTTGCCCCACAAAACCCGACTGTGCTTTATTTTGATGCCAAATACTCGAATTTGGTTGGAGAATATGACAATGCAGTAACCAGCATCAACAATGCTTTACTTGCTGTTCCGACTGATGAGCCTCAAAAATTAGCTAAATTTTATTATGAATTAGGTTACGCACAGCATAAACTTGGGCAATATACACAAGCAGATGCCGCACTTGAAAAAGCAAATCATGGCCCCTTTAAAGCAAAAATATTTGAATTAAGTCCTAAATATTACGTGGCTTTGGCAACGGCTTATTTTAGTATTTTTGAGATTGAAAAAAGTGAAGAATTTGTTGATATTGCCTTGTTGATCAAAAAGGATTTTTCGCAGGCACACGAGCTAAAAGTTGCCATTGCAGCCACCAAATCGGACAGAACGCCCAGAATAGAATCCCTAAAAGCGTCTTCGGTTTCAGAAAAAGACCCTGAAAAAAAAGCAAAAAAACTAGAAGACCTTTCACAAATGGAATTTGAGGCGGGCAAATACAAAGATGCCATTGTTTCAGGTAAAAGTTCTTTAGAATTGAACCCAAATAATTTGCCTATTTTGTTCAATATTGCACTTTGCGAATACAAGCAAGGCAATCATAAAGTTGCCATCGACTTGTTGGAAGGTTTGGCTAATCGCCCAAGCATTAGTCAAGATATTCGAGCAAAACTCAATTTTACGGAAGCCATTATTTACGAAAAAATGAGCAATTCTAAATTGGCTATTACTTCTCTGAAAAAATCTATGTTTGGCAACTACAAATTTGCTGCCATCGAAAAAATGAAAACTTTGGAAAAATAATAAGCAAAAAAGATCATATTTTTTAAAAAAAGAACATTCTAACAAAATTGGAATGTTTTTTTTGTATATTTGTACAAACCAAAACAAGAAAATTATGGCTAGAAAAAAGAAAAAAATTGAGGAAGAGGACGAAAATATAGGCAAAAATTGGCAGGAAGGCGAATTGATCAAAACTTTTAATCTTATACCACTGATCAAAATTACACCGTTGATGCAGGAATGGCTTGATGCTCCGACCGCTGTTTTTGATGTAGTTGAACAAGGAATTTTTGAAAAAGCCTTTGAAAAAGTGGTTTTAGGAATCAAAGGTTGGAGTGAAGAAGACTTAAAAATGAAATTTATTAGTGATATTTTAAATTTGGGTTGGCTTACCAAAGACGATAAAGCGATCAGTTATTTCGACAAAACCATTTCTGCAACGGTGGAAGGCATTAAATTGACTGTAAAATCGGATTTTATGCTTGCGGAAGGAATATTGAATATTCATGGCGAGCCTTATTTTCATTTTCAGGAATACAAACCCAACAAAAACCCAAAAGGCGATTCTATGGCACAATTAATCGAGGCTTTTTTGATTGGGCAAACAAAAAACAAGCGCCCAATTCCGCTTTATGGAGTAGAAATTGTAGGCAAACAATGGACTTTTGTGATTATGGAAGGCAAAGAATATTGTAGTTCTGAAAGTTTTGATGCAACCAAAAGAAACGATTTGCTAAAAATT
>RDXG01000196.1 GCA_004292785.1 Bacteroidota bacterium
GTAAGTTCATTATCACTTGCCTCTATGCTGAATTTATTGAGGAGCAAAAAAACCATACTCGCCTGCAAGCCTGTTCGTTTGTTGCCATCTTGAAAAATATGATTGCAAACAATGTTGAACATATACAAGCCTGCTTTTTGATACAATGTGGGATACAAAGGTTCGCCAAACATTTCAGCTTGCACTGCTTCAAGAAGATAGTCCAAATTTTCCTCATGCAAAAAATTGGAAGGAGGCACAAAGTTTCCACCAAATAATTTGATTTGGTTTAGGTTGGTAGCTATTATTTGTTCTTTAGTAAGGTATATCATTATGCCAAAGCCTCCCAAACTTTTGCGTATTTTTGGTTAGTATAGTTCAATAATTCCTCGAAATGTGCTTGTCGGTCTTGCTCTTTGTTTTCAAGATTTTCCAAAAGTTCTAAGGCTTTGTCTAGTTGGGCTTCTGAAAAAGTATCAATTTTAGCCATCAGAAGTTGTTTTTTTTCTATTACTGTCATTATCTTAAAGGTTTAAGTTTTCTGTAAAAATACAAAAAAATGGACGTTTTCATCGAACCACCCTAAAATGTCTTCTAAAGTTTATGGTTCAAATAGCTACTTTTTTGTAGATATTTTCAACCAATAGCTCGCAATCTCCTATCAAAACACTGTCCGTTTTTTGAGTGAAATATTGCATAATCCATTGATTTTGAGCGTTTCGTGTGTAGCTAATCACATCTAATTTTTCGCTATCTACCAACACATATTGCGTCAGGGAGGCAAGGAGCAAATAACACTCCATTTTCTCCGTTCTATCAAAGAGCGCAGTCGAGGCAGAAGTAACTTCTATAACCACAGTAGGGTTCAGCAACACATCTAAGCCTTGCCTGCGTGTATCATCTAAGAGAGGTTCTCCGCAAACAATCATTACATCAGGATAGACATATTTCTCACATTCGGGCAAACTCAACAACATATCATTTGCCAATACTTCGCAGTTGCTCTCTTCGAGGCAAAGGCTTAGGTAATAGATAAGATTGCGAACAATACGATTGTGAGGAAGTTGCGCCCCTGCCATATTGACTATCTCGCCTGCGTGGTACTCGTGTTTGGTGTCGCTTTGGGCTTCTTG
>RDXG01000197.1 GCA_004292785.1 Bacteroidota bacterium
TTTATTCTCTCCAAAACCTACAATTTTCTTTCTTTCTGTATCAAACCTTACACTACCAATAGTTTCAATTCTTTTTGCATTTTTGAACTCTGCATACCTTCCATTGCTCAAAGTTAAAACTGTGCCTTTGCCTGTGGGTGTGCCTTCACGTATATTTTCTTGCGCAAAAGGTGTGTAAGTGCTATCTAAACCTGCGGTTTTTGGTTGTTCAGAATACATTAATTCAGGCAATTCTAAATAACCGTCTGCAAATAATTTTGTAATATTTATTTCTAATTGCTTGTAAATCAACTTATTATTTGTAGTTACAAAATTTCGTTTGTCTAATTCTACTTGCAACAACCTTGCAGTTATCAAATTCGGTGCAGTTTGCAAAGCCAAATCTACACAATTTTGCATAAATTGGTCTATTTCTGCCCTGCTTAATTTCTCTTTGTTTCGAGCCTCAAAACCCTTTGCCAAATCTACTAAACACAAGGCAATGGACTGTTTGGTGTCCAACCTATCCATATACATACCTGATACGACTGCTGCATTACTTACATAGCCCGCAGTTTCTACCCACGCATCAAGCGGAAAAGTTTTGCTCGTGAGTTCGGTATTGAAGTAAGTTTGTGTGCAGTAAGGTGGTCTTTTGAAAGGAATTTGCAAATAAATATGGTGAGGCAATAAACTTAAATATGCCTCTGTTTCGAGTTCTTCTGCTAAAATTTTATACAAAAATGGCAAAGAATGACAATTTCCTGTTATTTTGTAACAAAACCTTTTGCCCATTCTTTTTCACCTCTTGCGTCCTCAAAATCATATTCATATGGCAACAACTGAAAAATATTTGCAATATTTAGCGTATCTGCCAATACCCGATAAATGGCATAATTTTTTCGCAAATTGACACTATCAGCATATTTATAGGTGAATTTAGAGGTTTTTTCGACTGCTTTTGTCAAAGTTACTAAGTCTGTAATTGCTTGATTAAAGCTATTTTCGGGCAATTCGTTATCAAAATACGCATTTTCTGTCAAGTAAACAGCCTTTTTGAAACTCAACGGTTTGCCACCTTGCAATATTTGCCTAATTTGGTAATAGGCTTGTTCATAAATGTTTTGCGAAGACAAAACCATTTTTGAACAAGCCAAAGGCTGCAAAAAAACAGGCGAAATAACTGTTTTGGGCTGTAAATTTAATGCAGGAAATTGTTGTTTTTTAGCAACCAAAACAGGTTGTTTGGTGCTACTGATTTGCAAGTTTTTTGTGCAAGAACTTAATAAAAAGACTGCAAAAAGTAAAAGAAAATATTTTTTCATTTTAGTTGTTTTCTGATGTAAGTTTAGTTGATTTTAGCCATTTTTCGTAATCTTCGACAGACACATTTAACACGCCTAAGTCGTCTAATTGCTTGTAATATTTATCTCTTTCTAACAACAAAGGGCGTATTTCGGGCATTTCGTAAACCTGCGATGCTTTGGGATAATTGGCTGCTTTTATTGCTTTCATACTTTTATAACCGTAATAATTTGCCATTAAGACCGAATAATGCAGTTTATTATTTGCATATTTGTCAATAACTTTGGTACATTTCAAGGTAAAATCATCAGTACCATATTTTTCGTGATAAGACAAAGCCAAATCATAGACACAATAAACCAAAGTTTGGTAAGAATTAGTGGTATCGTTATAGATTTTTGTTTTGCGTGCAGTAGGTGTAATAAAACCCGAAGAAATAACAAATTCCTCACTCATAAAATT
>RDXG01000087.1 GCA_004292785.1 Bacteroidota bacterium
GACCATATTGCAGTAGTTCATACCGAAAAATTACCAAAATTTGCATCAATTTTTGTAACAACTGCCATTCATAGAGTATCTTATGCAGGTCAGTTTAGTTATGGTAGAAATTTTTATGCAAAAGATGCAGACGAATTAAATATTTCATTACCCGTAAAAAATCAAAAACCAAATTATGAATTAATGGAAACCTTAATTTCTGCTATTCAGAAAATGGTTATCAAAGAAGTGGTTTTGTATGCAGATAGAAAAATAGCAGCTACAAAAAGTGTAGTAAATTAACTTTTAACATTCAAACCTATAAAGTTTCTAAAAACCTTATAGGTTTAATTCTTCAATTAATCAATTTTCAAAACCGCCATAAACGCCGACTGCGGAACTTCTATGTTTCCAATTTGGCGCATACGTTTTTTACCTTTTTTCTGTTTTTCTAGCAATTTTCTTTTTCGGGAAATATCACCACCATAACATTTGGCTGTAACGTCTTTTCGCAAAGCCCTGACTGTTTCGCGCGCTACAATTTTGTTTCCAATTCCCGCCTGAATCGCAATTTCGAACTGTTGTTGTGGCAAAAGTTCTTTGAGTTTTTCGCACAATCTTTTTCCCCAAGGATAGGCTTTGTCTTTGTGAACAATGGCAGAAAGGGCATCCACTTTTTCGGAATTGAGCATAATGTCTAGTTTTACCATGTCCGTTTCTCTAAAACCGATCAATTCGTAATCCAAAGATGCGTAACCTCTGGAAATGGTTTTGAGTTTGTCGAAAAAGTCAAAAACAATTTCAGACAAAGGAATTTCAAAAGTCATTTCAACCCGATCAGTAGTCAAATAAGATTGGTTTTTGATAACGCCTCTTTTGTCCATGCAAAGCGAAATAATAGGTCCCACATAATCGGCTTTGGTGATAATTTGCGCCTTGATGAACGGCTCCTCGATGTAGTCAATCGCAGAAGGATCGGGCATTTCGGAAGGAGCAGAAATAGGAATTTTTTGTCCTTTGGTGTTAAAAACGTGAAATTGTACGGAAGGAACAGTAGTAATTACGGTCATATTAAATTCGCGCTCCAAACGTTCTTGCACAATTTCCAAATGCAACATTCCCAAAAAACCGCAACGGAAACCAAAACCCAAAGCGGCAGAAGTTTCAGGTTCCCAAACCAATGAGGCATCGTTGAGTTGTAATTTTTCTAATGAACTTCTCAAATCCTCAAATTCGGTAGTATCCACAGGATAAATTCCCGCAAAAACCATCGGTTTTACGTCTTCGAAACCGTGTATAATGTCGTGGCAAGGATTGGCAACATGGGTAATCGTATCGCCTACTTTTACTTCTTTGGCAACTTTAATTCCTGAAATCAAATAGCCTACATCACCCACCGACATGACGCTTTTTGGTTCTTGTTTGAGTTTCAAAACACCAATTTCGTCTGCCTCGTATTCTCTGCCTGTGGCAATGAATTTTACCTTATCTCTGGTTTTCATTGTGCCATTGATGACCCTAAAATATACTTCAATTCCACGATAAGAATTAAAAACGGAGTCAAAAATTAAGGCTTGCAAAGGTGCTTCAGGATCACCGACAGGATGGTGGATTCTTTCAATAACTGCCGTTAAAATATCTTCAATGCCGATTCCTTCTTTTCCGCTTGCGTGAATAATGCTTTCGCGCTCGCAACCGATCAACTCAACAATTTCATCAGAAACCTCCTCGATCATTGCCCCAGGCAAATCTATTTTGTTCAGAACAGGAATGATGGTCAAATTGTGTCCGACTGCCAAATACAAATTCGAGATCGTCTGTGCTTCGATGCCTTGTGCGGCATCTACGATCAGCAAAGCACCTTCGCAGGCGGCAATGGAGCGCGAAACTTCATAAGAAAAATCGACGTGTCCTGGTGTGTCAATCAAATTCAAAATATATTCTTGTCCTTTGTGAATATAATTCATTTGAATTGCATGACTTTTGATCGTGATTCCTCGTTCTCGTTCCAAATCCATGTCGTCGAGCAGTTGGTTTTGCATTTCACGCTTGGTTACAGTTTTTGTAAATTCTAACAAACGGTCTGCCAGCGTACTTTTTCCATGATCTATGTGTGCAATAATGCAGAAATTTCTGATATTTTTCATATATTCTATTCAATTCTTGACAAATTTCGTTACCTTATTTGAATTTAACAACAAAAATAGCTTTAATAATTCTAAAAAGCTAAAATAAGTTTTTTTTGACATATTTTTAGCAAATTATTTTCAATGATTTATATTAGACTTACTATACTGATAATCAAATATTTATGTTTTAGAACTCCGTAAGTTTATTTTTCATTTTTCCTAACTTCTCAATATTTCCAAAAATAATTATTTTTTCCTACCTTTGACAAAATTTTATAACATCATCACTCATGAAAGTTTTTATCAACGATCTCATGCTCGAAATTCTTAAAGAACCAAAAGAAGAAGGGCAAAGGGCAGCAAATTACGTCAAAATCAATTCGGCAGAAGAAATTTTGACAATTTATGAACAAATCCGAAATCAAGAAATGCCCATTGACGGAGATTTTCAGTTTGAAGTCAAAGATTACAAAAAAGTAGTCAAAAAATTCAAAGCGAATTTCCAAATTATCAAAGCCGCAGGCGGATTGGTTATGAAAGAAGACAGCGTTTTGTTTATCAAAAGACTAGGAAAATGGGATTTGCCAAAGGGAAAAATTGAAGTTAGCGAAAAGAAAAAAATTGCTGCCATTAGAGAAATTGAAGAAGAAACGGGAGTCAAAACCAACATCAAACGCAAAATTGGAACGACTTGGCACACTTATCAAATTCAAAATCAAGCAATTCTGAAACAAACCATTTGGTACGAAATGATTTGTGAAGACGATTCACAACTCAAAGCGCAAACCGAAGAAGACATCACAGAAGTTCGTTTTCTGAACAAACGTTCTATCAGTAAAATCTTAAAAAACACTTATCATTCTATTGCATTTATTTACAAAAAATATTTGGTAAAAAGCCAAAAAACAAGCAAAAAAATCAAATGAAATTCGGAACAAAAGCCATTCACGCAGGAATTTATCCTGAACAAGTTACAGGAGCAGTCATGACTCCTATTTTTCAAACCTCTACTTATGCCCAAGAATCGCCTGGCAAACACAAAGGTTACGAATATGCACGCACCCAAAATCCGACCCGAAACGTGTTGCAAGACAATTTGGCAGCCCTCGAAAACGGAAACTTTGGCTTCTGTTTTGCCTCTGGTTTGGCAGCGATTGATACTGTAATCAAATTGTTAAAACCCAATGACGAAGTTATTGCGGCAAATGATTTGTATGGCGGAACGTATCGTATTTTTACGAAAGTTTTTGAAAAATTTGGAATAAAATTTCATTTTGTTCCCATGAATGACCCAAAAAGCATCGAGGAAAAAATCAATGCCAACACCAAACTCATTTGGGTAGAAACGCCTACAAATCCGTTGTTGAACATCATTGACATCGAGGAAATGGGCAAAATTGCCAAAAAACACAAGGTTTTGTTTGCCGTTGATAACACTTTTGCTACGCCTTATTGCCACACGCCGCTAGATTTGGGAGCTGATATTGTGATGCACTCCGTTACAAAATATTTGGCGGGACATTCAGACGTAATTATGGGTGCTTTGATTGTAAACAGTGAAGAATTGGCGGATCAAATTCGGTTTTTGCAAAATGCTTGCGGTGGCGTTCCTGCTCCACAGGACTGCTTTTTGGTGTTGCGAGGCATCAAAACTTTGCATTTGCGAATGAAAGCACACAACGAAAACGGCATTGCGATAGCGAATTTTTTGGTCAATCACCCAAAAATTGCGAGAGTTTATCACCCGTCTTTGCCTACGCACCCAAATCATGACATTGCCAAAAAACAAATGAAAATTTTTGGGGGAATGTTGTCTTTTGAGTTGAAAGAAGACAGCGTAGAAAATGCTTTTGCAATGATGAAACGCCTTAAATTGTTTATTACTGCCGAGTCTTTGGGCGGTGTGGAGTCTTTGTGCGGGCATCCTGCCACTATGACTCACGCAAGCATTCCGAAGGCAGAGCGCGAAAAAAATGGTTTGCGCGATTCTTTGGTGCGTTTAAGCGTAGGCGTGGAAGATGTGGAAGATTTGATTGAAGATTTGGCGCAGGCTTTGGCGTAGATATTTCACGTTTGCCAACGTCTGAAAAAGACGATTGGCAACGTGAAAATTAACAAAGAATTTATTTATTCCTTCAAAAACCCATATTCATAAATTTTAGGCTCTATTTTGCTTGCCAAAATTTGCATTTTCTCTCGCAAAATTGCCATTAATTCTGTATATTTTTCGTCTGCGCTCGACGAGTTCATTCTACCATTTTCGTTTCTGCCCTGAAAATATTCCCGAATGTCGTACAAAGAAGCGTTTATATTTACATTTGGTTCTATCATTCCCCAAAAATTAGGTTTATTGATTTTGGAATGATAATATTTCCAAATT
>RDXG01000198.1 GCA_004292785.1 Bacteroidota bacterium
CAGGATTGTTGCTGGTAAGTTTAAGCAAATATTTGTCTGAAATCTTTTTGATTATTCCTGTCAAATCCAAAACAATAGGAAAATTATGGTCTTCTGTGTACATGGTTTTTTTTTGGCAAATTTATGAAAAAAAAATGATTTAAAAAGAATTGTTATTTATCAAAACAGTTATTTTTAAACTAAGACAACAGAAAAAAATTAATTATTACTCTTTTTATAACAATTATGAATTTTTTAATAAACTTTAACGTTTAGTTATTAAAAAAATTAATAAAACACTATATTTGTGTTTTAATTTGCGTTAATTCAAACAATTTTTTTAACTAATTTTTCCAAATCAAAAACCAGTTTCTTTATGAAGAACAAACCTATCTTTCAACCATTGAAACGGTGGCTAACCATTTTGTTGTTATGTTGCTGTTCGATGTCGGTTTTTGCTCAAAAGAGGATCGATTTATCCTTAAATTCGGCAGAAACCAATGATTTGCTAGTGGTTGGTATGACCGAAAAACTCAAAGTGAATGTGAGTAATTTGGGCAACGAAACCTTTCCCGCTTGCAAACTCGAAGTTACGCTGATCGACAATTCAGCAAGAAACACAAATTTATACAAACAAATTGTGTTTAGCGCGCCCATTTCTGCTTTGCAGATGAACCAAAATCGTGATCTCGAATTTGATATGCCAATCGCAAAAACGATTGCACTCAAAGCCTATCGTTTGGAAGTAAAAGTAGGCACAGAAGCCTCTTTTGGCGATCTAAATCAAGAAAACAATTACATTTATTCTGATGTAACACTTATTGATCCCATCGCAAATTTGAAAAAAGTACAAGCCGATTATTACATGGGAGGTTTTGCAAAACCTTTGCTTAAAGACGGCAAACCTTGCGACTGCATCGAAATGACTACCGAAGCAAACAACCAAAAAGGACAAGTGTATTCCTTCGAAAAATTGGATTTGACAAAAGATGTCATTTTGGAATTTGCCTATTATTTTGGCACAAGAGACGGAAACGGAGCTGACGGACAAGTGTTTATTTTGCATAACGACCAAAGAGGAACTGCCGCAGTTGGCGATTTTGGCGAAGGCATGGGCTACGGATTTGG
>RDXG01000226.1 GCA_004292785.1 Bacteroidota bacterium
TTTTTATGACAATTTAATAACTTTGTTTTGTTTAATATATTTTTTAAAAAGACAAAAAAGAACAAAAATATTTTTATTTTTATGAACTTTTTTGAATTTTCTTGTGTTCACGGAAATTTACAAAAAACTAACTACTTGATTAGCAATAAGTTGAGCCGAATTTGTCTTCGCAAAATTAAAAATATTTTTTTGCAACTTTTTTAGCTCATTTTCGTCACGCAATAAATCTAAGGTTTTGTCGATCAAAATTTCTTTTGCTTCTGCATCTTTGACCAAAATACAAGCCTGTTTTTCTTGCAAAGCCATCGCATTTTTGGTCTGATGATCTTCTGCAACATTTGGCGAAGGCACTAAAATTGTCGCTTTTTGAGCCAAACAAAGTTCAGAAATAGACAAAGCTCCTGCCCTAGAAATTACCAAATCGGCACAAGCGTAGGCAAATTGCATTTCGTAGATAAACTCTTTGACGATCAAATTTTTAGCCAATTTTGCGTCTAAAAAAGATGTAAGTTTTTGCTGAATATTCGAAAAATATCCCTTGCCTGTTTGCCAAATAATTTGATGATCGGCTTGCAAAAGTCTAGCCACTCCGTTAAGCAGGCAATCGTTTATGGTTTTTGCACCCAAACTGCCTCCTATAATTAGTAAAGTCTTTTTTTGGGGATTTAATTCAAAAAATTCAAAGGATTTTGTTCGAATGTCCGACAAATTTGCAATGTCTTCCCTGATTGGGTTTCCTGTGAAAACAATTTTGTTGGCATCAAAAAACTTTTCCATATTTGGGTATGCCACAAATATTTTTTTTGCAAAGCGCGAAAGCCATTTGTTTGCCAAACCTGCATAAGAATTTTGTTCTTGAATAAAAACAGGAACTTGTTGAAAATCAGCCATTTGCAACACGGCAAAACTTGCATAACCACCAAAACCAATCACAACATCAGGTTTAAAATCGTGTAGAATTTGGCGGGCTTTCCACAAACTAGACAGCAGTTGAAAAGGCAAAAACAAGTTTTTTAACAAATTATCAAAACTCAAACTTCTTTGCAAACCTCGCATTGCCAAACCAATAATCTGAAAACCTGCTTTGGGGACTTTTTCCATTTCCATTTTTCCTTCTGCGCCCACAAAAAGGATTTCGTTGGCAGGATTTAAGGCTTTAAAGGCTTGCGCTACAGCAATTGCGGGATAAATATGTCCGCCTGTGCCGCCACAACTAATGATTATTTTGTAAGGTTTTGCCATAATTTGTCAAAAATACGCGCAAATATAGGTATTTTTTCAGAAATTTTGTTTTTTTTGAAAAAATTGGGTTAAAAATAGCTCATTTGGGTTTTATTTTGGCAATTTTTCTTTGATTTTTTTTTATTTTTGTTTTTTACCAAACAGAGCAAGCTAGAATAATGTAATATTACAAATTTGTTTGTGCGGACACAAACAATGGCATAAGAAACGCTTTGCTACGACTCTACCAATAAGGTTCTTGTGAGGACACACGCAACAGAAAAATATATTTAACCAGTAATTCCCCACATTGTGCGTAGAATACAGGCATATTTCAGCCAATTTCTACGCATCATTTATGAATCAATCCAACAAATTTAGTCTTAAACAGGCGAATAAATTAATTGGCTAAATTGTTTTTCGTCAAAAATTTCTTGCGCAATTTCTTGAAGATCGTTTGCTTTTAAGAGTTCAATTTTCTCAAAAACTTCGTCAAGGGTTTCTATTTCGCCCAAATCCAACAAACTTTTTCCCATCATGAGCATTTCGCCTAATTTATTTTCCTCATTCATTGCCAACTGCCCCATTAATTGCTGTTTGATTTTGTGTAATTGCATTGTGCCAAAAGGTTTTTCTTTGAGTTTTCGCAATTCTTTAAAAATCAAATCCATGCCTTTGTGAATGTTGTTTGGGTCTGTTGCAAAATAAACCGAAAACAAACCAGAGTCGACAAAAGTGGTATAATTTGCCTCAATCGCATAAACCAAACCGTATTTTTCTCGCAAACTCATGTTCAGGCGCGAATTCATTCCCACGCCACCGAGCAAATTGGTAAGTAAATAAAAAGGAAGTTGTTTGTCGTGATTTAAGGAATAAGCAGGCACAGCAAGCATACAATGTGCTTGCGAAATTGGCTTTTTTATGGATAATTGAACAGGTTTATAATTTGTAAATGGCTTTCGTTCCAAAATTGCGTCGTGTTTATCGATGTTTACAAAATATTTTTCAGCCAATTTAATCATCATTTCCATTGGAAAAGCATTGACAGACGAAAAAATAATTTGTTCGTTATTCAGGTTTTTTTTGATAAAAGATAAAAAATGATTTCGGTCAAAAGATTTGACGCTTTCGGTTGTTCCTAAAATATTTTTGCCCAAAGAATGATTTGGGTACATGATCTCATCTAATTGGTCGTGAATTGCGTCAGCGGGATCGTCAGCGTACATCGACATTTCTTCTAAAATAACAAATCTTTCTTTTTGAATTTCTTTTTCTGGAAAAATAGAATGAAAAGTAATATCACTCAACAACTCAACTGCTTTTTCGAGGTGCGGATTCAGCACAGAAGCGTGAAAACAAATTTTTTCTTTGGTTGTATAAGCGTTCAAATCTCCGCCCACAGCGTCAAGGCGATTCAAAATTTGAAAAGATTTACGCTTTTCTGTGCCTTTAAACGCCATGTGTTCCCAAAAATGTGCAATTCCGATTTCCGATTCTTGTTCGTCTCTGCTGCCAATATTCAAAATAAACCCGCAATGCGAAATTTTGCTATATGCTACTTGGTGATGCACCAATCTAATGCCGTTGGGAAGTGTATGTATTTGGTAGTCTTTCATTGATTTTTTTTAGTATAACTCTTTTTTTGTATTTCTGTTATTGCTCTCTATTTAAAAACAAAAAAGGCAAGCCTAAAGACTTGCCTTTTTGTTAAGTAAATTTTTACTTAAAACTATTTTTTGCCTTTAACAGCAGCTTTTTTGCCTTTGTCGTCAGCTGGTTTAGATTTAGCACTAGCTTCTGTTACCAAAGTAGTATATTCAGATGCCATAGATGCGTGAGCAGATTCAGCAGTAGTATGAGCAGCAGCAATTGCAGTCAATTCAGCTTTAGCAGCTTCGAAAGCAGCTTTAATAGCCATTTCGTCTTTTTTACCTGCTTTATATTCTTCAATACCTGCTTTCAAACCACCAATGATGCTATCTTGTTTAGCTAAAGAAGCTTTATCAGCGTTCAATAAATCCATGTGTTTAGTATCAAATGCTTTGTATTTAGCAGCAAAAGAAGTGTCAGCCATTAATTTGGCAGAAGAGTCAGCCCACATTTTGTGGTCAGCTTCTAATTTTTCGCAAGAAGTTTTTGTGCCTGTAGCAGCTTCTTCAAGTTTTGCAACTTCTTCAGTAAGCATTTTTACAGTTTCTTCATTGACTTTTGGCTTACAAGCAGTAAAAGCAGCAGCCACAATGAAAAGAGCAATATAGAATTTTTTGAAAATAGTGTTCATCTTTGAAAATTGAATTTGAGTTTATTAAATAAAACGTTGCAAATTTACTAGCTTTAAAATTGAAAAGCAAATTTTTTTCAAAAAATGTTTTAACTAATTTTATGATTCTAGTTTTTTCTTTATTCATTTTTTATTTTTTTCTATAATCTTTTGACTATTTTTGCACAAATATTAACGTTGATATTATGGTAGCAGACGATGAACTTTGTTCCTTTTGTGGTTCACATAGAAATGAAGTAAAATTTATGGTAACGGGTCAAACAGCTCAAATTTGTAATAATTGTATCGAGCAGGCGCATCAAATTATGGTGCAAGAAACGACACATAAAGGCAAAAAAAATACACCTAGTTTTAAATTAGGAACGCCAAGAGAAATAAAAAATCATTTGGACAAATATATTGTAGGACAAGACGTTGCAAAAAAAGTGATTTCTGTGGCAGTTTATAATCACTATAAACGTTTGATTCAGGCAAGCAATATTGATGACGAAGTTACGATTGAAAAATCGAATATTATTTTGGTTGGCGAAACAGGAACAGGTAAAACTTTGATTGCCAAAACTTTAGCTAAACTTTTGCAAGTGCCTTTTTGTATTGCTGACGCAACGGTGATCACAGAAGCTGGTTACGTGGGCGAAGATGTAGAAACCATTTTGACCAGACTTTTGCAAGCTGCAAATTATGACGTAGAGGCTGCACAAAGAGGAATTGTTTATCTTGACGAAATTGACAAAATTGCTCGAAAATCCGATAATCCATCAATTACAAGAGACGTAAGTGGGGAAGGCGTGCAACAAGGTTTGCTCAAATTATTGGAAGGTTCGGTGGTAAATGTGCCGCCACAAGGAGGCAGAAAACACCCTGACCAAAAAATGATTTCGGTTAATACTGAAAATATTTTGTTCATTTGCGGAGGAGCTTTTGAAGGAATTGATCGCAAAATTGCAGCTCGAATGACCAGCAGACCAATTGGTTTTGCAAGTCCGACAGACGAAAATTTTGAATTTAGCAAAGAAAATTTGTTGCAATATGTATCTTCGCAAGACCTAAAAAGTTTTGGTTTGATTCCTGAATTGGTGGGCAGAATGCCTGTGGTGGCACATTTAAACCCACTCAACAAAGATGCTTTGAAAATGATTTTGACCGAACCAAAAAACGCAATTATCAAGCAGTACAGCAAATTGTTTGATATGGAAAAAATCAAATTGACGGTTACAGACGATGCCCTCGAATACATTGTAGAAAGGGCAATGATTTTAAAACTCGGCGCGCGCGGTTTGCGAAGTATTTGCGAATCGATTATGGTAGATGCCATGTTTAATGTGTCTGGTTCAAAAGAAAAAACGACCTTGATCATTGACAAAGCATACGCCCAAATTCAGATGGAAAATAACCCGATGTGGCAAAAACCTAAAGCGGCTTAAACTTTAAAAAAAACTATGAAAACAAATTTTCATAGTTTTTTTTTGATTTTGTAAAAAAACTATATTTTTTGATGCCTTTTGTGTAATCAGATTATTAAAATCAAGCGTTTTGTTATAATTATTTTACCAATTTTTCCTGCTTTTATACAAATTCTTTAAATAAATTTGGCACAAATATTATGTTTTATTAAGAATTGATAATTTGGTACTCACAAATTTTTTTAACACTTAAAAAAACAACTAAAAAATCTAAAAATTAATAAGCAATCATTATATTTGTTCGTGATGAGAAAAATAATGATTTTTTGCCTTTTTTGCTTGCTGTCTCATTTTGGATATGCACAACAAACACAAATTTTTGAGATAAATACACAAAAAGATTCTTATTTCATGGGAGAATTTGTGTATGTACTCCCCGATTCTGCCCAAGAATTATCTGTCGAACAAGTAAGTTCGGATTCTGTAAATCAGCAATTTTTATGGTGTAAAAAACTTTTTCCCAATGCTTCAAATTATATTTTTCGTTTGCCCAAAGATCGTCTTGGGAATGGTTTTTACGAACTTATCCCCCAAAAATATATATATTGGTCTCGTTTAACCATCAAAAATAATTTGTCCAAACGTTATGAAGGAATGTTTTATATTGGTTTTGGCAATCTTTTAGACGTTTATATTTCCCAAAAAACAGGCGGATTTGAACTTAAAAAAACGGGTCAATATATGCCCGCAGCCCAAAAAGATGTCTTGGAAAGCAGAAATTATGTGGTGAGGCTAGAACTAGAAGCAGGCGAACAAAAGACAATTTACATTAAAAGTACCAAATATGATGGCAGAAGTTTTTCCTTGCAACCTATCCTTTTTGATAAAATAATGTGGACAAAAAATATTTTTAAAAGAAATTGGATAGAAGGCATTTTTCATGGCTTGTTGTGGATGATGGTTGCTTATAATTTGCTCATTTTTTTCACTAACCGCGACCAAACCTACATTTATTATGCTTTTTATATTCTCAATGTTTCGCTTTATTTTTTGTTTTTCAAAGGTTTTAATGACGAATTTTTTACCACCGAAAACCCTGAAATCAATCCTTATATTTGGACTTTGACGCTTAACTTTTTGAAAATTTCTTATTTTCAGTTTATGCGCCATTATTTGCAAACCAAAATTTTAGTGCCAAAGTTGGATCGCTTTGTTTTGTTGGCAATTAAGTTTTTGCTTATTTTTACTGCCTTAGAAATTGCTTTTATTTATTTTACGTTTAACATTGTTTGGCTGACCATTATCACCAGTATTATTTCTGTTTTGATGGTTTTGCTAGGAATTTGGGGCTTATTTACTTTGTATCGCACCAAAAACCAAACGGCTCGTTTTTTTGTGGCAGGCTCTGCAACACTGATTTTAAGTGGAGTTTTTGGTTCGCTTTATTCGTTTTATAATATTTTTGATGCTTTATTTTTTGGGCAAGCTGGAATTATTTTAGAAATTTTGATATTTTCCATTGGTTTGGGTTACAGAATGAAGACAAATCAACAAGAAAAAGAGCAAGCACAAGCCGATCTGATCACACAATTAGAACGAAATCAACAAATCCAAATTGCAGCCAACAACGAATTGGAGCAAAAAGTCAAAGAAAGAACCGAAACCTTAGAAAAACAAAGTTTGCACATCAAAGACAGCATTGTCTATGCAAGTCGTATTCAAAATGCTTTAATTGGCAATCCTGACGCAATTATTAGCCAATTTGATGACGCTTTTATTTTTTTCAGACCTAGAGATATTGTTTCAGGTGATTTTTATTTTTTTAGAGAAGAACAAATTTATGATGATATTTCTAAAACCACGCGCAAATTTCGTTTCCTAATTGTTGCGGATTGCACAGGACATGGCGTTCCTGGTGCTTTTATGACCATTATGGGAAGTAATTTTCTGGACGAAATCATTGACAACCAAAAAATTGTAAATCCAAGTCAAATTTTGTCTGAATTGGATAGAAAGGTAATTGCTGCTACCCAAAAGCAAAATACTGGCAAAAAAAGTATTCAGGACGGCATGGATTTGAGTTTGTTGCTGATTGACGAAGCACACAAAAAAATTCATTTTGCTGCTGCCAAAAATCCTATTTTTTATGTTCGAAATCATGAGATTTTTCAGCTCAAAGGTTCTAAATTTCCAATCGGAAGTTCGCAATTCAAAGAACAAAAAACTTATGAAACCCAAATTATAGATTATCAAACAGGTGATCAATTTTATTTGTTTTCAGATGGTTTTCAAGATCAGTTTGGCGCTGACGGCAGAAAGTTTATGATCAAAAAATTCAGAGAGTTGATCCTCAATATCAGTCATTTATCGATGGAAAAACAACAAAATACTTTGGATCAAACCCTTCGAGATTGGCAGACAAACAGCAAACAGACGGATGATATTTTGGTGGTGGGAATAAAATTATGATTTTTTTTAAGAAAAAATAGTATATTTGATTTTTTAATATTTACCATGAATTTTACCGAAAAAAGGACTTATTTGGAAACTTCAAAAGCCATTGCTGTTTTGGTTTCGTTGTTTGCGCACCCTATTTTTATGCCTACTTGGGTTTTTGTTACGCTTTGTTTTGGAACTGATTTGGTTTCGTGGACTTTTGGCACTAAAAGTATTTGGTTGATCTTGGTTTTTATGTTCACTACCGTTTTACCATTAGGCACTATACGGATTTTTTATGAAAGTAATCATATCCAACGTGTTGATATGCAACTACTTAGCGACAGAAATTTTGGATACTTAATTGTTTTAGCGTATTATATGGCTGCCACGATTATTTTTTATGGCAAACTTAACCATTTATACGAATTGGCTTTTGTGATGCAAAGCATTACTTTTTCGGTGTTTTTGGCAACTTTTATTTCTTTTTACTACAAAATTAGTATTCATGCAGTTGGAATTGGTGGTTTGATTGGAATTTTATTGGGTTATCAATATCATTTTGGCGAACAAATCTTGCTTTATCCTATCTTATTTGCAATTTTATTGGCGGGTGTGGTCATTTCTGCCCGATTTTATTTGCAAGCTCACAGCATTTCTGAATTAATTTATGGTTTATTTTTGGGTTTAGGTGTTTGTTTTTGTTCCCTGTATTTTTGGGGATTTAATTGAGCATTTTTATAAACAAATTTCTTAATGAAGATTTTGCTTTTCAAAACTCTTTAAATCTGCTTAAACTTGTCGATTTATTTCAAATTCATTTTCCATTTTTTTTGCACAAATCGGCAAAAATATTGAACGTTTGAGAATTTCCTTATAATCGCTAAAAAGTCGGAAGAGCCAAAAAAATATAAAAAAGTTTTTCTCACAAAACACGAACTTAATGTTCGTGTTTTGATTTTGTTTTCTACAAAAAAACCGACTGTATATCACAAGTAGATTCTTTGCCAATTTTGTCATAATTTTGGTCTAACCAGTTTTGCGCCATTTCTCTGCCTGTCATTCGTAATTGGTTGATAAAATGCCAATCTGCATTGAGTTTGCTAGAAACGCCCAATTTTGCCATTTCTTTTTGTGGATTAATATTGTGAATAAACAATTTTCTTACCACGCCGTCCATGTCAAAACCTCTTTCGAGCATTTTACTTACAAAATTTACTCTGCGCATTTCGTGCATTAGGCTCGAATTAAAACTCAATTCATTCATTCGATCTGTGATTTCTTCGGCAGAAGTTGGCACTTTGTCAATTTCGATAGGATTGATCTGAATCAGCAAAATATCTTCAGAATTGGTGTTGTCGATCAAAGGAAAAATAGGCGGATTTCCCATAAAACCACCGTCCCAATAGTGTTCTCCGTTAATTTCTATGGCTTTAAAAACATAAGGTAAACAAGCAGAAGCAAGCAAAGCATTAATACTCATTTCTTTAAGATTAAAAACTTTGGCGCGACTCGTTTTTACGTTGGTAGCGCAAACAAACAATTTGGTAACTTTGCAAGACCTAAGTTTGTCAAAATCAATGAGTTCGAGCAAAATATCCTTCAACGGATTAATGTCTTGTGGATTGAGTTGGTAGGGGCTATATACTTTTGACAAAGCATTAAAAAACCAATACAAAGGCGAATAGTGCATATTCCCATTTCCGTAGAGTCGGTCGGCTGCGCTTGGTTGTAAAAGTGCAAAATTTTGTTGATCTGAAATTTTTTTCCAAAATCTGCGCAACAAATCAATTGCTCCCTGCCTGCCTCCTTGTTGCATTCCGTAGGCAAGCATGGCAGCATTCATTGCTCCTGCACTTGTTCCGCAAAGTGCTTCTATTTTTATACGATCGTCTTCTAACAATCTTTCGAGGACTCCCCAAGTAAAAGCTCCATGCGAGCCACCACCTTGTAAGGCTAAATCTATGGATTTTGGCATTGTTTTTTTATGTTAAAATAATTACAATTTATTTCACAAAAATACACTTTTTAAACTAAAAAACTTCAAAAACATTGTTAAACTAAATAAACCGTCAAAATAAAAAGACAAAGAAAAAAAAAAGAAAGTTTAGCCTTGTTTTTATAAAAAAATCTGTAAGTTTGCAGCCAACAAATACTCAAATATATGCCATTTCCAAATACAGAAAACATAGAAATTCGTTTGCCAAAAGGCATGGTTTTTACGCATGAACAAATGTTTGAATTTTGCGAAATAAACGACATCAAACGTGTAGAAACAGACTTTGAAAACGGATTTTTTACTTTAATTATTAAACCCATGAATACTTTTAAAGCAGCCTTATTTACCGCCCAACTATTAGGAGCAATGATTTCTTGGAATAAAACAAAAAAATTAGGCGTAGTTTCCGCAGAAACGGCAGCTTTTGCAGTAGCAGAACTTGTTTGGAGAGAAGCTGATACTTCTTTTGTTTCTTTCGAAAAATTGGGAAAAGAGTTGCAATCTTTTTTGAATGGCATTTGTTTGGTTTTGCCAACCTTACTTTTCGAAGTTTCAAGTACACATCTGAACGCCAAAAAAGACCTTGCCAAAACCCAAAAATATTGGATGCCCGCAGGCACAGATTATGCCGTAATCATTGATTTAGAAAAAAAAGAATGGCATTTTTTTAACCGTTCAACTGTTTATTCTACTCACCATTTTTCTGAAAAATTTATTGCCCCCGCAGATTTGCCCAATTTAGAAATTGATTTTGAAGCAATTATAAATGAAATTGGAGTTTGATTGATACAAAAAATTAGGCTTTCTGCCGTTTCTTAGTTTGAATAAAAAAACGGCAAAAAACATTATAAATTCAACCAATAAGTAAATTTAGCCACCAAAGACCAATTTTTTACTTTCAAATTGTTTGAATAATAATTGTCTGTAAATACCAAAAAGAAATCGGAAACAGGTTTGAAACGCCATTGCAAACGTGCATTGACATTGATATTTTGGATTTGATTGTTATATTGCAATAATGTCGTAAAAAACAGATTTTTTGTAAAAGTCAAATCAAATCTGGGACCGAGCAGAAATAAATCGGCAGTAGCGTAAGGTTCGGGTAAAGTAATTCGGTTGTAAGAATAATTGAACGAAATTAAAGCATATTGTTTGTAACGATAATTGAAATTTCCTGTCAAAGACACAATTTTTCCGTTGTAATATTGCCCAAAAGTATATAAAAGGTCGTAAGAAAGTTTTTTGCGTGAGTCCGAAGTAAAACGAATGTCAATGTTGTCATAGACATATTTTGTGTCTTTTTCCAAAGGTTTTCCTCCTTTATTGGTTGGGTCAAAATCAAAAAATAGATAGGTATAATATCGCCAAAGATTAAACTCTAAAGTAGATGTATTCTGGAAATTAATGATATAAAAAGGGTTTATGGAATAATCCATCGTGCCATATTGTTTGTTCCACAACACTTCTGTCCAAAAAGCGTAGGTGTGTTTATTGACAATTTTTGATTTTGGATAAAATGAATAAGCCAAATACAGTGCATCCCGATTATAACCTTTGCGTGGCACATAACCTACTTCGGGGTTAAAATCGTTGCCAACAACCATGTGATCTACGCCAAATTGTAAAGTTTCGGTATTGTAATTGAGTCTGCCACCGTAAGTATATTTTTCATTGCCCTCTTGCTGCCCAAAAACTTGATGATACATAAATTTTCCTGTCCATTTGTTGTCTGCTGAAGCCAAATTATAGTCAAGCCCAATCAGTCGGTTGCTGTTTGACGGATTTAGTGTAAAATTATTAGACTGGTCTGCAAATCCTTGTTTGTTTACCATGATCAAACCAATATTTGAACGTTCAAAAACACGTCTTTGGATAGCAGCAACCGTAAAATTTGTACTTGGTACATTTGCACGCTGATCTTTTGCGGTTTGCATATTCAAAAAACCAACTCGCCAATCTTTATTGATTTTTCCGCTTAATCTTGCCCCAAAAAGAATCGGATTTTGAATATTTTGTCCTGTAGAAGTATCTCTTGCTACGCCAATTCTTCTGGAAAAAAAAGGACGACTTCGTTCATAACCAAAATTTGAAAATAAATCTGCATTTTCGAGAAAAAACTGCCTTCTTTCAGGAAAAAATATTTCGAAACGATCCAAATTGGTTACTTGCCGATCTACTTCTACCTGTGAAAAATCAGGGTTTACTGTCAAATCTAAATTTAAAGATGGCGTAACTGCAATTTTTGCATCTCCACCAATTCCTTGTGTAAAACTTCGAGGTTTATTGTTTTGAAGGTCTTGCGCTGCGCCACCTGACAAATAAGGAATTACGGACACGTTTGCTCCTGTTTTTTTAATGGCTTCGTCCCAAACCAATTCTCTGGAATAAGTCAAAGAAAAAATTTGTTGATTTCGCGGAACGGGAGTCCACGTACTTCTTTCGTTGGTTTTGGTGTCTATTCTAAAAAAATTGATATTCCATCGAGTTGATCCTCCTTTAAAACGCAAAGTTTTGAACGGAATCGCCATTTCTACTATCCAAAAACCTTGATGAATTTTTGCTTCTGAATACCATTTATTATCCCAAGACAAATCCATATCTTCGTCTGCTCCGCTGGTAACCAAACCTTCTCGCTGTACGCCATAAGGATTAATTCCAAACATAAAACCGTTGATTTTGTCCTGAAAAGGGTCAATAACGACACTAAAATTATCGTTTCCTCCTCCCCTAAAATCCCTTCTTAAAGAACTGCTAATGTATTGTTTGCCAACCGTTGTGTCTTTACAAATTGCGCCGACATACAAAAAATGGTCATCATAAGCAACTCTTACTTCGGTATCCATTCGGGCATAAGACGAATCAAAAGGAAAATACTGATGAAAATCTTTGGCAACTTCCAAATTTTCCCATGCGGCTTCGTCTAGTTTTCCATCAATTACAATTGGAGAAGTAATTTTGGAAATATGTAATTCCTTTTTGACTAAGGCTTCGGGTTTAATTTGTGCTTTTAATGAAAAAAAACAACAAAAAAATGTAAAAAAAATCGTAAAAATAAATTTCATAGAGTCTTAAAAAGTTAAAGATAATTTTTATAAATTAAGCCAATAAGTAAATTTAGCCACCAAAGACCAATTTTTTACCTTAAAATTAGTTGAATCATAATTGTCTGTAAAGACCAAAAAGAAATCGGAAACAGGTTTGAAACGCCATTGCAAACGTGCATTAACATTGATATTTTCGATTTGATTGTTATATTGCAACAAGGTCGTAAAAAACAGATTTTTTGTAAAAGTCAAGTCAAATCTGGGTCCGAGCAAAAACAAATCCGCAGTAGCATAAGGTTCAGGCAAAGAAATTCGGTTGTAAGAATAATTTAACGAAATTAAAGCATATTGTTTGTAACGATAATAAAAATTTCCTGTCAAAGCAGCAATGTTTCCGTTGTAATATTGCCCAAAAGTATGCCTAAAATCGTAATAGAATTTTCTACGAAAATCAGAACTAAAACGAATGTCTATGTTGTCGTAAACATAGGAAGTATTTTGTGCCAAAGCTTTGCCTCCTGTGTTTGTTGGATCAAAATCGCGAAATAAATAGGTATAATAACGCCAAAAATTAATTGCAAAAAAACCATTATTTTGAAAATTAATCACATAAAAAGGGTTTATAGCATAATCGGTAGTACCATATTGCTTGTTCCAAAATACTTCGGTATAAAAAGAAAAATTATGTCTGTTGATAATTTTTGATTTTGGATAAGTAATGTAAGACAAAAAAAGTGCTTCTCTGTTGTTGGCTTTTCGGGGAACGTAGCCCACTTCGGGGTTAAAATCATTGCCAATCACCATGTGATCTGCGCCAAACTGAAAATTTGCAGAATTGTAATTGAGTTTTGCTCCATAAGAATATTTTTCGTTTCCTTCCTGTGGGCTAAAAACTTGGTGATACAAAAACTTTCCTGTCCATTTGTTGTCTGCCGAAGCCAAATTGTAATCCAGCCCGACCAAACGGTTATAGTTTTCTGGATTAAGTGTAAAATTGTCTGCTTTGTTGGTAAATTCTTGTTTATTAACCATAATCAAAGCAATATTAGATCGTTTAAAAATGCGTCTTTGAAGTGCTGCCACCGAAAAATTGGTGCTTGGTACATTTGCACGTTGGTCTTTGTCGGTTTGCATGGTCAAAAAACCCACTCGCCAATCTTTGTTAATTTTCCCGCTTAACCTTGCCCCAAAAAGAATCGGATTTTGGATATTTTGCCCTGTCGAACTGTCTATTGCTACTCCAATTCTTCGTGAAAAAAAAGGACGACTGCGTTCAAAACCAAAATTTGAAAATAAATCTGCATTTTCGAGAAAAAACTGTCTGCGTTCAGGAAAAAATATTTCAAAGCGATCCAAATTGGTTACTTGTCGATCCACTTCTACCTGCGAAAAATCGGGGTTTACGGTCAAATCCAAATTTAAAGAAGGCGTAATGGCAATTTTTGCATCTCCACCAATGCCTTTACTAAAAGTTTGAGGTTTATTATTTTGAAGGTCTTGTTCTGCACCACCCGATAAATAAGGGATCAGAGATACATTTGCTCCTGTTTTTTTTACGGGTTCGTTCCAAACCAATTCGCTGGCATAAGTCAATGAAAAAATGGGTTGATTTCGCGGAACGGGAGTCCATGCACTTCTTTCGTTGGTTTTGCTATCAACCCTAAAAAAATTGATATTCCAACGCGTTGCTCCACCTTTAAAACGCAAAGTTTTGAACGGAATCGCCATTTCTGCCACCCAAAAACCTTTTTGTATACTTGCTTCTGAATACCATTTGTTGTCCCAAGACAAATCAAAACTTTCGTTAGAACCGCTGCTAATCAAACCTTCACGCTGCACGCCATAAGGATTAACTCCAAACAAAAAACCATTAATTTTGTCTTGAAACGGGTCAAGAACTACACTAAAATTGTCGTTGGAATTTCCAAAAAAATCACGTCTTAAAGAACTGCTAATGTATTGTTTGCCAACAGTTGTATCTTTGCATATTGCACCAATATACAAGAAGTTATCGTCATAAGCAACCCTTACTTCTGTATCCATTTGTGCATAAGACGAATCAAAAGGAAAGTATTGATGAAATTTTTTGGCAATTTCTACATTTTCCCATGCAAGTTCGTCTAGTTTGCCGTCGATCACGATTGGAGAAGTAATTCTGGAAATGTTTAATTCTTTAGGAACTAATGCTTCGGGCTTAATTTGTGCTTTTAATGAAAAAATACAACAAAAAAAGATAAGATGAACTGTAAAAATGAATCGCATAGAATTTTTTGTTGGATTTGGTAAAGGCTTATTAAATATCAAAAAGAACGCTACACGAGCATTTTTTTAGTAAAAAAACCTAAAATTTGTATGTAAAAAAACACAAAGAAGGCTTTTATAATGACCAAAATCATTCGATGCAAAATTAGTGAAATTATTAAAACAATCAAATTTAGCAGAGAATTTAGCAAGGAAAAAAATTAACAAAGTGTTAGTTTTTGGAATATAAAAATGTGGGAATTTATTTTTAGGTTGGGGTCTTTTGCTTGCCAAAATATTATCGATATTTTTAAACCCAATAGTTAAAACTATTGGGTTTAAGTATAAAAACTACTCTTTTTCTTTCAATTCTTCTGCCCAATTAAAGCGGTCTGAAGGCGAAAACGCCCAAGGCGCAAAATTATTTTCGGTATTGGCAAACATCGAATTCCATGAAGCAGGCGTGTCGGCTTCTTCCATAACCACATATCTACGCATTTGCAAAATAATGTCTAAAGGGCTGATATTCACAGGACAAGCCTCTACACAAGCGTTGCAAGTAGTACAAGCCATGACTTCTTCTTTGCTGATATAATCTCCGTACAAAGATTTTCCATCGTCATGATCTTTGCCATAAATGCTAATATTTTCGCTAAGTTCTTCCAAACGATCTCGTGTATCCATCATAATTTTTCTAGGCGAAAGCGTTTTTCCTGTCAAATTTGCAGGACATTGTGAAGTGCATCTGCCACATTCAGTACAAGTGTAAGCCTCCATCAAATTTTTCCAAGTCAAATCTCGGACATCTTTTGCCCCAAATCTGCCAATCGGAGCAGGTTCTTCGGTAGTTTCTGCTACTTCTAGTCCCATCATCGATTTTACTTCTTTAGTAATTTC
The DNA here is from genome assembly GCA_004292785.1 of Bacteroidota bacterium. Classification (GTDB taxonomy): domain Bacteria; phylum Bacteroidota; class Bacteroidia; order Cytophagales; family Thermoflexibacteraceae; genus RDXG01. The sequence goes on from RDXG01000226.1 coordinate 15,523, forward strand.
GGGCATACTTTCAAATTTGCCTTTAGGTTCTAAATTGGAATAATAGGTATTTGGAAATGCCAACGCAATGTGCAAATGTTTGGAATAAGTAACATAAATTGCAAAACCCAAAATTCCGATAATGTGAATCCACCACGCAAAACGTTCTATAGCAAATAATTCGCCTGCTGAAAAACCTTTGAAAATAGGAGTTAAAAGCCCGCTAATCAGGAAGTTACCTACAGGTAAATAATGTGCTGCCAAATATTCGTTGCCTGCCGTTTTGAGTTGCAAAGCGCTGTCTGCCGCATTCATGGTAAACAAAGCGCACATCAAAAATATTTCAGAAATTAGAATAATGTTGGCATCTAAGGCAGGAAAACCTTTTAGTTCAGGAGATTGAAAACGATTGAGTTTGATAAAATTTCTGCGCAACAAAAACACTACGCAAACCGCCAAGACTCCAAAAGCAAGGAACTCGAAAAAACCGACCAAAAGTTTATACAAAACGCCCAAATAAGGTGCAAATAAGCGGTGCGTACCAAACAAACCATCTAAAACGATTTCTAAAACCTCGATGTTGATCAGCAGAAAACCGCCATAAATAACAAAGTGCATCGCGCCAACAATTGGGCGATCAAACATTTTCTTTTGCCCAAAAGCAATTAATAACATGGCTTTTAGACGTTCTTCTTTTCGATCATTGCGATCTGTTGCTTTTCCAAGCAAAATATTGTTGCGAATTTGGGCAACTCGCAGATAAACAAGGATGCCAACAGCAACCAAAACTACTAAAAAAGTAAGTTGTTGAACAATTTGTAGATATTCCATGTGAAATTAGTTTTTTATGTGTCCGAAATATAATCAAATATGAAAAAAATAGTTTGATTTGACAATAAAAAAATAATTATTTTAAAACAAAAAAAAACAGTCATTGATTCCATAGGGACACAACAACTGTTTTTTTTATTAAAAAATATTAGTTTGCACTTTTCAATTTTGCTTCTATGCAGTGTTTTGTATGCGGGACGGCTCGCAAACGGTCTTTTGGGATTAAATTTCCCGTATCTACGCAGATACCATAAGTTCCATTTTTAACTCGTATCAAAGCGTCTTCCATTTGTGAAATAAATTTTTGAGTGCGGGCTGCAAGTTGGTTAAGATGCTCTTTTTCCAATACATCTGCCCCGTCGTCAAGGGATTTTAGCCTTCCAATGTTATCATCTCCGCCACCTTTTTTTTGCGAAATAGACTCTTTGAAGTGATCCAGTTCAAATTTTGCTTTTTTGATTTTACTAAGCAACAAATCCTCAAACTCATTCAAGTCTGACTGAGAATAACGCATTTTAGGTTCTTGTTTCATGATATTTTAGAATATAAAAAGGATTAATAAAAAATTAGTTTTAAGTTATGTGTCAAAGTCGGTTTTGCTAACGAAAAACACATAAAATAGTTTAGAAAAATACACTCGTATAATTATTCACAAAATTAATAAATATTACTTATTAATTTATTGCAATAAATTTAATATTTTATGAATAAATACAAAAAAAGTATTATTTATGCGAGCCAAAAGTTTTTTTTGGAAGTAAGAAAATGCTATCAATTATTATGCCTTAGCATTTTCTTACACAAAAAACATTATTGAGAATCGTGAAATTCGCAAAAATAATTTTCTGTGATAGTTTCTATTCTTGTTCTCCCTCTTCAATTTCCCAAGCCTCGATGAGTTCGTAAACAAAGTTTTCTTCGTCTTCTGCCAAATCATCAACTTCGACAATTTCCTGAATTTGGGACACAATTTTTGCCAAAGTTCCCGCAGACAAATATTCGCCTAACAACTCAACAGATTCGTAAACCAGATCTTCGTTTTCACATTCTTCTTCGGCAAGTTCCAAAATGGCTTCGGCGTCGAGTTCGGTGGTAGTTACGTCTTTCAATATTTTTTCGAGATAGCTTGCAATTTCTTCTCTTTCTTCATCAGAAATTTCTTCGTCTTGATAAGCAGCATACATCACAATCAAGCCAATTCTGAACTCCAAAGGATATTCTGTACCCATTGCTTCGACCATTTCTTTGTAATCTTGGTCTGACATATTCGATATTTCTGTGCTTACATCTTCTACCATGTCTTCACAATCTTCTTCGTTTTCTGTCCAAGTGTCTTGATCAATTTCGAAGTTGTCCAAGCGTTTGATGATCCACGAATCGCCATCATTAAATTTTGGATTGATCAAATAATCGTAAGGAATGTAACAATAACCTTTGTCTCCCCAAGATTTTCCCCAAGAATTACGAACAATAAACAATTTTTCTTTGTCGGAATAACCTACACAAAGCATCGAATGTCCTGCATGAGATTCTCTAGAAGTTTCTTTGTCGGAAGGCACAGGTACTAAACCTTTTTTCTTTTGTTTGTCAAAAGAGTCGAACAAACTCATTCCAAAAATGATCGGATTTCCTTCGGCTAATGCGTGTTTCCAAGAATACATATCTAGCGGAATATGCTCTACACTTTCCACCAAAAAATTGGCTGCTTCTTCGTAGGCTTCTTCACTAGGTTCTTCGTTTACGATGTTTTCGTCAAATTCCCAAGTTTCTTCGCTACAAGCTCCATATTCTTTTAAGCCTTCTATAGCATCTTGCACAATGCAACCTTCGTCGCCTTCAATTTCGCCAATATAACGAGCATTGTAATAAATAAACATTCGGCTGACTTCATACGCTTCTTCTCCCAAATGTTTTTTTACCAAATATTCGTAAGCTCCTGCCACTGCATTTGCCACACAACTGCTGGTCGAGCCTTGATTTTCGATGGTGGTCATGTGTGGTCTTAAATCTACTTTTGCAGGCAAATCTTCTTGTTTTATTTTGGAAGCGTTATATTTTTTTGCTCCTTCGCGCGGTTTTGCTGCGCGATAACCCATTACTTTCCTCTCTGTGCCATCAGGACGTTTAAAAACTAATTCAGCCATATTTTTTTTTTTTAGGTTGGCAAATATAAAAAAATTAGACAAAAATACTTTTTTTGATTTGATAGGCAAAATTTAGCTAAAAAATTTCCCACAAAAGAAATTTCATTAAAAAAAATGAAATTCGCTTAAAAATATTTAATTTTGCGAGTTTAAAATTTCAAATTAAATACATGGATAGGAATCAAACCATTGGAATTGTCTTAATTTCGCTGATGCTTGTGGCGTATATGTTTTTGGTAGATAGCACACCAACAACTCCCGCAAATAAAAATAATACTACAGAAACTAAAAAGGAAATCCCTTCAACTGCTGAAGAATTTCCTCATGAAACTGTTTTAAAAGTTGGAAATGACACTGCTTCTGCACTTTTGCAACAAAAATTTGGCGTTTTTGCCTACGGAGTCAAAGGCGAATCCCAAGAAGTTGTGCTAGAAAACAAAGACATCAAAGTTGTTTTTAATACACTTGGTGGCTCTATCAAACAGGTTTTGCTCAAAAATTATTTGACGCATTCACAAGAACCTTTGATTTTGATCGACGAAAAAAGTAGCGATTTGACCTTAGATGTAGAAACGGTTAAAGGAAATGTTAATTTGAGAGATTTTTATTATCAAGCTCATAAAATTGATGATCAAACCATTTCGTTCAGAATACAAGTCAATGAAGAACATTATATTGAACAAAAATATACTTTGGGCAAAGAGGGTTTTATTATCAATTATGGGCTGAATTTCAAAGGTTTGGAAGAAGAAATCAAATCTAAACACGTACTTTTGGAATGGACAAGCAAACTCAAACCCTTCGAAAAAAATATTGAACAAAGCCGAGTAGTTGCTACGGTTAATTTTTTTAATCAAACAGAAGGTTTAGATTATTTGAACGAAACTTCCAACGATCCGCAAGAAATAAAAGCCGAATATGAGGTTTCTTGGGTGGCTTTCAAACAAAAATTTTTTACTTCTGCCATTCTTAACCAAAATACTTTTTCTAATGTGCTGGTCAGAAGCAAAATTGATCCTTTTGAACCAGAAGTTGAAAAAATGTTATATACTTCTTTGCACATTCCTGTCAAAGATTTGCAAAACAATGCCATTCGTTTTTATTTTGGACCTAACGACTACGACATTACAAAAACTGTTGGTGAAGGTTTTGAAAAAAATGTGTATTTGGGTTGGGCAATATTTTCGGTGGTGAACAAATATGTCATCATGCCTTTGTTCCAATTTTTGGAAAGTATGACCAACAACTATGGCATGGTTATTTTCTTGTTGGTACTCATTATTAAAATTGCTTTGTTTCCTTTGGTTTATAATTCGTTCAAATCAATGGCAAAAACAAAGATTTTACAACCAGAACTCAATAAAATTAAAGAGCAATTTCCTGATGATGCTACAAAAGTACAACAAGAACAAATGAAATTATACTCTTTAGCAGGCGTAAATCCTTTGAGTGGTTGCATTCCGTTTTTGTTGCAAATGCCTATTTTGTTGGCAATGTTCAACTTTTTTCCGAATATTATTCAACTTCGTCAAAAATCTTTTCTTTGGGCAGAAGATTTATCTACTTACGATTCTATCATCACTTTTGGATTTCAAATTCCTTTTTATGGAGATCACGTAAGTTTATTTACGATTTTGATGACCATTTCGACCATTCTCTACACTTATTATATGAGTCAGATGCAGGCTGCACAAAATCCGCAAATGCAAATGCTTTCTTATGCTATGCCTGTGGTGTTTATGTTTGTATTGAACTCATTTTCAGCGGGTTTGACTTATTATTACTTTGTTTCAAACTTCATTACTATTGGACAACAAGCATTTATCAAACGTTTTGTTGACGAAAACGCCATTCGTAAAATGATGGACGACAATAAAATAAAAAACGCAAATAAGCCTAAATCTTCTTTTCAGACTCGAATAGAAGAAGCCATGAAAGAAAAAAACAAGAAAAAAGAGTAAAAAATTAACGTTGTCAATGGTCGAAAGACCTTGACAAACGTTTGAAAACTCATAAACCATGCTGATCGCAAATCCTATTTATGATGTTGTTTTCAAATATTTAATGGAAGACAACAAAGTTGCCAAATTGCTCATTTCTAGCATTATTGGTATGAAAATCAATGATTTGGATTTTCAACCGCAAGAATTTGTAGCACAAATTGGCGAATTAATACCTACAAAAAAAAATACGAAAAAGAAAAAAGAATCGTATCAAAAACATTCTTTAAGCGTTTATAGACTCGATTTTAAGGCAAAAATTAGCACGCCACAAGGCGAAAGAATAGTCATTATTGAAATTCAAAAAGCGAAATTTGTCGGAGATATGATGCGTTT
>RDXG01000088.1 GCA_004292785.1 Bacteroidota bacterium
AGATACATACACAGAAGCCAGCAAAATTGCGGGCAGTAGTCAAGATGCCAATTTGAAAAAAGCGGCAGAATGGAACGCCACTTATTTTGCGATTGCTTGCGAATTAATTGGTGCTGGCAAACAAAAAATTCCCGCAACTTTTCAGGCTTTGTATGCCGAAGAAATGAAAAATATTGCCGCAGAAGCCTTTGTTCCGCTGGGTTCTAAATTTTTGGATTATAAACTTTTTGATCATTCGCAATTTAAACCGCGTGGAAATTATACCAAAACCGAAGAGTTAAAAAAATATTTCCGTTGTGTGAAATGGCTAAATTCTGCGCCGATGGTTTTGGGAAATGATGCAAGTTTGGCAAACGCAGTTTTGATGGCTTTTTTGATAGAAAACAACAAAAAAAGCAATGAAAATTACCAAAATTTTCAAAAAGTAGTCGGTTTTTTGGCAGGAAAAGAAGACAATTTGTCGATGATTCATGTGCAAAAATCGTTGGATAATCTGCCAATTGCCGATCTGATTAAACCAAATCAACTAAAAAGAATAAGAGAAGTAATCAAAGATTTTGATCCTGAACAAATCAAATTTAAGTCAGGAAATAAATTGGCAGAAGAAGAATTTGCCAAAAAACAAATTTTGTTTACCGCAGGCAGATACACTTTTGATGGCGAAATTTTGCAAAGGTTGATCGAAATTAAAAACAATCCGCCAAAAAGAGCTTTTCCAAAAGGACTCGATATTTTTGCGGCAATGGGAAGCAAAGAAGCCGAAAATATTTTGCTAAATACCTTTGAAGAAAACAAAAAATGGGCAAATTATTCGGACAGTTTGAAAGTGTTGCAAAACAAATTCAAAGATTTTAACGCTTGGGACGAAAGTGTGTATAGCAAGCAAATGCAATGTTTGATTGGTTTGCAAAAACCCGAAACCGAAGCACCGTTTTTTATGAAAAACCCTGCTTGGCAGAAAAAAAACCTCAATACGGCACTTGCATCTTGGACAGAACTCAAACATGATATGGTTTTGTATGTCAAACAGCCCTACGGTGCGCAGGCAGGCGAAGGTGGTGGACCGCCTCCGCCATTGCATTTGAGTTATGTAGAACCAAATGTAAGTTTTTGGAAAAATAGCCTCGAATTTTTGACCGTAAACCTGAATTTTTTGAAAAAAGCAGGCATGGATACCGAAGTTTTGACCGAAAGAAACAACAAACTCAAAGAAATTGCAGAATTTTTCCTTAAAATTTCTGAAAAAGAACTCAAAGGACAGCAAATTACTTCCGAAGAATTTGTTCGAATGACTTGGATCGGAGGAGAAATTGAAATGCTTACGATAGATATTTTGGAGGCGCAAATGCAAATTTCGCAACTCGAAACTCCTGACAAATATATTTCTGTGGTTACTGACGTTTATACGTTTAACGACCAATGTTTACAAGAAGGGGTTGGCTTGGGAAACAGTTTATACACCGTTTGCGAAATTAATGGCTTACTTTATTTGGCAAAAGGAGCAACTTTTAGTTATTACGAATTTACTCAACCGTCTTCTGACCGCTTGACAGACGAAAAATGGCAAAAAATGTTGCTTTCCGACAAAATGCCGCCTGCGCCAATTTGGTTAAATTCTATTTTGGTCAAAACAAAAAATTTGGAAACCAGACCTGAATATAGTTTGTCGGGTTTTTAAGTTTTAAAAATATAAATTGAAATCAAAAAAGTAGAAACAAGAAAAATTTGTTTCTACTTTACAAAATCTAATTCACAAAAATATTTTATGAAAAGAAGAGAATTGATCAAATTAGGCTTAATTGCTACTGCAAGTAGTGTGTTGCCTTTGACAAGCATGACCAACGAAGCTGATACAGTTTTGGTAGTAGGGGCAGGCATTTCGGGTTTGGCAGCTGCAAAAACTCTCAAAGAAAAAGGTTATAAAGTCATTGTTTTGGAAAGTAGAGATCGGACAGGAGGCAGAATGTGGACAGATAAATCTTTGGGTTTCCCCTTTGACATGGGAGCAGCATGGATACACGGACCAGATGGTAAAAATCCGATCACGGCAATCGCAAAAAAAGCAGGTTGCAAAACTTTTCTCACAGACGATGACAAAACGGAAGTTTATGACGAAAATGGAAAAGAAATTTCTGACAACAAATTGGATCGTTACGAAAACGAATACGAAAAATTGACAGAAAAAATTGAAAGTAAATTTGAAGACCTCCCCCTAGAACAAGATATTTCTTTGGACAAAGCGGTCAAAGATTTATTTCCAAAATACAACAACGATTTGCTGATGCAATATATGCTTTCTGCTTATTCTGAATTTGATGCTGGTGGGGCATTAGACAAACTTTCCGCAAAAAATTGGCAAAACGATTCTATGTTTCCTGGCGAAGATGTATTGGTTTCTTCGGGTTATGAAGGGGTGATTAAAGAAATGGAAAAAGGCTTAGACATCAGGTTGAACCAAGTGGTGAGTAAAATAGAATATGACGAAACAGGCGTTACCGTTTCCACCAATAAAGGCAATTTTGATGCAGATTATGCCATTATTACCCTGCCTTTGGGGGTTTTGAAAAAAAATGTAGTAAGTTTTGATCCGCCTTTGCCAAATTCTAAGGTAAAAGCTATTGAAAAAGTCGGCATGGGAAATATCAATAAAGTTGCCTTAGTGTTTGAAAAATCGTTTTGGGACAACAAAGTACAATATTATGGCTACACTTCGCCTGTTTTAGGAATGTATAACTATTTTTTGAATACGCGTACTTTTTCTGACGTGAATTGTTTGGTTACTTTTGGTTTAGGGCAATATGGTTTGGCTATGGAATCGCAGACAAACAAACAAATTCAGGACGATATTATGAAAATTTTGAAAAAAATATTTGGCAACAGCATTCCAAACCCTAAAAAAATGCTAATAACTCGCTGGAATTCAGACAAGTTTTCCTATGGAGCATATTCTTACAATGCCATCGGATCAGACAAAAACGACTATAAAGAACTTGGAAAAGATTTGCTAAACAGAGTTTTTTTTGCAGGAGAACATACCAGCCCCGAATATCGAGCAACGGTGCATGGAGCATATTTGTCAGGAATTAGGGAGGCAGAAAAAATTATGGATTTGGGCTAAAATTAAAATTCCTTTTTCCTAGCAAATTGTTAAATTAAATCATAAATTCGCCAAAAAAACACCAAAATTTTAATGAAAAAACTTAATTATTACAAATTATTTAATCTGGCGCTCATTATTTTGGGAGTAGCAGCCGTGATTATCTTATTTTCGGATATTGTTTCTTATTTTGTAATTTCATTCATTTTGGCTGCCTTGCTCAAAGTGCCGACCAATTATTTGAGTCAGAACAAAATTGGGCGTTTTAGTATGCCAAGAGCTGTGGCGGTTTTGTGTTCCTTTGGCATTTTGTTGAGTTTAATTTTGTCTTTTATCCTAATTTTTAAGCCTTTGGTGTCCGAACAAATCCATGTCATTTCTGATTTGGATTATGAAAAGTTGCTCGAAAAATTGAATGTTCCATTAAGAAATATTGAAAATTTTTTGGTAACTTATCGACTCATGGAAATTGAAACCCAAGATTTTTTGATCAATATTTTTCGTCAAAAAATATTTTCTTTGGGAGAGCAAATTGATATTAGTTATTTATTGAACCAAATTGTGAGTTTTACAAGTCATTTTTTTGTGGCTTTGTTGGCGGTTACTTTCATTACTTTTTTTTTGTTGCTCGAAAAAGGAATGTTCAGAAAAAATGCCATTACACTTATTCCAAACAAATATTTTGAAATGACGATTGGCGTAATTTATAAGATCGAAAAGCTACTTTCCAACTATTTGTTGGGTTTACTTTTGCAAATGAGTCTTATTTTTACAGGAATTTCTTTGGCTTTGAGTATTGCAGGAGTAAAATATGCGCTAACTGTGGGCTTGTTTGCGGCTGTTGTTCATGTAATTCCTTTTGTCGGACCCGTTTTAAGTACCATTTTTGGGCTAATTGTGGTACTTTCTACCACTTCGCCTGAAGCTGTTTTGGAAAGCGGTTACGGGTTTTTGATGGCAAAAAATTTGATTGCTTTTGGAACAATTTATTTGTTGGACAACATTTTTTTGCAACCAATTATTTTTTCCAAAAGTGTCAAAGCGCATCCGCTAGAAATTTTTGTAATGATTTTTGCAGGGGCAAATTTGGCAGGAGCTATTGGCATGGTTATGGCTATTCCAATTTATACTATTCTCAAAGTTTCTTTGACCGAATTGCAAAAAAGTTATAGAAGTTATCAAATTTTTAAGGCTTGACAAATAAAGTTTCAATTTCATTAGTTTTTACAAAAATTCAAAAAAAGCTAAATTTAGCGCAGAAAACCGAACCCGATGGCACTTTTTCAAAAACCAATCATTGATAAATATCTAGCCAAACAAGACAAAAAAGTTTTGGCAACGCAATGGCATATTTATAGAAATCAT
>RDXG01000089.1 GCA_004292785.1 Bacteroidota bacterium
ACAGTTTGAAAACCCAAAAAGACGACATTTTTTACATCTTTTCTGACGGTTTTGCCGATCAGTTTGGCGGAGAAATGAACCAAAAATATATGAGCAAAAAGTTTAGAAAATTGCTTTTGGAAATTTCTGCCTTGAGTTTGAACGAACAAAAATTGGTATTAGAAAATGAATTTGCAGATTGGAAAGGCAAAAATAAACAAACAGATGATATTTTGGTGATGGGAATTAAAATTTAAAATCGTAATTTTGCATCAATTTAACATTTTTTTCGTTAAGATTGCATTACAAACACCAACCAACATGAAAATTTTAGTTATTATTTTGGGTATTTTTTGTTTTTCAAAAGCGGATTTGTTCGCACAACGCAGTTTTTCCCAAGACCCATGCCAAATTTTTGGCAAAGTTTATCAAGAAAGCCATTACGAAAAAGCCACTTATTATGTCTATATCGAAGAAGACGAATTTTTGGCTGATTTGGTCGTTTACAAAGACGACAACGAATTGCAAGCAGACAAAACGGGACGCTGGTTTTTTACAGAAACCAAATCTTTTGCCGATTTTAGCATTTATTTAACTGATGAACGTTCAAAGGCTGATTTTACGATTTTTTTTACCGAAAATCAACAGAGGGCAAAATGTAACCAATAAAAAATTCACAAAACTAACATTTTTTTGGAAATGTTAGTTTCATAATTTTCTGCTATTTTGGTTAAAACCATTTGATTTTCAATTACTTACAAATCCAATATTTAAGAATTTTTCATCACAAAAAAATCATTGTGTTCTTCGGGTTTTATTTCCAACAAACCTGTCAAAGTTAAGATAATCAATGCTTCTGATGCCTGTTTTATATCTTGATTAACAAGTTTTGCAAAAGTATTTACATCAATTTTGCTATGTTGATCCAAATATTTTACCAATTTTTGTTCATTTTCTCCATAAGTAAATCCTCCAAAATGATGGCTTTTTTCATATTTTAAGATTTGTCTGATTTCTCTGCTTGCTTGTAAACTTTTGTCTGCGACTCTAAAAAATGCTTGTCCGATCTTTTTTTTGGGATCGTAAAGCCTAAAAATTGGTTTGTGTTCTGCCTCTTTGATATGAAAAACCAAAACTTGTTTGCCATTTAACAAACCAATAGTTTCGGTTTCATAATCAATTTTGGGTTTACAAAATTTGTCTATATTTTTTCGCATAACAAATTCGTCTTCATTTGCATATTGCAAACCCTCCAATTTTCCGTCATCACTTATGCCAATAAGCAACATTCCGCCTTTGGCATTTGCCATAGCAACTATTTCTTTCACTATTTTATAAGGATAAATGGTTTTGAGTTTGAACTCAATATATAAACCTTCTCCTTGTCGGACTATTTTTTTTAGTTCCTGTAAAGTCATAAAATACTGAAAATGAATTTATTAAGCATTTTTTAAAGCATTTTTAATCAAATCTTCCACAGAAAGTTCGCCACCAAAACGTTTGATCACAAAATCTATGTTTTTTTCTGCCATTTGTTGTGTAAAACCTAAGGTAATTAAAGCGGAAATTGCCTCTTCTTTTGCCTGTTCAGACACAATTTGATCGGGAGTAAATGCAATTCCAGAACCAGAAACATTTTGTTCTTTCAAAAGTTTTTCTCGCAACTGCAAAATGATCATTTGTGCAGTTTTTGTTCCTACTCCTTTTACTTTTTGGATCAATTTTGCATTTTCATGAACGATTGCATCTTTGATTTCAGAAACTGAAAGCGTGGAAAGCATGGCTAAAGCAGTAGTTGCTCCAACACCCGAAACGCCAATTAATTTCATAAATAACTGTTTTTCAATTTGTTCCAAAAAACCAAAAAGCGTATGGGCATCTTCTTTAATTTGCAAATGCGTAAATAATTGAAACTCTTTTCCCAATTCCAAATCGGAATAAGTTTGTAAAGAAGTTCGCAGCAAATAGCCAATTCCTGCGGTTTCGATGACAATATATGATGGCTCTTTATGCGTAACAATTCCTTTGATGTAAGCAAACATTTTTTTAGGTTTAAAATAAAACTTGTTTAGACTTTTAAAAAGAGATTTTCCATTTTTTATTGGAATTATCTATTTTGTCAAAACAACAAAATTTTTTGCAAAGATAAAATAAAAAATTTAGCTATTCTGTTCAAAATCCAAATGTAAAAAAATTGATTTCTCTAAAAAATAAAATAATATGCTATTATTTTAAAAATATTTGTTTAAGCAAGCATTTCGTAAATTTTATTTGGTATATCCAAAAACATTTTCTAAAATTGCACAAAATAAATATAAAATCTATCGAAAACATTTTACAGCACGATCATTTTCGTTGCCCAATTTGAAAAAAATTGGTTCATTTTTCAAAAATTAAAACAATGTTTCGATACATTTTATTGGTGTTGCTTTTTGCGACAAATTCTCTTTTTGCCCAAACTCAAAAGGGTTCTTGGATGGCTGGCGGTAGCGGCTCGTTTTTTGGTTCAATGAACTCAGGCAATCTGGACAATGCAGGACTTTCGCTAAGTCCAAAATTAGGCTATTTTTTGGCAAATAATTTTGTCATGGGCTTGGATTTACGTTACGGTTATATCGGAAGTAAAACTTCATATTCTACTTCTAATAATTATTTGTTTTCAATTTCCCCTTTTATTCGATATTATGTCGGAAAATCCAAATTTAAAGGCTTCATAGAAGGAGAAATGGGTTATGGTATCTCGGAAACCAAAATTTCTAATACCACTCCTGTTGTTTCAAATTATAAGTACAAAGACGACAAACTTTTGCTTGGCATTAGCTTGGGAGCATCTTATTTTTTCAGTGAAAGAGTAAGTATTGAAGGAAGTTTTCGTTTTTCGCACCCTTCAGGTGGTACTTTTCTTGAAAATAATTATCGCAACTTACAGTTTAATGTAGGTTTTCAAATATTTTTCCCTAAAAAAACCGAATAGTTTTTTGCCGATCCCCAAAAGATCGGCTTTTTCTTACACAATTTTAAACCTTTTTTATTTCTATGAAAAAAAATATTTTATTTGGGATTTTGATGCTTTTTGCACAAATCCTGTCGGCACAAAACGACACCATTGCTGTTTTTAGCAAAAAAAACGCACTTTCTTTGGGCTTAAATATGTCGGGTTTGATTCATTATGACCGCGTGGTTTGGCAAAAAGGCAAACACAAATTGGGTTTTGGAGTTGGCGGTTGGGCTTGGGAAAGAGATAATTTTTCGCTTTTAAAAACTGAAAAACTTTCGCATTTTGTAGGCAGTGCATCTTTTAATTATTTGTATGGTCGCAACAAAAGAATGTTGGAACTCAACATTATTTATGCCGCCAATTATGATCAAATTAGGCTTGGAGGCGGTGCCTACGGAAAAATTACAGAGAATGGTTACGCTGGTTACGCTAGTGGTGATGCTTTTTATAACAGTTCTGAAATAAGAAAAATGTGGGACAATAAAACAGAATTTCTGATTGACAGCACCTACATTAGTGGGCAAAAAGCACATCATCTTGCCTTGCGTGTAGGTTATCGCAGACAAAACCCAAAAGGCGGATTCTTTTTTAAAACAGGAATTACACTTATGGGGCTAAATTTGGGTAAAACAGGAAATTTGCGTTATTTCTGGGATATCAAAGGTTTAGAAAATAGTCGTTTTGGCTTTTTTCTTATGCCTGATGTTAGTTTTGGTTGGTCGTTTTAAGAACGAAATTTGGCGTTGTTTGCATTTTTGTAGGCAAGCCAAATTTTTTAGAACAAATTAAATTCAAGCAAATTTTTTGTATTTTTGTAAAATAAACATTCTTGTTTGTTCCCAAAAAAACAAACAGGAATGTTTGTTTTACGTTTTTGTAAAAAATTAACGAACAAAATCATGGCAAAACGCAAAAAAGAATCCGCAGAAAAAAAAGAATGGAAAGAAGGCGAGTTGATCAAAATGTTCAAACTCAATAGAATCACAGAATACCAAACGCCTTTAATGCAAGAATGGCTCGAAGTAGAAAAACCCGTTTTTGATGCTTTTGAGCAAGTTTTGTTTGACAGAACCTATCGTAGAGGCATCAGACAAATTGGAGGTTGGAGTGAGGAAGACCTAAAAATGAAATTTATTACACACATTTTGGATTTGGGCTTACTTACCGAAGATGAAACCGTAATTGGTTATTTCGACAAAATGCTTTCTGCCACCGTAGAGGGCATCAAATTAACCGTAAAATCTGATTTTATGATGGCAAAAGGCATTTTGAACGTTCACGAAAACCCTTATTTTCACTTTCAGGAATACAAACCACAACTCAACCCGACAGGCGAACCGATGGCACAACTTTTAGAGGCGTTTTTAATTGGGCAATCCAAAAACGAAATTCCTAAACCTTTGTACGGCGTAGAAATTATTGGCAAACAATGGACTTTTGTAATTATGGAAAACAAAGATTATTGCATTTCCAAA
>RDXG01000090.1 GCA_004292785.1 Bacteroidota bacterium
CATCGACGGAAAATCGGCTGATCAAAGTTTGCAAATTCTCGAAAAATATGCAGCAAAAATTAAGTATGTCAGCGAAAAAGACAAAGGGATTTATGATGCGATGAACAAAGGAATCAGGTTTGCCACAGGAGAATGGCTTATTTTTATGAACGCAGGAGATTTGTTTGATAGCCCAAATGTGATCGAAAAAATTTTTGCACAAAAAACAAATGCAGACTTAATTTATGGTGATTACAGAATTGCATACACACATTTTTCGAAATACAAATTTGTTCCCAAAAATCTAAAAATTGATAGTTTTTCCAAAGGAATGCCCTTGAATCATCAAAGCATTTTCCTAAAAACCGAATTAGCCAAGCAATTTTTATTTTCAGAAAACTATCGTTTGGCAGCAGATTTTGAACAATTATTGAGTATTTTTTTGGCAAACAAAAAATTGTATTATTCCAATGTTTGTATTGCAAATTTCCTAGATGGCGGAATTTCGTCTAGTAAAAAAATTCTGTATTTAGAAGAATGTTATCAAATTATTTCACAACAAATTCCTGATCAAAGCTGGAAAAAAACATACAAAAAAGAAATTCTTAAAACCAAAATCATTGATTTCATAAAAAAACTTTTGCCTGTTTTTCTGTTCGAAAAGTTGATGCAAATCAAAAATTCATAAACACAAATTCATTTATTTTTGATTTGCTTTTAACTCAATTTAAAACCAATCACCAAAATATCGTCGAGCTGTTTGCGGTGTCCAATCCATTGATCAAGGGTTTGCGCCAAAGTAATTCTCTGATTTTCCATAGGTAAACTATGCACTTTTAACAGCAAATCATTGAAGTTTTTACGCATAAATTTTTTGTTTTCCGTTCCGCCAAATTGATCATGATAACCGTCAGAGAAAATGTAACAAGTGGTTTCTTGTTCAAAACCAATGGTTTGTTTGCGATAAGTAGAACGTTCTTGCAAGCCTCCAATGGATATTCTGTCGGCTTTTAATTCCTTTAATTCTTGGTTTTGAACATAAACTAAAGGGTTTTTTGCTCCTGCAAATTCCAATTTTTTGTGTTCTTGATCAATGCAACAAAGTGCAATGTCCATGCCGTCACGGTTGTTGCTTGCGTCTTGCCTTAACGTAGTTCTTACGCCATTGTGCAAATGGTTGAGGATTTCATCGGGTGAATAAATTTCTTGGAAAAGAATAATTTGGTTCAACAAAGAATCGGCAACCAAAGACATAAACGCCCCTGGAACGCCATGACCTGTGCAATCTACGGCAGCCATAATAAATTTTGACTTCAAACCTTCTTCATTTTTAATTTCTTTGAACCAATAAAAATCACCTGAAACAATATCTCTTGGACGCAACAAAATAAAGGATTCGGGCAAATATTCTTTGAGTGCATTGGGCTGCGGAAGCAAAGAACGTTGCATTCTGCGGGCATAATTAATGCTTGCTGTGATGTCCTGATTTTTTTTGGCAATTTCGTCAAAAGCAAATTGCAAAGCCTCGCCTTTATGGCTAATTTCGTCATTGGCGTGTTTCAAATTTTCGGCTTGAATTTGCATTTCTTCGTTTTTATGGTTGATTTCTTCTACTTTTTCTTCTAATTCGTTGCGCTGTTTGCGAATTTTTTGGGAAATTCGATAAAAAATAGATGCCAAACCCAACAAAAAGAACACAATCAAAACCGAAATGATCAAATTTCTGGAAGAGATCGCTTCAATCAATTTTTTCTCTAATTCTACTTGTTCAATTTTTTCGTTGGCAAGTGAATGTAAAGAGTCTTTTTCCAAAATAAACAATTTCATTCTAGCCAAGACTTCGTTGGTTTTTTCGTGAGCAGTTTCGTAGGCAACTTCATTTTCGATGAGTTGTCTTTCCAAACGGTTTAATTGTCCTCTAAGCTCTGTTTTTTCCAAAAAAGTAATGTCCGTTTTTAGTTTTCGGATAATGGCTTCGATGTCGGAATTAATTTGTTTGCTTTTTTCTGCCAAAAGTTGCTTTTCAAGTTCTAATTTGTTAAAAATATAGTTAAAATTTTGGGTGTAATTCACCAAAGTAGAATCCACTTTATCAACAGCTCGTACTTTTTCATTGGTTTTGATGTGAATATACATATATTGGTCAATGTCCACATAATCCATTTTAATGATTTCATAGCCAACTACCCTAAAATTACTTTGATCAGTAACCCTACTTTTGGTGGTACATTCTCCCCTAAAATCTGTTAAATAATGAATTTCATCAATGATAACTTCCACATTTTTAACAGCTCTCTGTTGTTCGTTCAACAACAATATATGTCCTACACGGTTGGTAGCCTTGTTATTGACATCCTGAATTTGGGCAAAACTTGTCGTAGCAGAAAGTAGCCCAAGCATAAAAAAGATAAAAAAATATTTCATGGCGATTGGTATCTCTATATTTTTCAACAATAATTAAATTGTTAAAAATCGTACCAAAAACCTTATTTTAAAATATTTTTTTCATTTGTTCTGTTTTATCTATTTTCATTTGTGCGATGGCTTGTTCGAGTTCTTCGTACCAAATTTGTCCATATTTCCTAATTAAGGGTTCTTTTAAAAATTGATACAAAGGCACAGCCAAAGCCGATCCCAAACTACAAGCAGGCGCGCAAATGTCCCATTGATGATAATTCATGGTTTCGTATTCGTCGTATTTTTCGATTCTGATCGGATATAAATGACAGGAAATAGGCTTTTTAAAACTTGTTTTTCCGTCTTTATAGGCATTTTCGATGCCACATTTCAAAAATCCTTTCGAATCGTAAACCGAGTAGGCGCAATCTTTTCCGTTAATTAAAGTAGTGCTAAAATCTCCCTCAGAATCTTTTACATATTTTCCTTGCTCTTGAATTTCTCTTATTCCTCTTTCAGACAAATAAGGTTTGATTTGTTCAAAAATTTGATCCAAAATTTGCAATTCAGAAATTTCCAAAGGCGCACCCAAATCTCCTGCCGAACAGCAAGCTCCTTTGCATTTTTCCAAATGACAAACAAACATATTTTCAGCAATATCATCACTGATTACGGCATTTTGTACAATTAGCATCTTGTTTTTTTTATTTTAAGTAGTGAGAATAAATTAGTTTACATTATTTTTTTGCAACTCATTGATAATCATATTTATCCGACACCTTTGAGGTGTCTGATAATTATTTTCCATTACTTAAATGGTATAAAGTCAAACCTGCAATAGGGCTTTCCAAAATATTTTTCACACAAATTCCACGATCACTTGCCACTTGTCGCAAAATATTGGAAAAATAAAAAGCTACTGAACCCGTAAAATGTACGGGAATTTCTTTGTGAGTAGGGTATCTGCAAATATTTCTTTGAAAAAATAAATCCAAACTTTGATACACCAAATTGGCACAATAAAAATCCGACAAATGATCGAAGGCAAATTTGGAAAAAGAAGCCAAATAACGATTAGAAAACGGTTTTTTGTATAAATTTTCCACAACTTGATCTCGATTAATGTTGAACCTTTTTTGAAAAAATTGGCGCAAGCGTTCAGGCATGATTTCATTAAAAAAATCCTGCAAAAGCTGTTTGCCTAAATGTCCTCCACTTCCTTCATCTCCCAAAATATAGCCCAAATTAGGCAAATTTTGTGTAATTTTTTCGCCATCATACACACAAGAATTAGAACCTGTCCCCAAAATGCAAGCAATTCCTTGTTCTTTCCCACACAAAGCACGAGCTGCTCCTAATAAATCATGTTCGATAAATATGTTTTTTTTTTCTAACTTTAAGACTTCTGAAATTGCTTGTTTTACAATTTGTTGATTTTCGTCGGTAGAACAACCTGTTCCGTAATAATACAATTTACCAACGGTTTGATTATCAGGGATTTGCGATAACAATTCTGTGCGTAAAATCTCTATAATTTCAGCATTTTTTTGGTAAAACGGATTAAAACCTCTGCTCTGTGCTTGGCTAATTTTTTGATTTTTGTCAATGAAACGCCAATCTGTTTTGGTAGAACCTCCATCTGCAATAATAATCATTTTTTATGGGTTTATATTTTCCTTTAAATTTTTAATTTCTTCCAAAGATAGCCCTGTAATTTGGGCAATCAAAGCATCGGGCAAACCTCCAAGAATAGCGTTTTTGGCAATTTCGAGCTTTTCTTCGAGCTTTCCCTCGCTTTTCCCCTCGATTTTTCCTTTTTCTTTTTCCTTTCGAATTACCTTTAACCATTTTGCTTCCTCATCTGCGCTGCGCATATAAACGTAATCGTAGGCATCTAATTCTTCTTTTGTCCACAAATGTTTATTTGCTTCTTGATAAGCAGATTTTAAGCCCTTGTCTTTGAGATTTTTGGGTGTAACTTCCAAATTTTCAGCATTTTTGATAAAATAAATCCATTTATCGGTCAAATTTCTGCAATCTTTGAGTTCGAGATCGAATTTGGGCAATT
>RDXG01000091.1 GCA_004292785.1 Bacteroidota bacterium
CACTGCACGAGCCGCCGTTGTTGGATCATAATTTTCGTAACTCTCTGAAACAGTGTTAATTAGCGTGTTTAAACAAGACAAAATCCATCTGTCTAATTCGCTGCGCTTTTCCAAAGGCAAAACGTTGTTTTCGTCTTGTTCCCAATTATCCAAATTGGCGTACAAAGCAAAAAAACTATATGTATTTTGCAAAGTTCCAAAGAAACGCCTTTGCATTTCTTCCAAACCTTCCAAACTAAATTTCAAATTATCCCAAGGCGAGGCATTGGCGATCATGTACCAACGAACCGCATCAGCACCGTATTTTTCTACTGCCATAAACGGATCGATTACGTTTCCTTTGCGTTTGGACATTTTTTCGCCATTTTTGTCAAGCACCAAACCCGTAGAAATTACGTTTTTAAACGCCACATCATCAAATAAAGCTCCCGCCAAGACGTGCAAAGTAAAAAACCAACCGCGAGTTTGATCCACACCTTCAGAAATGAAATCGGCAGGGAAACTTGCCTTAAAAATATCTTGATTTTCAAAAGGAAAATGCCATTGTGCATAAGGCATTGCCCCAGAATCGAACCAAACATCAATCAAATCGGTTTCGCGCTTCATTGTTTTTCCAGAAGCAGAAACTAAGAAAATATCATCAACATAAGGTCTATGCAAATCGCCTTTTCCGTCTGCCAAAGGATTTTGGCTCATGACTTTTGCCAAAATTGCCTTTTCAATTTCTTGGTTTAATTGTGCCAAAGAACCAATGCAAATTTCTTCTTTTCCATCTTCGGTTCTCCAAATAGGAAGCGGCGTTCCCCAATATCTCGATCTCGACAAATTCCAATCGACCAAATTTTCTAGCCAATTTCCAAAACGTCCTTCGCCTGTAGATTTTGGTTGCCAATTAATGGTTTTGTTTAAAGCTACCAATTTGTCTTTTACGGCTGTCGTCTTGATAAACCACGATTCCATCGGGTAATAAAGCACAGGTTTGTCGGTTCTCCAACAATGCGGATAGGAGTGTTCGTATTTTTCAACTTTAAAAGCCTTGTTGTCTTCTTTGAGTTTGATGGCAATTAAAACATCAGTTGGGCGATAATTTTTGTCGGTTTCGTCTTGATTGTCGTAATTTTTGACATAAAAACCTGCAAAATCTGTAACTTCTTTCACAAAACGCCCTTGTTTATCCACTAGCGGAACTTCTTTTTCGTTTTCGTCTAAAATAGTCAAAGGCGGAACGTTGTATTTTTGGGCAACTCTCAAATCGTCTGCGCCAAAAGTTGGGGCGGCATGAACGATTCCTGTGCCATCTTCGGTGGTTACAAAATCGCCAATGATTACCTGAAAAGCGTTTTCTGCATTTTTCAAAGGTTGCGTGTAAGGCATGAGTTGTTCGTAACGCATTCCCGCCAAAAGTTCGCCTTTACATTCTTCCAAAATGGTATAAGGAATTTTGTCTTTGTGCTTGCTTTCGTCAAATTCGCTAGACAAAATATATTTTCCGCTAAACACTTTTGAAACCAAATTTTTGGCTAAAATAACGTTACAAGGCTGATTCGTATATTGATTATGGGTTTTGATTTTGACATAATCAATGTCTTTTCCGACTACCAAAGCAGTATTTGAAGGCAAAGTCCAAGGGGTGGTTGTCCAAGCCAAAAAATAATCGTTTGCGGTGTTTTTGACCTTAAATTGTGCAATAATTGAAGTATCTTTGACATCTTTGTAACAGCCAGGTTGGTTCAATTCGTGAGAACTAAGTCCTGTTCCTGCCGCAGGCGAATAAGGTTGAATAGTGTAACCTTTGTATAAAAGCCCTTTTTCGTAGAGTTTTTGCAACAAATTCCAACAAGATTCGATGTAATTGTTTTCAAAAGTGATGTAAGGATTTTGCAAATCGACCCAATAGCCAATTTTTTCGGTCAAATCGTCCCAAATTCCTTTGAAACGCATTACGGTTTCCTTGCATTTTTGATTGTATTCGGCTACGGAAATCTTTTTTCCAATGTCTTCTTTGGTAATTCCTAGTTCCTTTTCTACTTGCAATTCTACGGGCAAACCGTGTGTGTCCCAGCCTCCTTTTCTTTTGACTTGAAAGCCTTGTAAGGTTTTGAAACGGCAAAAAATGTCTTTAATGGTTCTTGCCATCACGTGATGGATACCTGGTAATCCGTTGGCAGATGGCGGACCTTCGAAGAAAATAAAAGGTTTTTCGCCTTCACGCGTGCTGATAGATTTTTCGAATACTTGATTTTTTTTCCAAAATTCGAGGACTTCTTTGCCTACTTCCGACAACTGAATTTGCTTATATTCCGTATATTTTTTAGCCATGAGGTTTCTGAATGAAAATTTGGTTGCAAATTAAGGCTTTTTAGCTTAAAATTACAATGAAAAATGAAAATAAAGGTAAAATTATGGTAGAAGATTATTTAGGATTAGGCATTTTCTTTATACTTTTAGCTTCTTAAACCTGCGCGGTTTTGTCATTTTTTAAAAACCAAAATTATAACTTTAGGGTTTTGAGAACTTTATGGCACGATTAATAAGAACAAAATCAGATGAATGGTATTTTCAGATTAATTTATAATATTTTGACATGGCTTGCAGAAAAGACAGATTTGAGTTATAAGGAAATAAATATTTTGGTTTTTTATTGCTTCATTCCGTTTATTTATATTTTTTTGGTGGATAAATGGGTAACAAAGCATTATTTTAAATCTCTTTTTTTACTTATTTTAGTCTTATTTTTTATTTTTATTCCCAATTTCAGACTTTTTTCAGAAGAATTGTTTGACAGGTCTGTAAAATTTTTGGAGAGTTTTCAATTTATTGGTTGGAATTACATCAATGCATCGGTGATTATTTGTGTGATTTTGCCATTCTTTTTCTTTTGTTTTTTGTTTTATTTGGCATACAAACAAGAAATTAAATCTTTTTTTTAATAACTAAAGCTGGGTTTTATTCTTTTTTTTATAACCTTGCAAGACAATTAAAAAAACAGACTTTTAAAGGCTGTTCTTTTAATTGTGCTATTGTTTAAGGCTTATTCGGCATATATTTTTTCCATGATGTCCTTGATATACAACAACATAGCGAATATTTTAAAAACTTCCTCATCTTCTGCACTATACGATTTGCTTACTGCATATTCGTTTCCGTCCAGAATCACAAAAAACCAATTTCGCCCCACTACATAAATTCCATAAAGAGGAAGTTGATCATCATTCATTTTTTGTGAAGCCACCATAGCAATAAGTAATTGCCCGCAAGGATCGTTGTCTCTGCGTTTTTCTGGTTTGTATTCATGCAAAAAAAAATATGGTTTTCGGGGAGTTTTTAGTCCTTTTGCAAGCATAAACTCAACTTTTCCTTCAGTAATAAGACTGTCATTGGCATATTTGATCGACATCGGTCTTTGGGTAAATACTTTATAATTTGGGCTTACAAAATTTGCTAAACGCACAAAAGGATTGATAAACATGGTTTTAAGTTCGTCTTCGTTCCATGTTTCTACATATTCCTTCAAGGATTCTCTAAGCTCTTCGATGGCTATTTTAGCAGGATGTGCTTTGATAGGTTCTACAGCATCAATGTTTTCGATAAAAATATGCGTTTTTACACGTTTCAAACCAAATTCTATACTTACTTGCTCATCGTCCCAATTTTTAAATGGTTTTCGAGGAATTTTTTTAGTTTTTTTCATAAAGATTAAAAAAATTTAGACTTATAATTTAGAAAACAAAATAAGAATTAAATTTGTTTTTTTCGCTTTTTTTAGGATTTACGCAAGCCGTAGCAAGCAGTTTTCAACTGCTTGAAAATAAGGCTTTGAAAAAGTCTTCTAAAAAAATTTAATAAAAAAAATAAAGTTTGCGTAAGTCCTATGTTTTATAAAATTAGCGGTTTTTGGAAAATAAAAAAAACGGTAGTGCTAAATTATGTAATTCTCAGAACTAACATTTCTTTAAGAAATATTGGTTCTGGGTTGATCTAATCAAATTTATCCGACAATTTTGAGATATTTGATAATTGTGATTGACTACTCAATTATGTTTAACAAACCTCATCTTTTTAAAACTATTTCAACAACCATTCTTCAGGATTAATTTTTTCTGGAGCATTTGCTTTTGGGTTTTTGTACCAAATTTGCAACTGAATTTCTGCAATTCGGTCTTCGTTGCTACAAACTTTGCCCAAAATTTCGCCTGCTTTTACATCTTGCTCCACTTGAACCTGCACATTTCGAACAGGAGTATAAATAGAAAAATAATCTCCGTGTTGCAAAATAAGCAAAAAAGTATTGCTTTCCTGCGGAAGAATGGTAACGATTTTTCCTTCAAAAATGCTGATTACAGACTCATTTTCGGCAGTTCTGATCGTGATTCCCAAATTGTCCACAAAAATATTTTCTAAAATTGG
>RDXG01000227.1 GCA_004292785.1 Bacteroidota bacterium
TCGATATTTTTGACCATGTCTCCAATAAAAGGGGCTAAAATTGCGCCTACTTCGATGGATTTATCAAAAACACTCATAATTATTGGATAAAAAATAGTGCTTTTGCTAATTTGTGTGCGATCAAAAACTCCAACACTTACCAATAATTTGAACAAAATGCCCAAACTCAAACAATATTTGACCACGCCCAAAGTTGCTCCGAGTATCTTGTCAAAACCTTCAAAAACAGTAGGCAACATTCCTTTGATCATTCTGCCTAACAAACTGATTCCCAGAGAAATAAGTGCATAAAGAATGGCAAAAGTAAAGAAAGGAAAGGCTTTTGCAAACTTTCCTGCTTTGGTGGCAGTAAAATCATAGCCTGCCTCAATCAATTTGAAAACGACAAGAATAGAAACAATAAACAAGATAAGCATCAAAAGTTCTGCTAAAAAACCCTTGACAAAACCTTTATATCCGCCCCAAACCATCAAAAACAAGATCATTAAATCGATGGCACTTACAGGAGTAAGTAAATAATCTGCTAAAATCATAATTTTAAAAAATTAAGGCAAAAGACTTTTTACAATGATAGAAACCATTTTGTTGTCCGCTTTTCCCGCCAATTCTTTGCTGGCTATTCCCATCACTTTGCCCATATCTTTGGCAGAAGTTGCGCCAACTTTGGCAATAAATTCTTGTACTTTGGCACGCACTTCATCTTCGGACATCATGGCAGGCAAAAACGATTCAATAACTGCTACTTGTAACAATTCTTTGTCACGCAACTCTGTACGATTATTTTTATCAAATATTTCTGCCGATTCTTTTCGCTGTTTTATTGCTTTGGCAAGCAACTGCACTTCGGCAACTTCGGACATTGTTCCGTTGCTACCTTCAGAAGTTTCTGCAAGAAGAATCAATGATTTTATGGCACGTAAAGCCTCTAAACGTTCTTTTTGTTGGCTTTTCATGGCAATTTTCATTTCCTCTTCTACTTTGGTTTTTAGGCTCATGAGCGTAAATTTTTTATAATGTTAAGTAAATAATTAAAATCTTTTTTGCAAAAGTAATATTAAACAAAGGATTTAGCAATTACAAACCTTTTGAAAAAACTATTTCACAACTTTACCCATTTTGCGTTTTAGCATTGCCTTACGGATATTTTCTAGGCTACCTTTAGGAATGGACTCTATTAATTGGCGAGTATATTCTTGTTTGGGTTGATGATAAATGTCTTCTCCAAAACCAATTTCTTCTATTTTACCTGCATTCATGACCATGATTCTGTCCGAAATAAATTTAATCACAGACAAATCATGAGAAATAAAAATGTAAGTCAAATTGTATTTTTCTTTCAAACGGTTCAACAAATTCAATACTTGCGCCTGAACCGAAACGTCAAGTGCGGACACAGATTCGTCACAAATAATAAATTTTGGGGTCAAACTCAATGTTCTAGCAATACTAATTCTTTGCATTTGTCCACCTGAAAACTCATGAGGATAACGATTTAAATATGCACCATTCAAACCCACAGTTTCTAGTAATTCTACTACTTTTTCTTTGCGTTCTTTGTTGTTTTCGCCAATATTATGAATTTGCA
Organism: Bacteroidota bacterium; assembly: GCA_004292785.1. Classification (GTDB taxonomy): domain Bacteria; phylum Bacteroidota; class Bacteroidia; order Cytophagales; family Thermoflexibacteraceae; genus RDXG01. The sequence continues at coordinate 1,586 of RDXG01000227.1, forward strand.
TAGGTTCCATAATGGTTTCGCCAACGGTCATTTTAGGATTCAAAGAAGAATAAGGGTCTTGAAAAATAATTTGTATATCTCTTCGCAACTCCTGCATTTTTTTTGGGGAAATTGTCAAAATATTTTCTCCTTCAAACAAAATTTCGCCTTCATTTGGTGCTAATAATCCCAAAATAACTCTGCTCAAAGTTGTTTTTCCACAGCCAGATTCTCCAACCAAACCCAGAGTTTCGCCTTTATAAACGTCAAAACTTAAGTTTTCGATGGGTTTTACGTAAGACTTTACTTTTCCAAAAAAGTTTCTGTCTTGTGGAAAATGAATTTTTAGATTTTTGACTTCTAAAATTTTTGTTTGTTTTAACAAAAAATCGTGGCGTTCTTTGAGTTCTTTTGGGCTTTGATAATTCATCATAATTGCCTGCCCAACTGACTTAAATCGAGTTTCGTCAGACTTAATTTTGCCTTCATCATCTGTGATCATAAAATCGTTTATCACAGGCAAAACCTTCAATTTCATATCTACACGCGGTCTGCAAGCCAATAAACCCTTAGTATATGGATGTTTTGGGTTGGCAAAAGTGTCCCAAATATTGCCATCTTCCACTACTTCGCCTTTGTACATCACCAAAACACTGTCTGCAATTTCACTGATCACCGAAAGATCATGGGTAATAAACAAAACTGAAATATTTTTGTCTTCCCTTAATTCTTGCAAAAGTTCCAAAATACTGTGCTGCACTGTTACATCTAAGGCAGTTGTAGGTTCATCTGCAATCAGCAAGGCAGGATGGCAAGCCAAAGCCATAGCTATCATGATTCGCTGTTTTTGTCCACCAGAAATTTCGTGAGGATAGTTTTTGAAAATAGATTCAATTCTTGGCAATCTTACTTTTTCAAACAATTCAAGTGTTTTTTGTTTGGCTTGTTGATAAGAAATATTTTTTTGGTGTTTCAAAATTGTTTCTACCACTTGCTCTCCACAAGTAAACACAGGATTTAAGGAAGTCATGGGGTCTTGAAAAATCATTGCCATTTCTCCACCTCGCAGATTTCGGATTTGTTGATTATTTAAACGCAATAAATTCACTTTGCCAAGCGTAGGCGAATGAAAAATAATTTCTCCTTCCAACACTTTTGCCTTATTTTGGGGCAACAGACGCATCATAGACAAGGCACTCACCGATTTTCCTGAACCAGACTCACCAACCAAGCCTACCGTTTCGCCTCTTCGAATCTTAAAACTTACGTCATTCAAAGCAGTCAAAATTCCATGATCCCCATGAAATTGAACCGTCAAATGATTAACTTCTAAAATATAGTCTTGCTCAAATGTGCTTTGTGTTTTCATAGAAAAAATTATTTGAACAAAATTAAAAATTCAAAGGCATTTTTGCAAACAATTTGCTATATTTTAAATATGCACCGAAAATAAATATATATTTGAAATTTTTGCTAATTTTTTCAACCTCTAAACAAAAACAATTTTCCGTAATATAAAACCTAAAACCTACACAAAAAATAAAAATAAAACAAAATTGTATTACAAACATTTTTATTTAAACACATTGTGTAAGTCCTAAAACTTAAAAATGAAAATTTCTTTGCAAATCGTTAAAAAAAACTTCCTTTACCTTTTCTGAAACCTTTATTGCATTTGTGCCAAAAAAGAACTTATTTTGTAAAATAATTTCATGAAAAACTTATTTTGCTGTTATAATTATTTATTTAACAGTAAAAGTAATCATTAAATAATAACATTTCTTAACGTTATACGTAGAACCAATGAAAGTAAATTGCACCAATGAGGGAAAATTTCATATTATTGCCATAGAAGGCGATTTAGATGCAAGTTCCTCTATTCTGTTGGATACTGTTCTTGAAGAAGCCATCGAACAGCAAAAACATTATATTTTAATTGATTGTTTGGGGCTTAACTATATTTCTTCGCCAGGTATAGGAGTTTTGACCTCGCGTTTAGATGATTGCGAAAAAAACAATACCACTATCGTTTTGTTTAGCGTCAGCGAAAAAGTGTTTAATGTATTTAACATTTTGGGACTAGATCAGTTGTTGCCAATAAAAAAAAATAAAGAAGATGCAAAATCATTTTCAGATGGAATATAGCATTGCTGTCTCCTGTCGCACACACAATTTGCAAAAGGTTAGAAAGTTTGTCGAAAACATTCTTAATAGCTTGCTAATCAGCCCAATGGATAGTAATTTGGTGTTGGTGGCTATTGATGAACTTTGTGCAAATCTGATGTTACACTCCCATTATCAAACTCCTAGTGATTTGATTGAGGTAAAGATTCGTGAAGAAGAAGACGGAATGTTTATTTTTGAGGTACACGACACCGCAGTAGAAGGATTTGATCCAAGTATTTACGAACCGTCTAGTATTCAAGATATTATAAAAAATAAAAGTGCGGGAGGAATGGGCTTAATGCTTGTCAAAAAAATTATGGATTCAATACATTTTGAAAGAAAAGGACAAAAAAATATTTGTAGAGTTTGTAAAACCATAAAAAAACCAGATATTGAATTAAGCTAAGCGTGATTTATGATGATATTCTAAATTCCATTTCTTATAAAGAAGTGGAATTTTTGGCGTTTATCCAATCCAAAATACAAGATGCTAATTTGTATGTGGTGGATACCATTAAATTTATTGGTAAAAAATACTCGTATTTTTTTGAAACCCTATTTAACCAAAGGAAATTTTGAAAAAGAATAATAGCTTATTCGCCTCCCAAAAAATTTCCTAAAAAAATCAATTTTTTTCCTTTACATTTGTCTGTTTTTCCAAAAAAAATATTGTATGAATACTCAAAAATGGCAAAATTTGGCGGTAATTTTAGTGTTGATTGTGTTGATTGCCAATGCTTTAAAAGACCGATTTAGCGAATTTCAAACCATAAATCAAACCAGCAACAAACAAATTGCCATGCCCTTTGCCGATCTGCATTTGCCCGAAAACCTCGATTTTTGTGGCGAAAAAGTGCCTTTGCAGGAGACAGATGTTGCCGAAAAACTAGACAGAGAATTGGTTGCAAACGTTCACGCCCACAGCAGCACCATTTTGATTATGAAAAGGGCAAATCGTTGGTTTGGGCAAATGGAAAAAATTTTGAAAGAACACGACATTCCAGAAGATTTTAAATATTTGGTCGTCATCGAAAGTGCTTTGCAAAACGAAATTTCGCCTGCGGGAGCAACAGGTTTTTGGCAATTTATGAAAGAAACCGCCCTCGAAATTGGTTTGGAAATCAACGAAGAAGTCGATGAACGCTACGATCCGATCAAGGCAACAAAGGCGGCTTGCATTTACATCAAAAATGCCCATCGAAAATTGGGAAATTGGACAAATGTGGCGGCTTCTTACAATATGGGCATTGCAGGCGTAAAAAACGCTTTGGAGGAGCAACAAGTTACTTCTTATTACGATTTGTATTTGAATCCAGAAACGACCAGATACGTTTTTAGGGCTTTGGCACTCAAAGAAATTATGGAAAATCCCGAAAAATATCATTTCGAAATTTCAGAGAAAAATTTGTATAAACCATTGAAAACCAAAACTTTAACCGTAAACAAAACCATCGAAGATTTGATCGCTTTTGCCTTAGAACAAAAAACAACCTACAAAAACCTAAAAATTTATAATCCTTGGCTAAGAAAAAAATCTTTGACTGTTAAAGATACCACCAAAAAATATGAAATTTTGTTGCCCGAATAAAATTTGATCAAAAAAAAACTTTCTGTTTTAGAAAGTTTTTTTTATTCGTTTTTATATCCGTTTCGATCTTTCAATTTTTTATCTGTTACATTTTTGTTCAGAAATTCATTGATCTGATCAATGTTATAATTGCTCGTTAATTCTCCGAGAGCATTAATTTTTACCTCAAAATCCTTCAATTCCTGATTAACTTTGGGTTTGTCGTTTTTTCTACTAAAAATATTCATGGCAAAGAGCTGTTTAAGTTTGCGTTAAGAATTTTCACAAATATTTACAAGATCAATGCCAAAAATATTTTAGAATAGCAAATAAAAAATTATTTTTTTTGAAAAGTAAATGGAATGAATTTGAATTTTAAACTCATAAATTCAATAAAACTGTTCGACATAAGTTTGACAAGGTTATTTTTTCAAAAAATGAAAGCAAAGCCAAAAACCAAAAAATATTTTAGATTTTAATTTAGCCAAAACAGCAAGCAGAATAAAATTTGTTTAGAAACTCTACGCTAAAAGTGAGATTTATATAATTCTTTGTTTATGTATTTTGCATGGTGTAGCACATGGTTTTTGATATTGGTTCTATGAAAATATATAAATTGCCATCACACCAAAAATTTAATTTTTGAAAATACTCTTCCATTCCTTTTTCTGGTTTAATATTACTGTAAACAGCATTAATGTTACTACAACTTCCAAGCTGACATAAAAACATCATTGGTTTGCCACTTTTTGGACAAATTGGAACGTCTATTTCCCGAAGCCATTCAGGTTCTCCAGCAATTCCAATACATTTATAATTATCCTCTTCAGTGTTTATTATTGTGCTAACTTTTACTCCCTCAAATATTATTTTTGAATTTTTATCTATTTCAGAAAATGCACTTGTGGAATCAGCGGTATTTTGTGGTTCGATTATAGTTGGTGCATTTGGATTATTATAATCAAGATAAACGAAATAATCATCACAATAAATTGGATGAATTAAATTTACCCTAAAAGGAAGCCAAGAAAATAACGAGTCCGTATTGTCTATGTAACCCAAGTATTGAAATCCCGCTAAAAACTCATTTTTAGGAATTTCAAAATTGGCAGGAAATTCCCCACCAATTTGATGTTTACCTTCTTCATTTCTTACAAATTCATATTTCATATTATTCTTTTTTATTGTTAAAAATAATTAAACCAAAAATCCAAAAAAACAAAATTTTAATCTACCCAAACAAAAACCTTGAATGAGGTAGATTAAAAAAAAACTTAATTATTCGCAGGAGTTTCTTCTGTTTTATCCGATTTTTTCTTTTTCTCAAAATTAAACATCAACGAAAAACGCAAAGTATTTGCCAAAGGCGTATTGTTGGTTTGAGGCACTAAATACGAAAAATCGATGCCAAAAGTGTTGTAACGCAAACCAATTCCCAAAGTAAAATATTGACGGTTTCCTTTGTCGGGGGCTTCGTAAAAATAACCAGAACGCAAAGCAAATAATTCTTTGTACCAATATTCTATGCCTGTGCAATAATTTATTTCGCTAATTTCTTCCTTAAAACCACCAGGAGCATCATAAAAAGAACTAGCCATTGCATTCAAAGCTCCAACAGTTTTTGGGTCTGTGCCTGCCACAATTTGACCGTTATTGCTATAAGTTGGTGGACTTGGTACAAGCAATTTGTTGGCATCAAGAGCAAAAGTAAATTTGTTGTATTCGTCAATATCAAAAGTCAAAGCTGTTCCAATTTTGAAATTTGTCGGCAAAAAATCGGCATTGTTGAGGGTGGTATAAACTATTTTTGTCCCAATATTCGAAATATTTGCCCCAAAAGCCAATTTGGTTTTAATATTTGCTATAAATATATCTTTGTGATAATAAGCCGAAAGATCAGCACAAAGGGCGTTTGCAGGGCTAGAACCGTTGATTCCCGTTTGACCATTGTTAATATTTCCCGACAAATTGGATTGCATAAATCTGCCTGCGACTCCCATACTAAAATTGGTAGAAAGTTGAATAGACAAATTGACATCAAAAGCAAATTCGCGGGGACCAAAATTTTGCAAAGTTTGCCCCACATTGTTGGTAACTTGCAAAGAACCCAAATTAAAATATCGCAAAGATGCACCTGCCACAATTCGCTTGGTCATTCTTCGGTAAGCGGACAAATAGGAAAGCGTCATGTCTGGCACAAGATTTTGCAACCAAGGCGAATGAGAAAGTGAAAAACTAAATTGTTTATCTGTAAACGCCAATTTTGCAGGATTCCAAAAAGCGGCATTGGCATCAGAAGAAATGGCAACTCCTGCATCACCCATCGCACCCGAACGAGAATCTGGAGCAATTAATAAAAAAACAGCAGAATGTGGCGGAACTTTGCTTACATTTTGAGCAAAAACCTGCGAAAAAGTAAATAATAAACAGAAAATACCTAAATATTTCATGAGAAATTAGAGTTATGTATGAGAAAATCTTGTTCAAAAATTTGGCACGTTGTCAATGGTTGAAGACCTTGACAAACGTAGGTATTTTGTTATTCTTGCGGAGTTTCTTCGGTTTTTTCGCCTTTTTTCTTTTTATCAAAATTAAACATCAGCGAAAAACGCAAAGTATCTGCCAAAGGCGTGTTGCGAGTTTGGGGAACTAAATAGGAAAAATCTATTCCGAAAGTGTTGTAACGCAAACCCATGCCTAAAGTAAAATATTGGCGGTTTCCTTTGTCAGGCGATTCGTAAAAATAGCCTCCACGCAACGCAAACAAATCTTTGTACCAATATTCTGTGCCAATGCAATAATTGATTTCGCTTAACTCTTCACTAAGTCCGCCAGGGGCATCATAAAACGAAACCATCATGCCTTCCAAAGCGCCAATATCTTTTGGATTTCTTCCTTTAATAATGGTGCTTCCGCTATACGTTGGTGGACTTGGAATTAACAATTTGTTGGCATCAAGGGCAAAAGTAAATTTATTAAATTCGTCTATTTCGAGGGTTAATGCTGTGCCTAATTTGAGATTGGTTGGCAAAAAATCGGCATTTTGGACAGTTGTATAAATTATTTTCGAACCCATATTGCTAATATTGAGACCAAATGCCAATTTAGATTTTATATTTCCCAAAAATAAATCTTTGTGATAATAAGCCGAAAGATCAGCACAAACCACATTTGCAGGACTAGAACCATTCACAGCCGACTGACCGTTGGTAATTGTACCTGACAAATTCGATTGAACAAACCTGCCTGCCACCCCCATACTAAAATTTGCAGAAAGCTGAATTGCTAAATTTACGTCAATAGCAAATTCTCTTGGGTTAAAATTTTGCAAAATCTGTGCTTGATTGTTGGTAATTACCAAAGAACCCAAATCAAAATATTTTAAAGAAGCTCCCGCCACAATCCGCTTGGTCATTCTGCGATAAGCAGACAAATACGAAATGCTCATATCAGGTGCAAGGTTTTGCAACCAAGGGGCATAAGAAATAGAAAAACTAGATTGTTTATCTGTAAAAGCCAATTTTGAAGGATTCCAAAAAGCAGCGTTAGCATCAGGAGAAAGGGCAACTCCTACATCACCCATGCCGCCTGCCCTCGAATCGGGAGAAATAAGCAAAAAAGCTACTGAATGTGGAGGTACTTTACTCTGATTTTGGGCAAAAACCTGTAAAGAAATAATAATTAAGCACAAAACACTTAAATACTTCATCGAAATTGAATTATGTGTGAAAAATATTTGATTAAATTTGCCATAAAACCCTCTTCTAAAAAGGAATTGCGAGTAAAATTTCGTTCAAATGAATGATTTTTGTGTGTTTTATATATTTGCCCTATTTTTAGGCTCGCAATGTAGTATTTTTTTTAAATAAAATATAGCCTTATTCCAAAATTTAACACGTTTTCTTTAATTAAAATAAAAAAAATTATATTTAATATAATTAAAATTATATTTTATCCAGATTTTAAACTTCATTCCTTTTTATTTTGAATGAGTTTGAAAAGTATTTCAAATTTGATAAATTGTATTTTAATCAATAAAATCTCGAAATGGACAATCAAAAAATAGAATCTTTTAGCATAATCGTAGTATAATCGGAATTTCAGTAAGAACCACCAACGAAAACGGACAATCTAGTCAAGATATTCCGACACTTTGGGACAAATTTATGAACGAAAACATACTTCAAAAAATTCCAAATAAAATAGAACCATCTATTTTTTGTAAGTAGTTACGCATAATTAATGTAACACAGACTTCTTTTGTGATTAATAATAACTTACTGAAAATCAAATATTTAACATAAAAAGCCTGTTCTACAAAACCGCAACTAATTTTAATTGGGTACTTATAGGAAAACACACAGCCAAAGAAAACTTGTTGGAAGGCGCAGTGTTTATAGAATGGACAAAAAGCACAAAATCCAGAATTAGATTATATTTTTGGCGGTTTCTTAAAGAATTTATCGGACACATTCGAGGTGTCCGATAAATGTGCATAAATTATGGGGCTAAAAAATTATAAATCCGCAGCCAAAAACTCTGCCAAATCCATGACTTTAATTTCGGTTTCTTTGTTCTTATTTTTTACGCCATCGGTGAGCATGGTCATACAAAACGGGCAGGCTACTGCCACATAATTTGGGTTAGTTTTTACGGCATCTTCAATGCGTTCTATATTAATGTCCTTATTGCCTTTTTCGGGTTCTTTAAACATTTGCGCTCCACCTGCTCCGCAACACAGTCCATTTTTTTTGGAACGTTTCATTTCTACCAATTCGGCATCGAGTGCTTCCAAAACGGCTCTTGGGGCTTCGTAAACGTCATTTGCTCTGCCCAAATAACAGGAATCGTGATAAGTAATTCGCTTTCCTTTAAACTCTCCGCCTTCTTTCATTTTGAGTTTGCCGTTGTTGATGAGCTGTTGCAAAAACTCTGAATGATGCAAAACTTCATAACTTCCGCCAAGTGCAGGATATTCGTTTTTTAGGATATTAAAGCAATGCGGACAAGCTGTAACTACTTTTTTGATGCCATAATTATTGAGTAATTGCACGTTTTGCATGGCTTGCATCTGAAACAAAAATTCGTTGCCAGCACGTTTGGCGGGATCACCTGTGCAAGCCTCCTCCGTACCCAAAACAGCGAAATTAATGCCCACATGATTCAAAATTTTGATGATAGAAAAAGTAACTTTTTTGTAGCGGTCATCAAAAGAACCCGCACAACCCACCCAAAACAAAACGTCAGGTTGTTTGCCTTCGGCAGCCAATTCTGCCATTGTTGGAATATTTAGTGCCATTTGGTGTTTATTTGATTAAAATTTTGTTTCTGAAAGATAATCAAATATAAAAAAAAATTTAAGAAAAAATAAAAAAAATATTTTTTTTGTTTAGGATTTATGCAAACATATCAAAATATTGGTTTTATGGCAATTATTTTTGATCCTGATCGAAGGAAAATAGAATTGTATAAAAAAATGATTATCAATAACTAACAGTTCTTTAAAAACTGTTAGTTATAAATTTTTTTTTAATGCGAAGGTTTGTCAGGCGAAGGTTCTGCTGCGTGAAATTCCTCAAAAATGCGCGTGGCGTAGCTGTCCAAAAGTTCTGTAACCCGACTCAATTTGTTGGAACGCACAATAAATCCGATGTGGTTTTCCATATTCATTCGCCAACAAATTTCAGAATCATCAAAAGAAGAAGTATCTGGCTGTGCTTGTTTGGTCAAAGAAATGATAATTCCCGAATAATCTTTTTGAATTTCGGGTAATTGATAGGCATTATCTGCCGAGTGTCGTTCTATTTTTGCCCATTCTGACCATAAATTTACTCCTGACGAAACTTCTAACAAATCTGCGATATTTGCGCCGCCCACTCTGCAAGAAGTTTCCAAGAAATAATATTTTCCGTCTTCTTTTGCCTTGATAAATTCGGTGTGTGAAGCACTGTATTTCATGCCAAATGCTTTCATGACTTCTTGATTGAGTTTTTGTAACTCGATATCGTCTTGTGAGTCATATTCTACATTGTGCGACCTAAAAATACCGCCTTCATGAGCTACTTCCATCGGAGGGTTCATGTATTGATGCACCCTTGCAAAAATGGTTTGGCTGTTGTAATTCAAAGAATCGACATGAAAAACTGCTCCTGGCGTAAATCGTTCTGCCAAATAATAGGTTCTTTCTGTGCCTAATTTTTCGATAATTTCCCAAAATTCATCTCTGGAATGAGTTTTTTTAATTCCCGCTGCCGAAGCCTGCGAGCGCGGTTTGATCAGCCATGGAGCTGGTACGGTGTCCAAAAAGTGTGTAATTTTGTCAAAATTAAACAGAGACGTAAAAGCTGGCACAGGAATTCCCGCCTCTTGCGCACGCATACGCATAGCCAATTTGTCCCTAAAATATCTGGAACTTGTCTGCCCCATGCCTCCAATTCTGAAATGCTCCCTTAAATGTGCGCCTTTTTCTACGTCATAATCGTCCAAAGATACTATTCTGTCCACTTGTTCGTTTCTTAGCACATGAGTCAAACCGCTAATAATTTGATCCATATTCCAATTATCGTTGGTATCTGGTGCATAAAAAAATTCATCTATGCTTTCGCGGGGCCAAGCCTTGTGTTCAAGATGTTTGCCCGTGAGCAACAACACGCGACAACCAATTTGTTTGGCTGCACGCAAAAAATTTTCGCCTTTAAAATAAGACGCAATGCAAAGCATCGTGAATGGTCTTTGTGTCATATTTATATTTGAAGTTCTTAGGATTATTTAATTTTATTTTATCAGAAATTTCTACCTAAAATTGTCCGACAAATGTCTGACAAAATAGAATAAACCAATATTTATTTTTTATTTTATCAAATATAAAAAGAAAAATAATAAAGAAAAATTAATTTTATGCTAATTTTTTTATTTTATGGACTTTGCGTTAAAAAGGAAAAAAAAATTAGAAAAATTGTTTTTTTTAATAAAAAAAGTTACATTTCGAAAATATTTTTTTTCAAACATAAAAACGAATAATTATATGCCTTTTCCTATTTTCGGATTTATTACAGGAGAATTTATCGACATTATTGAGTGGTTAGATAATACGAAAGACACGATGGTTTTTCGTTTTGATCGCCATGACAACGAAATTAAAAATGGTGCGAAACTGATTGTTAGAGAATCGCAACAAGCGGTTTTTATCAATGAAGGCACATACGCAGATACCTTTCAACCTGGTACGCATACGCTTTCTACGCAAAACTTGCCCATTTTGAGTACACTCAAAGGTTGGAAATATGGTTTTGATAGTCCTTTTAAGGCAGAAGTGTATTTTGTGAATATGAAAAACTTTACCAATTTGAAATGGGGAACTAAAAACCCAATCATGTTGCGTGATCCTGAATTCGGACCTATTCGTATTCGTGCTTTTGGAAATTACTCGATGCGAATTTCTGATCCGACTCGCTTTTTGAAAGAAATTGTAGGCACAAACCAACAATTTAATACCGAAGATATACACGAACAATTACGTGATTTGTTGATCACTCGTTTTACCGATCTTATTGGAGAAAGCAAAATTCCTGTCTTGGATATGGCTTCTAACTATAACGAGTTTTCTAAATTTATTCAAGAACAATTATTTGTAGATTTTGCAGCTTACGGTGTTGATGTAACCAAAGTGATGGTAGAAAATATTTCTTTGCCTCCAAATGTGGAAGAAATGTTAGACAAACGCACCAGCATGGGAATTGTGGGCAATCTTGACGCATTTAGCAAATTTCAGGCAGCAAATGCTATTGAACAATCTGCCAAAAATGGTGGCGGAATGTCCGATGCTTTAAATGCAGGAATTGGTCTTTCGATGGCAAATCAGTTTGCACAAAACCAAAATCAGCAACATCAACAGAACCAACAAAATCAACAAGGAAATACAACTCCTCCGCCAATGCCACCTTCTTTGAGTTATTTTGTAGCCGTGAATGGCGCGCAAACGGGCCCTTTTGATACAAAAACTTTGAGCCAAATGGTGATGCAAGGACAATTTAAGAAAGACTCTTTGGTTTGGAGACAAGGCATGGCAGCATGGACTTCAGCAGGGCAATTAGAAGAACTTAGTCCTGTATTTGGAGCAGCTCCACCTCCACTTCCGCCACCACCACCTGCAATGTAATTTTAGATATAAAAAAAACTACGCATTTCTCTAAGAAATGCGTAGTTTTTTTGTCTAATTTTTTGAAAAATTATTTTATTTCAGGGAGTTTATAAGGCAAATATTTATCTACATTTTCTCCATATCGATAAATATCTCTGATGATTGTTGAACTAATGTAAGCCAATTCGGGAGTAGTAATCAACAAAACCGTTTCCAAATTATTGATATTTCGATTGACTTGTGCAATGGTATTTTCATATTCGAAATCGGTGGTATTTCTCAAACCTCTCAACAAATATTTTGCACCAATTTCTTTGGCAAAAGTAGCTGTAAGTCCAGAAAATGCTTGTACCTGAACGTTTGCATGGTCTTGAAAGGAGTCTTTAATCAAATCGATCATGGTTTCTAAGGAAAAAAAACGTGCTTTTTGGCTATTTTTTCCAATTCCGATCACAATTTCGTCAAATATTTGACTTCCTCTCAATACAATATCCTGATGCCCTTTAGTAAAAGGATCGAATGAACCAGGAAATAATGCAATTTTTTTCATAATGTTCAGATTAATAAACAAATAAACGAAAATTAGGTTTGCTCACATGATAGGCAGACAAAGTATCCAATGCCAAATGCGGAGCCAATTCATCAAGCTGTGAACTGTACGTAACTCCCTTGATTCTTTGCCCCAATTTCCACGTAAATTTAGCCAACATAGCCTGAATTTGTTTTTCTATTTCTCCGTACAAATGCAGTTGTATCTTGTTTTTATCCAAACCCAATTCTTCCAATACCAACATTACAAAATATAAAAAATCGGTTGATCTTTGTAACAAAAAGGAATTGACAAAATTCAACTCACCATTTTTGAATGAAGCAATCAATAGTTTGTCGCTTTTTACTAATAAATGCAAATAACCATCATTCAAAATTTGTGGTTCAGTAAGTAAGCCTTCTATAAAAGCAGTCATTTCGTGAACCAATACGGGTTTTCTGTTGGCATAAGTTTTGTTCAACCATTCAATAAATATTTTTTCTACACTAAAAATATTATAGACTTTTTGACTTCTATGAAAATTAGCCAATACTTCTTCTTTCAGATTATCAAGTTCGGCATTTACACTCAAAAATAAGTTTTTTTGGTCATCATCAAAAAAATCTTGTGGTACAAAACTAAATTTTTGATTGGACACCACTGCTACTACCGAATGCCAAAAACCTGCTTGCAAAAATTCATGATTTTGCAAAATTTGCTCTACATTTTGGATTAGATCGTGAATGGTAAAAACATTTTGTAAACGATATGATTCGTAATGCAGACAAAAATCTTTAGCGGTTTCGAAAATGGCAACATCGAAACTCTTTGCTGAAAAATTGAGGCATAAATGATAAGCAGCTATTTTATCTACATTAAAAGAACTGTCTTTAAAACAATAAACAGGAGAATAAGGATTTAGCGTTTCCAAATGAATAAATGTTAAATTTTTTATAAGTCGTGATGTCAATAGAAATAACATTTTGTTCAAAATGTTATTTCTATCAAAAATTTTAGTCTTCCCAGTTACCCGAAATTGAGGCTTCTTCCATAGAACCGAATCTTAAAAAAGTTCGTTTTCTTATTTTATGGTCTTCTTTGCGGGTCTTGTCCAAAGGCAAAATATCAATTACTTCCACCACATCTACAAAATTGCCGTTTTTTTCAAGTTTTCCAGCAGTAATTTTGAATTTTTTTCCTTCCGTCTCATAATCAGGGATTAAACTAAGTTTATCAGGATTAAAATTAGGAAATTCAGGATCACCTTTACTGTTTTTTGCACTTTCATACAACTGTACGATTGCCAATACAGAGTCTTTAAGGATGCGTTCAATTCTAACACTGTCACCTTTATAAGCGTCTTTTGCGGGACGTTGCGTAATAATTTCGCGAATTTCATAATTAAAAATTCGACCTGTTTTCACAAAGTTAATCAAAGAATCCCAATCAGAGGTATATCTGCCATAAACAGAGTGAAAGCCTTTTTCAGCTGCACGAATTTCTTTGAGTCTTCTAATTACTTTGGCTTCAGAAACTTTGATATTTTCTGCCTCTTGAATAGTACCGTTGATACTATTATACAGCATATAACCAAATACTGGCACCAAAAAGTACGTAAAAAGAGTAATCATTTTTGTTTTAGTCATGTTTTGATTTGATTTTTGGTAAATAAATATTTTTGGTTTTGCAATAATAAAATATTTTTTTGTAGAATCATGCTTGCAAAAGATAATTTTTTAAGATTTTTTTTGCAAGCATGGCAATATTTGAAAAAAAATTGATAATGTCAAATCTAAATGCAAAAATAATATTTCTTAAAGAAATATTATTTTTAAAGTTCTAATTTAACTCTTTTTTGAGCAAATCTTTGAAATACGCCACAAAAGCTGATATTTCCATGCTACCCAAATCTCCTTCGCCTTTTTTGCGAACAGAAATTGAGTTGGTTTCTTGTTCTTTTTCGCCTACAACAAGCATAAAAGGCACTTTTTTCATTTCCGCATCTCTAATTTTGCGACCAATTTTTTCGTCTCTTTGATCTACAAAACCTTTGATGTCGTTTTCTTGCAAAATGCCAAATAATTTTTCGGCATAATCATGATATTTTTCGGAAATTGGCAAAACTGCAATTTGTTCAGGCGAAAGCCAAAGCGGAAAATTCCCAGCACAATGCTCGATCAAAACCGCCACAAAACGTTCCAAAGAACCAAAAGGCGCACGATGAATCATCACAGGCTGATGTTTTTGGTTATCCGCACCAATGTATTCGAGTTTGAAGCGTTCTGGCAACTGATAATCTACTTGAATTGTGCCTAACTGCCATTTTCTGCCCAAAGCATCTTTGATCATAAAATCGAGTTTGGGTCCATAAAAAGCGGCTTCTCCGTATGCAATAACCGTTTTCAGATTTTTTTCGGCAGTTGCCTCGATGATGTCTTGTTCGGCGCGCTCCCAAGTTTCTTCGCTACCAATGTATTTTTCGCGCTCTGTTTGGTGTCTTAAAGAAATTTGCGCCACATAATCGTCAAAACCTAAAGCTCCGAAAGTATATAAAACCAAATCAATTACTCTACTAAATTCTTCTTTTACTTGTTCAGGACGGCAAAAAATATGGGCATCGTCTTGTGTAAAACCTCTGACTCTGGTCAAACCATGCAATTCTCCGCTTTGTTCGTAGCGATAAACCGTACCAAATTCTGCCAAACGCAAAGGCAATTCTTTGTAGGAACGCGGTTTGAACTTGTAAATTTCGCAATGGTGCGGGCAATTCATGGGTTTCAACAAAAATTCCTCATCCACATCGGGAGTTCTGATCGGTTGAAAAGAATCTGCTCCGTATTTGGCATAATGCCCCGAAGTTACATACAATTCTTTGCTACCAATGTGTGGCGTAATAACTTGCTGATAGCCTCTTTTGACTTGCGCCTGACGCATAAAACTTTCGAGTCTTTCTCTTAAAATTGCCCCTTTTGGCAACCAAAGCGGCAAACCCATGCCTACTTTTTCAGAAAAAGTAAACAATTCTAATTCTTTTCCTAATCGTCTGTGATCTCGTTTTTTTGCCTCTTCCAACAAAGTCAAATAATCTTTTAATTCTTTGTCTTTTGGAAAAGTGATGGCATAAATTCGAGTGAGCATTTTATTTTTTTCGTTTCCACGCCAATATGCTCCTGCCACGTTCAAAATTTTGGCGGCTTTAATGAAACCTGTGTTTGGAATGTGCGAACCTCTGCACAAATCCACAAAATTTCCTTGTTGGTAAAACGTAATTTGTCCGTCTTGCAAACCTTCAATCAATTCTAGTTTGTAAGGATCGCCTTTTTTTGTGAAATAACTGATGGCATCGGCTTTGCTTACTTCCGATCTTTTGTATTCGTTTTTTTGCTTTGCCAATTCGAGCATTTTTTTTTCTACGGCATCAAAATTTTCCTGTGAAAAATCTTTTCCCATAAAATCGATGTCGTAATAAAAACCGTTTTCGATGGCGGGACCTATTCCAAATTTGGCATCAGGAAACAAAGATTCGATGGCTTCTGCAAGCAAATGCGCGGAGGAATGCCAAAAGGTAGATTTTCCTTCAGGGTCGTTCCATGTGAGTAATTGGACTTTCGAGTCTTGTTGGATGGCTCTGTTCGAGTCCCAAATTTCGCCATTTACTTTGGCGGCGAGTACATTTCGAGCCAAACCTTCACTGATAGACAAGGCAATGTCCATACTAGAAATCCCTTTTTCGTAGTTTCTGACGCTACCGTCGGGGAGTGTAATATTGATCATAAGCATTTATTTAGCGTCTGCCATACAACAGCAGACATTTTGGCGCAAGTTGGTAAATTTTAATGAAATTGAAAATAAAATGGAAAATTTAATTATTGAATAACTTTATAAAACTTGATTTCAAGTAATTTATAATACCTACTATCAGACTTATGTTAAACAATTTTATTGACTACGAATTTTACTTCAAAATCCACATTTTTTGTTCAAAAGTATCTTCAATTTTGCTCAAATCTATACTTGGATCAACCAACAAACGGCTAGGTTTGGCATTTAAAGTTACATAAATTTCTGCTCGAACTTCGGGTTTATAAATGCCTTTTTTGGCATAATGATCGGCTAAAAAATGTGCAAATTGCAAAATCATGTCGGGTTGCATTGCCATTTGTTTTTCTTGGTGCGGATTCAAAAAATCGGCATTGACTACCTCGCCCTCTCTGCCTGTTTTGCTATCTTTGACATAAAAAGTTGCCGTTCCTGCCTTTTCCATCAGCATCACTCGCCAAGAAAAACGGTAGCCTTCTTCTGTCCAAAACAAATTTCCATCATAAAATAAATGCCTAAAAGGAAACAAAATCTGAAAAATAATGTGGACTCCCAAAAAAAATAAAACTATGGGTTTTAAAACAAAATTTTTCTGTTTTTTCGAATCTTTTAACAGACTAAAATTTATTTTACGGCATAAAAAATCAATCCATCGCCAATGCCATTTTTCTGAAAAAAAGATCAACGTTGAGCCAATCATGACTAAGGGGAAAACACCAATCTGAAACATTAAACCTGTAATTACATGGAAAAAAATGACCGCTAAATAAGCTAAAAACCGTGTTTTTGGGTAAATTAAGAAAAAAACAATGGTGCAATCATACAACATTCCTGTCCAAGAAAAAAAATAGGCTGTGGCTTCGTATTTCAATAAATTTCCAATCAAAAAAAGCTGATCGTTTGCGGGCAACCAAATTTTTAAAGGCAAAGCGTGAAACAACCAATCTTCGTTAATTTTGGCGATTCCTGCATAAAAATAAACAATTCCTAACTGAAATTTGAGAATATTGATTGTCCAAGCAGGCACAAATTCGCTATAAATTTGGGGTTTTAGCAAAACATCAACCGAAAAGCAACGATTTGCAGGCAAAAAAATAAGTAAACCGCAAACAATACTCACAAAATAATAATGGTTCAAATAATAAGTCAAATCGAGCAGTTCGGTGTAGGTAAAAGTGAGGAACAAAAGCACAGCAGAAAGCCGATAAAAAGCTCCAAGCATTACGCCTAACGCACTGATAATCATTAGGATATGAATGGCATACAAATAAAAATCGGGCAAGACTTCGACCCAAAAAAAGCCAAAATATTTGAAATGAAATTTTGGGCGAATAAAATGATCTTCTATCCAGCCCAAAGCCATAAAACGTATGGCACTAAACGCCATCATTGCCCCAAAAATGACTCGAAAAGTGATTAGAGGGGCAATAGAAATGGGTTTTTCGTACAAATTTCTAATCTCCATCGCCACTGCTGTAAGTGATTGCGATTCCTAACAAAGATGACAAATCACTTTTTAGAAAACGATTAAGTTTTTGCAATTCAACATAAAAATTTTCGATATTTTTTGGGCTTTCTGTAATTTGTTGCGACAAAGACACATTTTGTGGAATTTTTGCAAAAGCATTTTTTACGGCTAAAAATTGGCTTTGTGTGGACAAAATCAAAGCATTTCCGCCTTCAACAGATTCCAAATATTTTTTAAAACCTATTCCTTCTTGTCCGTTTTTGGCTTTTCCGTACCAAATATTTTCGATGGCGGTCAGGTGTTCGTTGATCATTTTCAAAGATTTTCCGCTATAAAACGCCTCGACTCTGTTTGGCAAAGCCTGTGTTTGCCCCAAACTTTTTCCCAAAGGCAAAGCCACTTTATAATTTTTGATGCTTTCATAACTTTTCACAAATTCGTTGTAAAACTGCGAAGTGCTACTGCCTACATCTGTCCCTGCATTGGCAACAAAACTGCTTTTGTAGCCATTCCAAGCCAAAATTATCTCATCAGTTTTGCTTTTCAAATGATTGACAAGTGCCAACAAATAGCTTTTGCGTTTGGCATCTGAAAAATTATTTAAAATTGTATTTTGATTATTTTTTTGATCAAAAATAAGGTATTCAGCAGCCAAAAAACCTCTAGCGTCGCGGTTTGGATCGGTCAAATTTGTGTTGTTATTGGCAATATTGGCATTAATTTTTGTTTCATTCACAGGGAAAGTACCAATTTCATTAATCAAAGAATTTTTTAATCCTTCTTCTGCTGCAACTCCAAAATTATAAGCATTTGCAAATTGCCAAGCCACATAAGTTTCTTCCCAAGCATTTTGCAAAACTAACAATTTGTTTTGATCGGGATTTTGGGTAAATTGGTTCGTAGCGGCTTGTAAAACGCTTATTTTCCCCTGCAAATCGGTATAAGCGGGAATAATAAGGTTGTTTGCAAAGTTTTCGAGCATGGCTTTTCGGTCAAAATCGGCTTTGCCTGCGTCATTATTTTTTTGACAAGAAAAAAAAGCATTGATTATAAAAAAGCCTAAAAAAAGGCGAAAAAACGTGGTTTTCATGAGTATTTATTTTTTTGTTCTAAAAACAATGCAAAGTAAATATTTTATTTGGAATTATTCTAAATAAGCGTATTGTTTTTTTAGGATTTTAATATTTTTTTGAATCGGTTAAAACATGGTAGGATAAAACTTATATTTTGACTTGTTTTAGGATAAAACTTATATTTTGACTTGTTTTAGAAATTTAAAATTTTTCTAAAATGAATTAAACAAAAATCCAAGTTTAAAGAATTTTTTGAAAATCTTTTATTTCATTTGTTCAAAAAGAAAATAAAAATACTTTTTTTTCCAATATTTTTGTAAATAGCAAAATATACAAACATCAATATTTTTACATTTTACGCATGGATTATCTACGAGGGATTATTGGAATTGCGGTGCTAATCGGCATTGCTTATATTTTTTCGGCAAATCGAAAGGCTATCGATTGGAAATTGGTTGCCACAGGAATTGCTTTACAATTAGTTTTTGGGCTTTTGGTTATGAAAGTCGATTTTATTACCGAAATATTTGCAACTTTAAGCAAGGGTTTTGTGCAATTTCTGAATTTCGCGCTCGATGGTGCAGGCTTTTTGTTTGGTGATTTGGCAAAAAATAGCTACAACGATCCGACTACCAAACACAATTTAGGGCTAATTTTTGCCTTTCAAGTTTTGCCTATCATTATTTTCTTTTCTACCGTTTCGGCGGCTTTGTATTATTTGGGAATTTTACAAAAAATTGTTTACGGAATTGCTTGGGTCATGTCCAAAACCATGCGTTTGTCGGGTGCGGAAAGTTTGTCGGCAGCGGGAAATATTTTTTTGGGGCAAACCGAAGCTCCTTTGTTGGTTAAACCTTTCATTGCCACCATGACTCGTTCCGAATTGCTTTGTTTGATGGTCGGCGGAATGGCGACCATTGCAGGCAGCGTTTTGGCAGCTTATGTTTCATTTTTGGGCGGCAATAGTGCCGAACAACAGGCAATTTTTGCGGCGCATTTGCTATCGGCTTCCATTATGAACGCACCTGCGGGAATTGTGATTTCCAAAATTTTGCTCCCAGAAGTAGAAAGAGATTTGACAAAAACCGAATTGGAGGTAAATAAAGAAAGTTTAGGCGTGAATTTGATTGATGCCATGTCGATTGGAGCTTCTGATGGGCTAAAACTTGCTTTCAATGTAGGCGGAATGTTGCTTGCTTTTATTGCTGTAATTGCGATGGTTAATTTTGTGTTAAAAGATATGATTGGCGAAAATTTGGGCATTAATACTTGGATTGTGGAAAGTACAAACGGACATTTCAAAGGTTTTTCGTTGGAATATATTTTTGGACAAGTGTTTAGGTTGGTTGCCTTTGCGATTGGCGTAGATTGGCAGGATAGTTTGCAAATTGGCAGTTTATTAGGTCAAAAAACGGCTATTAACGAATTTGTTGCTTATAAAAGTTTGTCAGAAATGAAAATTGCAGCAAGCATTAGCGAAAAATCTATTTTGATTGCAACTTATGCGCTTTGTGGTTTTTCTAATTTTTCATCTATTGCGATTCAGGTGGGCGGAATTGGAAGTATGGCGCCTAACCAACAAGGAAATTTGTCTAAATTGGGAATGAAAGCACTTTTAGGGGCAAGTCTTGCCTGTTTGATGACCGCAACTTTGGCAGGTGCTATTGCGGGTTAAAGTTTTTTTTTAATATTCAAACCTATAATTTTTTTTAACATTTTATAGGTTTGAATTGATCAAAAAGTTAGCTTTATGATTTGATAATGTCTAAATCTTTTTTCAGTTTTATGTCCGAAAAAGCCTCAAAACTATCTATAATCATTGTTTTTTTAGAATTTTTCATTTCTTCTGAAACCCTAATTTCTTTGTAAGCCATCACTTCTTCGCCCTTGCTGTTGATGCCAAAAACAATTACTTTTACCAATTCACCTATTTTAATATTTGGCGAACTAAAAGATTTATTACCCATTTCCTCCAAAGGTAAAAAACTATACATAGACGGAAAATAGAGTTGCACTTTTGTACTTTTCAGATTTTCTATTTTGATGGCAAATTGCACAGTTTCTCTATTGGATTTTGCAGGAAAACGATCACAATTAATCCAACCTGTTTGTCTTGTTCGATAAGTATTGCTTGAAACCACTTCTAAACGCACAGATTCAGTAATATTTATAATTCTACGCACAGGATGAGGTGCTTTTTCTGCTAATTTAAACACCATTTTGGTATTTGGCAACATATTTTTTTCGTTTCCTTTTCCAAACCTTCTGTTAAGAAAATTATATAAAGTTTTGTTACGTTCTGTTTTAAGTTTTCCATCTCTAAAAGTGTAAGAAGCCTTAAATTTTCCACTAGCGTCAGAAATTATTTCTATTGTTTTCAGATCAAATTTAGCAACTCCTCCAATTGTATCGCTAAACAGTTTAAAGAAAACTTCTTCAATTCCACTAGCCAATCCATTTTTTGCTCTAAAACCCTTCAAAGAGTTTTCTGCATTTCCATTTTCATAAATTTCAAATAAATAAGGCAAATCCCCAGTAATTTCTCTTGAAGAGTAAATCGTATCCACGTGTCTAACGACCTCTTGAATAGTCATCAATGTTTCTGATCCAAGTCCCCAATCAATTTGTCCATTGGCATCAGGCTCTCCCGAAAATAATTGCATATTTTTTTTAGGTTTTTCGGCTTCCTTAAAAGCGATCAAATAATCTGTTTTTAAACCTACTTTTTCGCCATTGACTGTGGCGTTTACGTATGCTGTTCCGCCTGTTTCGAGTATTTTATCCCCTGAAACTGTGCCTAAACCAGCAAACAAAAAGTCAGTTGGTTTTTTGTATTCGATCAACTCTATTTGCACCGAATCATTTGGATTTTTCAAATCAAAACAACCTGCGGGAAACACACAAACCACTCCGTTTGTACCCATAACCGCTTGATTGTAATGGTTATCAATTTTTGTTATCAATTTTTTGGGTTCATACATTTCCAAAAAATCATTCAAATCTTGATCTGCTTTTGCCAAATCAGCAGCATTAGAATTGTAAGGATATGCTTGTGGGGAAGCATTTTTTAATGAATTTGCAGCATTTTCAGAACCCGAATCCGCAGTTTTTGAGACATCAGTGTTTTCTGGATTGCTAACATTTTCAAGATTAGAAGTGCCATCTTTTTGAGCAATATTTTTATTGCCTTTGTTATTAGTTGCAGATGTTTCGTCAGTATTTGATTGGTTTGTTGAGCAAGCAAAAACGGACAAGCTAAGAAAAATAAACAACAGCTTTTTCATGTTAAAATTATTTAGGTTTTGATTTTGAACGAAAAAAATGTTAAAAAATTGTTTGATGCCTATAATTTTAGCGAGTCTAATTGTAGGTTGTTTTTTGTACCAAACCTATAAGTTTTTATTATAGATTTGGTAGCTAAAAAATGAATGAAAAATTTATGGCGGAGAACTTCTTAAATTTCCATAAATTTCATTAACCTTTCTTTGACTTGTGGCGGTTTTACACCAGGTCTGCCCAAAGTTGCAGGCGAGCCTTGTGCCATTTTGATCAACAAAAAAGTCATGACAGGATTTTTTTTCCAATTTTGAATGTATGTTTCCAATTCGGACAAAGAATGAACGTGAATGGTGTTTGGATAACCTACAGAAGCCGCAACTTCCACAAAATCAACATTATGCGAAACCGTAGCCTGTCCGCCTGTCGAGTCGTGAGTGTTGTTGTCTAACAAAATGTGTAACAAATTTTTTGGTTTGTAATAAGCGTTGGTCGGCATACAACCCATGCGCATCAACAAAGAACCATCTCCATCAATAGCAATTACATTTTTGGAAGGTTGAACCAAAGCCAAGCCCAAAGCCAAAGAACTAATGCAACCCATCGATCCGACCATGTACAAATTATTCACTGTGTCTTCAACTTCGAACAATTCTCTGCCTGTTTTGCCTGTGGTAGCCAAAAAAACTGTTTTTTCGTCTTTGAGTTTGTTCAAAGTTTGCAAAACTTCCGTTCTGATCGGCATTTGATCTTGGGTTGTTTTTTTGATTTTTATTTCATTTTGTGCCGAAGACAAATTTTGTTTATTCAATTTTTCTTCAGCAAAAGTTCCTTTTTTTACTACAAAAAAGAAAGTTTTATTGTTTTCAATAGCTTGGTTGGCGCGCGCGAGTTGTACTTGTGCTTCTGTTAGGTTATCTGACAAAATTTCCCACTGCACTTGCATCAAACTCAACATTTCGCAGGTAATTTGTCCCATAAGTTCGTGTTGCGGTTCATCTTTTTGTCCAACTTCGCCTCTCAAACTAACAAAACCCAAAACAGGCAATTCGAAACAAAAATTAAGAGAAGTTAGCGGAGAAGTAGCGTTGGTTAAACCCGAATTTTGCATCAAAACCACCGATTTTCTGCCACCTAGACTTGCTCCTGCCGAAATTGCAACCGCATCACCTTCATTGGCTGCCATCACATATTCGCAATCGTTGATGGCATAATTGATCAAATATTGTAAAAACGAGCAAGGAACCCCGCTATAAAAGTCAAAACCTAATTGTTTGAGCTGGTTGCCAAATTCTTTGGTACTTAGCATAATAGAGAATATTAAAATGGTATAATTCTTTTTAAAACAACAAAATTAGTTATTTTTTGCGAAATTATTGGATATTTATAAGTAGAAATAAAATTTTAGATTTTGGTAAATCAAATCATAAAGGAAAAAACATAAAAATACGATTTCAATAAAACATAAACTTATTCCAAAAAATAACCTGAATTATAAAGCAAAATTTTGCTAACTTCTTGTTTTTCAAGATCATAGACTGCAATAAAGCTAAGAAAATCGCCTCTTTGTAGGAGATTTTCGTACAAAATTTTTCGCCCTAAATCAATAAAAATGGTTTTGGCTTTTTCGTCTGTGCCAAGAATTTTATTTTCTGCCTGAAATTTTGTTTGATTAAAATCCAAGTCTTTGACGTGATCAAGTCGAATGGGCATAAAAAATGGACTTTTTTTGTAGGAATTCAAATCATAATTTTTGATGTTCAACTTAAATTTTTTTTTGCTTTCTGACAATGCTTTTTTTATAATTTTTTTCTTTAAAACATTATTTTTCAAAGGATTAACTACATATTCTGAAGAAAAATTATTGATTTGCTCAAACAAATTTGATTGTTTTTGTGCAAAAAGTGGCGGTAAAATTGCCAAAAATAAAATGATGAAAATTTTTATCATGGTTTTGATTAAAAAAATAAAAAACTACCCTGTTGCGTATAAACGCTTCATACAACGTTTTTTTTGTTTTTCTTTTTAATTTTTTTTCTTATTTTTGCTTTTCTCAAAACAACGAAATTGCCCTGTGGTTTCCGCAAATCGGAAGATTTGCAACATAGATGGTGCGTAGAGACGCTTCGCTAAACTCTACGCACAACAGGGGAAAATTTAAAGAAGAAACATAAAGAATTATATGAACAAAGAAGTCCAGAAATGAAAAGAAAAATGCTGGAAGCAAGAGAACAAATTAAAGACTAATATGAAAAATTTTTTTTATCATACATTTTTCATTCTTGTTATTTTTATAACTTTGTTAAATGATATTCCTTTAGGAATCAATAATACTTTTTTGAATGATTTATACTACAAAAATGGTGTTTTTATCTCTTTTTTAGGAATAATTTCATCATTAGGAATGATAAAAATACAAAAAAAAGTAGTTAGCACCATATTTTTTATACTATTATTGGCATTAAAACTAATCACAACTGATGATTGGAAAAACTCAGTTATCATGGAAATTAATGAAGGAAAAAAAATTGAGAATTTTCAAAATCCTTTTTTATCTTGTAATATGAAAATTAGCCCAAATAAGGTTGTTTATAAATTTAATGACTATTTAATGGGTTATGAGGAACTAGTTTTTGAGCCAAATCATGGACTTAATCCTGATATTGATGAAATAAAAAATAATGCAGCATTTAAAAAAATTTATAACCAAAATTGGTATTGGTACATAAATTTAGATTAGTTATATTTTCTTATGCCGTTATTTGTGTCCGCACAAATAACATTTTTTGCCTCCATGGAGTACCAATTTAAGCAAATTTGGAAACAATACCATGCTTTACAAATATGACCAACTCAACAGAATTAAAGAATCCAAAAATATTGTTGGGAATTATTTGGAAAAGTTTAGTTATGATGGCAATGGAAACATTTTAAAGCACAGAATCAACAAGCAAGACCATACTTATACGTATAACATCTTGCAAAACAACCAATTAAATAGCGTAGATAACACTTCTTACCAATACGATAAAATTGGTTCTTTGACAAAAGAGAGCAAAACACAGGGCAATAAACTGATGGATTGGTCGGTTTATGGCAAATTGGCGGCGGTTACAAAAACAGGCGAAAAATATGTATTTTCTTATGATGCCACAGGCAATAAAACCGCCAAAAACACGCAAAAAGGCACAGAATTTACCACCGCACATTATGTGCGTGATGCCAGCGGAAACACTTTAGCCATTTACGAAAACGGCATTTTGACCGAACAAACGATTTACGGAAGTAGTAGAATTGGCATTTACAAAGGGCAAGGCATAGCAGGAAAGCGTATTTTGGGCAACAAAAACTACGAAATAAGCAACCATTTGGGCAACGTTTTAACCACTTTCTCTGATTTGAAATTTACTACAATCGATGTACTTAGCCAAAATGATTATAGACCATTTGGCTCTGTTTTACCTAACAGAGCTTTTAAACAAAATTATCGTTATGGTTTTAATGGCAAAGAGAATGATGCTGATATTTCTTGGCAGGATTACGGAATGCGTTATTACATGGGCGCAAGTACTTCCGAAGACGATTATGAACCTTATAAGTTTCCTAATGTTGATCCTTTGACGCAAAAATATCCGATGCTTACTCCTTACCAATTTGCTAGTAATAGTCCTATTGGGGGAACAGACATGGATGGATTAGAACATCATCTAGCAATCTATGGAGAGGTGGCGGAAAAATTCCTTGTAGCTTATAATTCAGGAGATACATATAGAATGCGAGAACTTACTTATTGGGCTTCAATGCATCATTATTCTTCGCCTTGGATACTGGAAAAAATAGGTGTTGACGCTAGTAAATATAAAGAAACAGCTGTAATGAAATATCAAAATCTGCCTGATATATATCAACCAGGAATTACAATCGATCTTTATTACGCAAATGGTAGCCCCATAGGAAGACAACTTCATCAGAAACCAAATACTGCAAATGATCTCCCTGAAGATGCTAATTATCCCTTAGATATAAAAATGTATGAAAGTGCATTCTATAAAGATGTAATGGGAAATGACTTAGCTTTTGTAGGTGATCTTAATACTTCTCTCGTAGGCGGATTTTATGTAGGGGCAAGAGTAGGGAGTATAACAGGTTATCTTAAAGGTTTTGGTTATACAGAATATGAATTTGAAGCTGGTAATGCTACAGCCTTAAATTTTGGAAAGGATGAAAGTATTCCACTTTATGGATATTATCATGGAAATTATGTTGGCACCCCTTATTCTTTTTCAGGCATACTTGCTTATGGACTAACTTCAGGTATTATAGACTCTGCATTTACTGCACAAGGATTGCCTAGATCTTTATCAGGAGAATTATCCTCAGAATATCATAGATGGGGTTTTGTAGGTGGTAGCCATATTTTTGAATCAGGATACGATTGGGATGAGGCTAAAGATTTGGGAGAGTATTTAAAAGAGAATTGGAAAATTATAAAAAAATTGGAATGGAAGAAACTAAAAAAACCTAGCACAGAGGGAGGAGCTATGAATGTTGAAGTCGCTTATCCTAAACGCAGAGGTGGACTTCCAAAAAACCCTAAAACATGGTCTCATAATTTAATTAAACAATAAATGAAAAAAATAGCGTATTGCTTATTAATTAGTCTCTTTTGTGGAGCATGGAGTTGTAGTAAATCTAAGAAGGAAAAAGCAATTTCTTCTTTAGTTCAAATAAATGATAGTTTACCTTCTGTTACTGTTAAACTCAGGGAGCTTCATAATTCAGGCAGTGGTAGTAGCTTTTTGCCTGATACTTCAGCTTATGTAAAAAAGGTTCGTGAGTATAACAGAATAAATGATATTTTTTTAGACAGTTTGGATGGTTATATTCGTGATCATAAAAAATATCCTGAAGAAGCCAAAAAGTTAAAAAAACAGGGTTCTGTTTTAATTAAATTCCGCATTAACAAAGATTCGACTGTTGATGTTTGGATACTAGATGGACTAAAATATGGCTGTGATGTGGAGGCAGAAAGAGTGTTGAGAGAGGCTATTAAAGCGAATTTAGATAAGGCTCAACATTTAGTAAAGGATGGCACAGGTCAAATAGCTTTCCGCATTTTTTTTGTATTGGAGTAATCTTCTTGTGCGGTCAGATTCTCAAATCTGACTTTCCCTTTCACAAAACAACCAATTAAACAGCCTAGATAACACTTATTACCAATACGATAAAATTGGTTCTTTGACAAAAGAGAGCAAAACGCTAGGCAATAAACTGATGGATTGGTCGGTTTATGGCAAATTGGCAGCGGTTACAAAAACAGGCGAAAAATATGTCTTTTCTTATGATGCCCCCACGTTGTGCGTAGAATATAGGCGTATTTCAGCCGTTTTCTACGCACCATTTATCAAACAAATCTTCAGATTTGCGTTTTCGCGTATTTCAGCCGTTTTCTACGCACCATTTATCAAACAAATCTTCAGATTTGCGTTTTCATTCCTACAAATTTTTTATTTTTTTTCTTATTTTTGCTTTTCTAAAAACAACGAAAATGCCGTTTAGCTTCCATCTCTCGTTTGGTGTCTTACCAAACGAAATCTGCCTGTATGAATTAAACTGTTTTTCATTCATATCTTTGTAACGAAATTTTGCGTTTAAGCAAAAATAAAGGCGGAGTTAGCACAAAATGCAGATTTCGTTTGGTGAGACACCAAACGAGGGAAAGGATTTATCTTTGCAACAAAATTTTGCGTTTAAGCAAAAATAAAGGCGGATTTAGCACAACAGGCGGTTTTCGTTTGGTGAGACACCAAACGAGGGAAAGCAATCAAACGCCACAAAATTATGCTTACAATATTTTTGAAAATAACCAATTAAACGGCATTGAAAATGTGCGTTACGCGATCCCTCGTTTGGTGGAGACATCAAACGAAAACCGCCTGTATGAATTAAACTGTTTTTCATTCATATCTTTGCAACAAAATTTTGCGTTTAAGCAAAAATAAAGGCGGATTTGGCACAACAGGCGGTTTTCGTTTGGTGAGACACCAAACGAGGGAAAGGAATATTTGGAACAAAGGGATTTACACATAATTCAGGAGTAATCCCTCAAAGTTCAGGAGGCACAGGTACTAGTCTTACTTCAACAGCTTGTTATGGTTCTACTATTTTTACCACAGAAAAAAAAGAAGAAATTCACAAGGAAAAATAAAATTCTTTAAAATATTAAACTTGTATGAAAAATCAAGTATATATCATCATATTTTTGTTAATTGCTTTATTTACAGGCAATTGTTCTGTGCCAGAAACAAAAAATAGCAAAAAATTGTTAAAGATAACTGCATTATACAATTTTGCACCAAAAATAAAACTAATTGATTATGTTACAATTTATGATACTTTAGATAGAATAATTTATCACGAAAAAAGACATCAACTAGATTCTAAAAACTATCTTCTCAGAACAGAGAATTATGTTTACAGAGATCACAGTGAAGAAATCATTTTTTGTTATTTCGAAGCAGACAATACAAAAAAATGCGATACTGTTCATAAAATGAACATAAAAGTGGATAGTATATTATTTGTAATATATAAAAATGCCTCTGGTGATGTCAAAAAGTTTTCTGTTTTGGCTAAGGTAAAAAATAGATATGATAAAGTTTCTTTAATCAATATCAAATATGATTCGTATTTTGAGCAAATGATTTATGAACAAAATGGTGAAAAATTATACAAAGTAGAAGGAGATGAAATGATTAAACAAGAGTTTTCGAACCCACTTCAATTAGAAAAATCAGTCAATTTATTAAATTCTTCTTGTATTGACAGCATTTATTATCACAGGAATAAAAAAGGCAAAAAAGATAAGTTATACAAAATCATTACCACTTGCAAAAATGGTAACAAAGTTATTCAAGTTGAACAATGTGATGCTTGTTTAACTTCTGAATTTTCAAATGACAAATATGATTCAATAAAAACTGAATATGAAAATGGTTTTAAAAAGAAGACAACTCATTTTCTCAAAAATGGTAGAGTTATTAATAAAAAAATAGTGTATGATGATAAAAATAGAATAATAGCTGATAGCATTGGTCATAAAGACCAAAATTATCAATGGAATTATTCCTATTTATATGAATACATTGACTATCTGAATAAATAGATTTTTTAATTTTTTATGCCGTTGTTTGTGTCCGCACAAACAACAGTTTTTTAATTTTTTTCCTTATTTTTGCTTTTCCCTTTCCCTCGTTTGGTGTCTTCACCAAACGAAAATCCATCCCTCGTTTGCTGTCTTCACCAAACGAAATCTGCCTGTATGAATTAAACTGTTTTTCATTCATATCTTTGTAACAAAATTTTGCGTTTAAGCAAAAATAAAGGCGGAGTTAGCACAACGGGCGGTTTTCGTTTGGTGAGACACCAAAAGAGGGAAATGTGAAATAATGTAAACTAATTTATTTTCACTCCTAATCCCCATCCCTCGTTTGGTGTCTCACCAAACGAAATCTGCCTTTATGAATTAAACTGTTTTTCATTCATATCTTTGTAACAAAATTTTGCGTTTAAGCAAAAATAAAGGCGGAGTTAGCACAACAGGCGGTTTTCGTTTGGTGAGACACCAAACGAGGGAAAGGAAACAGGAGGCAATCTTAATGTTGAAATTCCTCTAGTCACATTTCAAAGGAATTTTAAAACACCAAATTTTAAAATTAAATAATACTAATTAAAAATATGAAACAAAAAATTTTATACATTATTAATCATATTCCATATATTTGGATTACGATACCAATTGTTGGCTTTTTAATATTTGTAGCTTCATTTCTATTGATTAAGTCTATTTCTTCTCTGAAAACAAATGCTGAAGCCATGGCTTATGTAAGTTACAAAGATCAACGTTATGAAATGTCTTTTTTAACTCAAAAAGGAGAACTCATAAAGAACAACGTTGGAAAATATCGCTATCGTAATAGTGATTTTAAGGACAGTATGATGGTAATTTATCATACAGATTATCCCAAAGAAGCATTTTTTCGTGATCTTCCTTTTGCTAGAAATTCGCCTTATTCAGATTCTTTAGTATCTGCTTTATTTTTGGCAATAGTAATTGGCTATCCCATTGCGTATATTATTACAATTATTAATCAGTTAAATAGTCTTAAGGAGGAGGAGAAAAAAATTTAATAGTGGTGCAAGGTTCTTAAACCTTGCACATTTGGGTTTCTCAAAACCCAAGTTGTGCGTAGAATATAGGCGTATTTCAGCCGTTTTCTACGCACCATTTATCAAGCAACGTCTTCAGACCTTGCGTTTTCATTCCTGCAAATTTTTAATTTT
>RDXG01000199.1 GCA_004292785.1 Bacteroidota bacterium
GCAGGCATATCAATCGCCATGCCTTCTTTGCTAACCAACTGTTTGGCGGTAGTTACATATTGGTTTCCAGGTCCAAAAATTTTGTAAACTTTTGGCACAGTTTCCGTTCCGTATGCCATCGCCGCAATGGCTTGCGAACCACCGATTTTAAAAATTTGATGCACGCCAACCAACTGCGCCGCATACAAAATTGCAGGGTGAATATTTCCGTTTTTGTCAGGCGGAGAACACATCACAACTTCTTGACAACCAGCAATTTGTGCGGGAATTCCCAACATCAAAACCGTAGAAAAAAGAGGAGCAGTTCCGCTTGGAATATAAATTCCGACTTTCTGAATCGCTACACTTTTTCGCCAACAAAGCACTCCCGACATGGTTTCTGTGGGCGTAAAATTTTCTTTTTGTAAAGAATGAAAATGCGTTATATTTTGTTTGGCAACCTGAATGGCGGTTTTTAGTTCGTCTGAAAGTTGTTTTTCTGCATTTACAATTTCGGACTCACTCACTTTCAAATTTTCGAGTTTGACTTTATCGAATTGTAAAGAAAATTTTTGTAAGGCAAAATCTCCATTTTGACGCACTTCTGCCAAAATTGGCGCAACTTTTTGTTCTATTTCCACAAAATTTTGAACAGGACGAGAAAAAATTGCGTTCCATTCGTTTTTTGGAGGGTTTTTGATGATTTTCATGCTTTTTTGATAAAAATATTTTTAAAAAACTGATACAAATTTGGAAATAAAGTTTCGCCTAACAAAATTTTCAGATCACGCCAATTTTTTGGTGGGAAATGTGCAGGTTTCATGGTTTTCCATAATTTGTAGAAAATTTTTGAATCTAGTGGATAAATTTGTGAAAGAATTTGATAATTTTTCTTAAAATCAAGCCATCTAAATGATTTTTTCCATAATAAAATAAGTAAAAATATTTGTTTTTTTTTCGTAAAATTACCCACATTTACAATTTGTGGCATAAGCCTTAGTAATTTGGAAAATTCTTCTATATTTTTTCCTGTTTTTTCTGTTTGAGTTCTTACGTTTTGGGTATGTTTTCGGAAATAGTTAAACGGTTTATTTAAAAAATAAACGTT
>RDXG01000092.1 GCA_004292785.1 Bacteroidota bacterium
CTCTGAAAAGCAATGTTTTCGGGCAAAGTCAAACGGCTTTCCAAATCGGAAGGCAAAGAATCAACAATTTGAATCGGAATTGAAAATGTGTTTTCCATATTACAAATAAAATAAATTGTTGGGAAATTTGCAAAAAATTTATGAATTTTATTTTCAAAAAAATGAGTTTTTAGTTACAATTTTTCTATTTTTACAACTCTTTAATCTCTCTAATCAAAAAAAATCATGAACTTCAAAAATTATATGTTTGCGCTCATTGCGATGGCAATGATGTTGAGCAACTGCAACCAAAAAGAAGAAAAAAGCGTACAAGTCCAAAAATTTTACGAACTTTTCAAAAACTCTGAAAAAACGGATTCTACAGCAAATACCAACAGCAAAAAATGGTGGAAAGAAGCCGTAGTTTACCAAATTTATCCTCGAAGTTTCAAAGACAGCAACGGCGATGGAGTTGGCGATCTGAAAGGCATTATTTCCAAACTCGATTATGTCAAAAGTTTGGGCGTGGACGTGATTTGGTTAAACCCAATTTTTAGTTCCCCAAATGACGACAACGGCTACGACATTTCTGATTATCAAGGCATTATGAAAGAATTTGGAACAATGGAAGACTTCGATGCCATGCTCAAAGCCATGCATGAGCGCAAGCTAAAAGTGGTTTTGGATTTGGTAGTCAATCACAGTTCTGACGAACACGAATGGTTTAAACAGTCCAAAAGTTCAAGAACTAGTCCTTACAGAAAATATTATCATTGGTGGGAGGAGGAAAAAGGCAAACCAAACCCACGTTACAGCGGTTTTGACGTAAATAGTGATGCTTGGGCTTATGATGCCAAAACAAAATCTTATTATTTGCATTATTTTTCGGTCAAACAGCCTGATTTGAATTGGGAAAACCCAAAATTGCGCGAAGAAATTTACAAAATGATGAAATTTTGGTTCGACAAAGGAATTGATGGTTTCAGAATGGACGTGATTCCGTTTATTGCCAAAGATACCACTTTTCCTGTTTTGCCCGAAAAATATAAAGGAGATTGGTCAAAATATTATGCAGAAGGCGAAAATTTGCACAAATATTTGCAAGAAATGAACACAGAAGTTTTGAGTAAATACGACATCATGACCGTTGCCGAAGGAGCAGGAGTTGGCACAGACAAAGCCCTTGATTTTGTGGCTGAAGACCGCAAAGAATTGAATATGTTGTATCATTTTGAAGGCGTTGGTTTGGGATATTTGCCCAACGAATTTAAACAAATGAACCCAAAAGGCTACGATTTATTAGAATTTAAAGCACTTTATTCGAAATGGGACGAGGTTTTTGCACAAAAAGGTTGGGGAACGATCTATTTGGGAAATCACGATCAGCCGCGCATGGTTACGCGTTGGGGAAATGATAGCCCAGAATTTAGAGAACTTTCTTCCAAAATGCTCACTACTTTTTTAATGACCATGCGAGCCACGCCTTACTATTATTTTGGCGACGAATTGGGCATGAACAACATCAAATTTGACAAAATTGAGGATTATAAAGACATCGAAACCATCAATATGCACAAGCAAATCAAAGCCAAAAAAGGAGATTTGCAATATTTTTTGAATGGGCAAAAAATATCGGCAAGGGACAACGGCAGAACGCCTTTTCAATGGGACGGATCGGCAAATGCAGGCTTTACCGCAGGCAAACCTTGGATCAAAGTTAATCCAAATTATACTACCGTAAACGTAGAAGTTCAGGAAAAAGACCCAAATTCTGTACTCAATTATTTCAGAAAAACGGTACAAACTCGCAAGCAAAACCCTGCTTTAACCTACGGAAAATATACGCTTTTGGACAAAGAAAATAAGCAAGTTTATGCTTATACCAGAGAATTTGAAGGCAAAAAAATATTGGTTTTGCTTAATTTTTCTAAGGAAAATGCGGCGGCAAATCTAGGTTTTGACACGAGCAAAGCAAAATTGTTGTTAGGAAATTATCCTGATTCAGGAAAAAATATAAGCACTTTGAAACCTTATGAAGCTGTAGTTTTGGCTTTGGAATAAAGGATTTCCCCTTCTAAAAATTGGAAGGGGATTTTTTTATTTCACCTGCGCACAAATTCCTTTCATTTGTTGCAAATGCCTGTTGCCATGCAAAACGATCATATAAATCCATTCGATGCGAGTCAAAACGCCAAAATACGGATGTTTGGCACTTGTACAAGCCAAACTCAAATCATAAATCGGGTTTTGACTAATTTCTAGCAAATTTTGACGCACTTTTTGAAGTTTTTCAATCATTTCTGCCTGTGTTCTGGCTTTTCCTAAGGGTTTCATAGAATCAGGTGCTGCTACTTTTTGTTCAAAATTAGCCATTGCTTGGCTCATCAGTGCTATTTTTTGTTCAGGATCACGATTATTTTCTTTGGTTTCGCCTGTCAAAATTTTGCAAACGCTATATTCTAAAACATAGAGATGTTCGCAAACTTCCGCACCCGACCAAATTTCTGGACTCGGTTTACTATTGAAATTTTCAGCCGTAAATTCCTGAATTTGATCAATCAATCTTTTCAGAGAATCCTCTAAATCTGTGGTAATTTCTGTGATGTTACGCATGATTTTATGGTTTTTGCAAAGATAGATTTTTAATTGATTTTAAAGAAAAAATGAAATAATTTTAAATTGCAAATTTAAGCCTGCTCCAATGGTTTCATGATCAAATTTTCAGAAGTCAAAACCAAATTATTTTCCAAAATATTTTTAGTATATTCATAAGCAACTTTTGCAATTTCTTTGACTTTTCCAAAATCATAAATCGTAAATTTGCTTAATAATGGCGGTTCTATCCAAATTTGGCAATGTTTTTTTTGCGGAGCAACATTGGCATTGACCAGAATTTGAAAAGTTCGTTCCAACATTTTATTCATTTTGGGTACTTTTGTGATATTTACCACAGGATTGCAAGTCGATCCGATGATCGTTTGGCAAGAATTTAACAAAGGTTCAACAGGCAAATTGTTTAACAAACCGCCATCAACCCAATTTCGTTCTTGAAAAAAAACAGGTTTAAAAATAACAGGAATACAAGAAGAAGCCTGCAAAGGTTTAAACAATTCGCCTTGACTAAAATAATGCGTTTTGTGGTCAAAAATATCCGTTGCATTGACAAAAAGCGGGATTCGCAAATGTTCAAAAGAGTTTTCTTTGAAATATTGTTTGCAAATTCCGTCCAAAACTTCGATGTTAAGCAACC
Source organism: Bacteroidota bacterium (assembly GCA_004292785.1). Classification (GTDB taxonomy): domain Bacteria; phylum Bacteroidota; class Bacteroidia; order Cytophagales; family Thermoflexibacteraceae; genus RDXG01. The sequence goes on from RDXG01000092.1 coordinate 3,230, forward strand.
CAGAAGTTTTGAAAGAAAAACGAAACATTTGAAAAATTTTGGTTTTCAAAAAAATATCGATCATTTCTTTTGGGGAATAACCTTCTGCATACAAAGATCCAATAATTGCCCCCGCACTTGCCCCAGAAATCGCCTTTGGAAAAATATGAAATTCCTCCAAAGCCTGCAAAACCCCGATGTGTTGCAAAGCCCGCGCACCTCCCCCAGAAAGTGCCAAACCAATATTCGTCATTGTTCGTTAAAAAATAAAAAATGATTAGATCGTAAAAATACTACGAAATTATTATTTTTGTTTGATATTTCGATAAATAAAGTCTTAAAAATACGAAAATGTTAGATAAACATGGAATTGCCAAACGGATCGCTCAAGAATTACAAGATGGTTTTTATGTCAATCTTGGAATTGGAATTCCGACTTTGGTCGCAAATTATATTCCGCAAGGCGTAAATGTGGTGTTGCAATCTGAAAACGGCTTGTTAGGAATTGGCGCGTTTCCTTATGAAGAAGATGTCGATGCCGATTTGATCAATGCGGGCAAACAAACCGTAACCATGATCAAAGGTTCGTCTTTATTCAGTTCTGCCGATAGTTTTGCCATGATTCGCGGTGGTCATGTCAATTTGACTGTTTTGGGCGCAATGGAAGTTTCTGAAAATGGTGACATTGCAAATTGGAAAATTCCGAATAAAATGGTCAAAGGAATGGGCGGTGCTATGGATTTGGTGGCTTCTGCCGAAAATATTATTGTAGCCATGCAACACAAAAGCCCAAACGGACAGTCTAAATTGTTAAAAAAATGTTCTCTGCCAATTACAGGACTAGCTTGCGTAAAACGAATTGTAACAGACATGGCTATTTTGGAAATTGCAGAGGGTGGAGGTTTTAGGCTTTTGGAACGCGCACCAAACGTGTCAATACAAGAAATTATTGATTCTACAGAAGGAAAATTGATTATTGAAGGCGAAATTCCTGAAATGAAATTTTAAATCTTAGCCACTAATTTGATTAATTCGTATAAAATTGGTGGCTTAAACCCATAAAAATTATGCAATTTGCAGACATCAAAAACGACATTGCCTTCAGAAAAATTTTTGGCAATGACAACAGAAAAGAATGTTTGATCTCTTTTCTAAACGCCATACTA
>RDXG01000228.1 GCA_004292785.1 Bacteroidota bacterium
TACCGTAAAAACTGCTTTGCTTTCGGCAAATTATCGCGGAATTTTTGTTTCTTTTATTATTTTGGCAATTTTTGGCGGAATTGTAGCCGTGATTTGGTATGGCGCAGGTTTGGTGCAAAAAAACGAAATTTCTATCGGAGATTTGACTTCTTTTGTGATTTATACCATGTTTATTGGCGGTTCGATTGGCGGTTTGGGCGATATGTACGGACAGTTGCAACGCGCCATCGGTGCGTCTGAAAGAATCAGAGAAATTTTGGACATGGAATCGGAAATTATTTTGGAACAAACAAATCCAAACTATCAGATTTCAGGAAATATTGAGTTCAAAGATATTCGTTTTTCTTATCCAAGTCGAACAGAAATTGAAGTTTTGAAAGAAGTAAGTTTTCATATCCAAAAAGGCGAAAAAGTGGCATTGGTTGGGCAAAGTGGCGCAGGAAAATCGACCATGATTCAACTTTTGATGCGTTTTTATCAGGTTTCTGGTGGAAATATTAGCCTAGATGGAAAAAATATTCAAGATTACGATTTACAATCTTTTCGTTCTCATGTCGGAATTGTGCCGCAAGAAGTGATTTTGTTTGGCGGAACTATTGGCGAAAATATTGCCTACGGCAAACCTTCTGCCACAGAATCTGAAATTATAGAGGCGGCTACACAAGCAAATGCATGGAATTTTATACAACAATTTCCCGAAGGTTTAAAAACCATTGTCGGCGAAAGAGGAATTAAACTTTCTGGCGGACAACGCCAAAGAATTGCGATTGCAAGGGCAATTTTGAAAAATCCGAGCATTTTGATTTTGGACGAAGCCACAAGTTCGCTAGATGCCGAATCCGAACATTTGGTACAAGAAGCCCTCGAAAAACTCATGAAAAACCGCACCACCATCATTATTGCGCACCGTTTGGCAACCATCAGAGAGGCAAACCGAATTTATGTGCTAGATCAAGGCAAAATTATTGAACAAGGCACTCACGAGCAACTTTTGGCTTTGGAAGGCACGTATCATAATTTGGTGCGTTTGCAAATGAAGGAAAAATAATCAAGAAAATAAATATTATTTCCTTTCAAGTCATAATTTCGTATTGTAGCTTTAAGATTCTTTGAGGATTTTAAAGCTAGTTTTTTTTAATAAAAAGCAGTTTATTTAATTAAATCAAAGATTAATAAAAATGACAAAAGAAGACATTACAAAAATTGAAAACAAATTAGGCTTCACATTGCCTGAACATTATAAAAAGTTTCAACTAAATTATCCAAAAGAATTGACAGAATTAGAATATAGTTGTGAATCTATTTCTAATGACGCTGATTGGGTAATTAGAACAAACATGATGATGTATTTGGGTCATGTTCCAAAAAGTTTTATGTCAATTGGAGAAGATGTAGGGGGTAATTATTTTTTCATAAGAACAGATATTTCTAAGGAGTCTGTTTATTACATAGATCATGAAGAAGCTAGTGAGGTTGAAGAAGGCTTACCTTGGGAAAGTTATTTTACCAAAGAATATAAAGACTTACAAGAACTAAAAGAGAAGTTAATAGCAAATTGGTCTTAAAATAGTAAATATTATTGATCATCAAAACTACGCAGTCCTTATAGTTTTTTTGCTCTTTTTTTGAAAGTCTTTTGACAAAAAAAATAAAAACGTTTTTTGCTCTTTTCTCTATTTTTTTGTATATTTGATAAAATGCTAAACCTTTTTCATAATGAATTTACCAAGTTTTTCTGAACGAAAATTGCAATTTATTCAGGTGATTAGCCAAATGACCGATCCAGAAGAATTTTCGCAATTAGAGGCTTTAAGCCAAAAATATCATAAAAAAGACGAGAGTTTTTTTTGGGAAATGATCGATTTATTGGATTGGGAACAGTCTGATAATGAACTAATTATAAAACCTTTAATTCAAGTTTTGTCCCAAAAATCATTATCGGAAATTTTTACTTTTCAAGAATATTTATCTCAAAAGTTATTTTTTTTGGATCAGAAACGTTTTGCCCAAAATTTTGCCGATCAATATTTTTCTGTGGATACTTTTTTGTATGTACGTGCTTGTGTGGTAGCTAATGGCAAGGCTTTTTATGATCACATTTGCCAAAATCCACAGGAAATGCCAAGCGATTTGACTTTTGAATCACTTTTATACGTGGCACAAAAAGCCTATCAACAACAAACAGGGCAACATTTTATGCCTTATTTGCCTACTGTTTCTTATGAAACTTATAGCAATAAAATAGCTTGGTTATGAAAATACATGGAAATTCTTTGAACAGCCCAAATTTGCATCATTTGTACGAAATTATAGATTTGGTGAGGATATCAAATGCGGAGAAGAGCAAAAGTTTTTTTATTTTTTTTATCAAAAAATTAAATTATTTTTAAAATGAATCAAGAGGAAATTATACAAAAATTTGAGGCTTTTTTAGAAAAAGTTGAACAAACACAGAGAACAAATTTTATCAAAGAATTGGCAAAAATTACTCCTAAAAATGCCGATTCTGTGGTAGAATGGCGTAGTCGGTTGCATTATCAAGATGATGATCAAATTCAAGCAGGAGCTTATTTGTTTGTCCGACCTGCCCAAGAAAGACCAGAATTGATCAATTTTAGAGAAATTTTTGCTTTATTTCTTGAAAATAGGCATTTGCAAATGTGGGAAATTATGAAAGATGTTTTTGAATCTTTGGAAAAAGATATGATTTCGCCTTTTAGTTTGCGCATGGGTTTGGCGTTGTATATTTCCGAAAATTACGGAAGTTTTATGTTTAGTTTTTTGGCTTTGGCAACAGAACAAGCAAAGACAAAATTTGAAATTAAACATAAAGAAATTGAGCAAAATCTAAGTTTAAAAAAATGAAAAGAGATTATTGCGATAAATGCGGAAAATATGATGTAATTGAAATTCATCACATTTTACCACAAACAACTTTTGGAAAAAATACAGAAACTGCCAAACTTTGCCCAAATTGCCATGCCAAATATCATGAATTTCTTGGCAAAGAAGGTCTAAAAAATACGGACATGGTTTTTCATTTTGCTACTTTTTATAAGTGGGTAGCAGGACTTTTGCCTGTTATTTTTTTTATTTTATGGTGGTTTTGGGCTAAATAAAGTACAGCCATTCCTCGTTTGGTGGGGGACACCAAACGAGGAGAAGGGTATTTTCGAAAATACCCTCATGGAGAGTTAGTATTTGATTAGTTTACAGACTCTTATACAACTGTTCCACATCTGCAAAATTAAAAGCACGATTATAAATGCGAACATCATCAATAACTCCACGATAGTAATAGTCTAATCCGCTTGTTGCTCTTCTACCAATTAAAATATTAGGTTTGGAAGCACTTAATATTTCTCCCGTTACGTCTTTTTGAGAAACTAATTGATTATCAGCAAGAGTCATTAGTTTTTTACCATTGTAGGTAACAACAAAATGATGCCATTTACCGTCAGCGTAGTCTGTTCCGTTACCAGATAGGGATACATTACCCAAGTCCTTAAAAGATGTTCTAAAATCACCAGAACTTGATAATTTTACATCCCAAGAATCACTATAAGCAGATAACATATAACCATCAAATGAAGGTTTATTAGGTTTGGCTAAAATAGAGATGGTAAAGGCTTTGCCTAAGCCAATAGCAGGTCTTCCTAAATCAATATAGGAACCACCATTAAATTCATAAGCCGTATTAGCTTGTCCGCTTTTGCCTGTGGTTAGAACTGCATTCTTTACAGCCCCGTTATTAGCATTACTTGTTACATCGAGGGCATTTCCGTTAAAGGGATAATGAGCAATTAGCCCATCTGAAATACTACCTGTGGTAGAAGTTCCTGTACCGCCTGTTCCTGTGCCACCCGTTCCTGTACCTCCTCCAGTTCCTCCACCTGTGTTATTATTAGCACTAACACCTGCTCCTGAAATGGCAATGCTATTTGTTCCTGAAGTTTGATTGGCATTAATGGTAAGCAAGCCACTAAAAACTCCTACTGTGGTAGGTTTGAAGGTAATAGTTAGATTTTGGGAGGTGTTAGAGGCTATATTACCACTAAACGAACCCTCAAAACCATTAGGCAAACTAACACTACTAATCGTAAGAGCATCTGTGCCATCATTTCGAACAGTTAGTACACGGGAGGCACTTTGCCCTGCAGTAACATTTCCAAAATCTGTGTTGCCTGAAATGCTAACGATGCGTGTTTTATTAGCAACAATTTCTTCTAATTTTTTGCAACCTATCAGAAGAATACTTAGACATACAGAAATGGTGAAAATTAATTTTTTCATAATAAAATAAAATCAAGTTGATTTTGCCTACTCTTTCTGCTTTTTGGCTTTCGCAGGGAAATTTTTTTGTTAAAAAGTTTCTTGTTACAAAAAAACTTATTATATTTGGTTTGTAATAATCATTTTGCCAAAAATTTCATTCAAATTCTGAAAGATGAAAATGCGTATAGGAACAAGACTTTTAGCATTAAGAGAAGATAGGAAAATGAGCCAAGCAGAAATGGCTGATTTATTGGGCGTTTCAGCCCCTACCTATTCACGTTTAGAACGCAACGAAACTTCGGTAGATTTGGAACAAATCGTGCATTATTCTAAAATCCTAAAAGTTCCTGTTCAAGAATTTTTGCCTGAAACTATCACTATTAATGGTTCAAATCATAATGGAAATATAGGTTTAGTTATTGGTACAGTCAATAGTTATTCAGATAAAGACAGCCAATTGCAAATCGAAAAACTCCAACTCCTCCTCACCGCCAAAGACGAAAAGATCGCTTTTTTGGAAACACGAATCAAAGATTTAGAAGAACTTTTAGCTTTTTATAAGCAAAAATAAACGTTTTTTATCAAGAACTACGCAGTTCTTAAAAAACTGCATAGTTCTGATGGTTTTACTAAAACCCAATTTGCAAACTTACCTGCGTATTGTCCCATTTAATTTGCAATTCTGTTCCGTTTTCGGTTTCTTCAAAACCAATGGTCAGCATTTCTACCACTGTTTCAAGTTCTTTTACTTTGGCGGGCAATTTGAACAAGTCTTTTTCAGGATCGTGTTGCGTTCCCCATTGGTCTGCATTTTCGTTGATCAAAATTGTCCAACTGTCTTTTTCTGGAATCGAATACAAGGAATAAACGCCTTTTGGAATGGTTTTGTCGCCAATTTTTGCATCTGCTTCAAAAGTAATTTTGGTGGCTTCGTTTGCGCCTGTTCGCCAAACTTTTCCGTAAGGAATGAGCTTTCCAAACACTTCTCTGCCTTTTTTGGAAGGTTGGCAATATTCAATTTTTACTTTTCCGTTTTTGCTTTTGGCTTCAGCAAAAGGACTATGCGATTTGGTGTAATTTTTTAAAGCAAAAAAAGCAACCACAGCGGCAACCAAAATGCCAACCACTATATACACAATTTTTTTCGATGTCATAAAGGAAAGGATTTAGACGCAAATCTAATCTTTTATTCATTAAATTACGTTTTTAAGATACAAAATTATTTAAACAAAATCTTATGAAATACATCTTTATTCTTATTTTTTCCTTCACTCATTTTTTGGTTTTTGCGCAAAATTCGGAACGCAAATTGGTTTCTAACCAAGATTTAAAGGCTTTTTTTGAAAATCAAAATCAATTTGATAGCTATTTATTTGAAGAAAATTATTTTCTGAACGTTGAATTTAAGCAAATTCCGACCTTCGAACAATGGCAAAACTTGCAAGCAAGCCCAATCAAAATTCAGGATTATCAAGGAAATAAAGTGTATAGCGTTAGTTTTCCTAAAAATATTTCTTTGCAAACCTTAGAAAATTTGAATGTAAAAAGAGTTTTAAGAGTCGATTCTGAATCAAAAATTCAAAAATACGATTTTCCCGATTCTGAAGTTTTGGCAGAAGTTCAAGTTTTTAAAGATATTTCTTCCCAAAAAGTAATTCAAGAATTTAAAAAATTAGGTCTAAAAATTATCGATGAACAGCCTTTTTTTCATATTTTTAGGATTTTAACCACCAAAAAACAAGTTATTTCTTTGTCTGAATTGCCTTTTGTGGCGTATATTGGTTTTTCAGAAAAAAACGAATCCCTACACGTACTTGGAAATAATCAAACCAAAGCCAATATTTTAAGCAATGGAGTCCGCAAATTAGATGGTTCAGGTGTGAATGTGATGGTCATTGATGGCGGAAGTATTGGTTCGCATATCGATTTTCAAAATCAGGTGAATAACATGGAAAATGTGGCAGAAAACTTCCACAGCACACACGTTTTGGGCATTATGGGCAGTGCAGGTTTGCGAGATACTTTTGCGGAAGGAATTGTTCCAAAAGCCAATTTTTTTAGCTATCATTTTTCAGATGTTCCCTACAAAATGTATCAAGCAATCCAAAATAATGACGTGCAAATTACGCAAAATTCATACGGAGTAAATCCTACAACTTGTACAGGTGCAGTTTACAATCTAGAACAGCGTTTGCGAGATCAAGTCGTAAATCAATTTCCATATTTGTTGCCTGTTTTTGCCGTTGGAAATTCTTTTGGAGTTTGTGGTAATTCTCGAAATACAGCAGGAAACGCCTTTAAAAATAACATTTCTGTTGGTGGGGTTTTTTATTTTGACGAATTAAATAATTGTGGGACTTGTAGCAGTTCAGGTCCTACGCAAGATGGGCGTGTAAAACCTGACATTGTGGCTTTGGGAATTGGCGTTTATAGCACTTATACCAATAATTCTTACGGACAAACTGCGATTGGGACTTCGCAAGCCTGCCCTGCGGTTTCTGCGGTTTCTGCACAATTAGCACAACGTTATCAGCAAATTTTTGGCAAAAGACCACCTATGTCTTTGCTAAAAGCTAGTTTGTGCAACTCTGCCTTAGACATCAATACTTTGGGCGTAGATTACAGGTCAGGTTTTGGGCGAATGGATGCAGAGAAAGCCGTTTTGACTTTGGAAGAAAACCGTTTTTTGGTAAATAAAATTAGCACAGGACAAAGCCAAACCAAAACCATTTCTGTTCCTTTTGGAGCTATTCGTTTGAGAGCCATGATTTGTTGGAACGACCCCGCCGCCGCCGCCGATGCCAATCCTGCTTTGGTAAATAATTTGAATTTGTCCGTAATTCATTCTCAAACTTCTACTACTTGGAATCCTTGGATTTTGAATCCTGCTTCCCCAATGGCGGCGGCTACCAGAGGAATTGATAATTTGAACAACATCGAACAAGTAACCATCGATAATCCGCAAGCAGGTGATTATCAATTACTTGTAAACGGTTTTGCGGTGGCGATGGGAGGTACACAAGAATATTCTTTGGTTTGGCAAATTGATATGCCTTCTTTGGAATTAACTTTTCCTGCGGGAAACGAAAAATTACCTTTGTCTAATCAAGCCATTTTTGGGCAATCTGCAAATGCTCGACGTACCTTGTTTCGATGGAATGCAGACGGAATTGCTTCGAATTTGACCTTCGATTATTCGTTAGACAACGGAAATACATGGAATTTGATCGTCAATAATATTGCCCCTTCTGGGGGTACTTATATTTGGATTCCGCCAAATGTTACAAGCTCACAGGCAAGAATTCGAGTGAGTAGTGGTGCTTATTCCGATATTTCAGGGGCTTTTCATTTGATCGAACAGCCCGTTATTTCCTCTGTTACTTCGGGGAATAATCAATTAACCATTTCTTGGAATGCCTCCACAACTGCCACAAATTATGACGTTTACAAACTAAATACGCAAAATTGGCAATACGAACTGGTCGGAAACGACATTGTAGGAACTTCTTTTGTTGTGCCAAATTTGGTCAATGGCGCAAATTATTGGCTTACTATTCGAGCAAAAAACAACAGCACCAATGCGGTTAGCGAGCGCGCCGTTGCGTTTAGCGGAACGCCCACAGGTGCGGGTGCAAACAACGATTTGAGTTTGCTTGCCATCCAAAATCCAACAAATTCGGCTTGCCTAAATGCCCGATCTGCTACTGAAATTATTTCTTTGCAAATCAAAAATAATGGTACAAGCACAATTACTTCAGGAACATTTGTTACGGCTTTCTATCAAATTGATAATCAGACTGTTATACAAGAAAGTTTCATAACTTCCAATTGGAATGTGAACGATATTTTTACTTATAATTTTGCGCAAACTGCCAATTTTTCTGCCGAAAAAACTTATTTTTTGTCTGCCAATGTTCAATTTTCTGGAGATTTATTGACTGATAATAATTATTTGAACAAAAAAATTATTAGCAAAAATACATTTTATTTAAGTCAAGACCAAGCAAACGGCATTTGTGGCGAAACAGTAAATATTTCTGCTCAAAATTTGCCTTTAACTTATAACCTTGCTTCTACAACTTTTGCTTTACAAGACATGAGTTTTGCAACCACGATTTATGTGCCAGACAACAGCATTTCTGATCCGCTCTCTATTGGTTTCGATTTTTATTTTTTTGGAAAAAAGCAAACAGAATGTGAAATTTCGAATGATGGTTTTTTGCTTTTTAATGGCAAAACTTTCAAACAATTTAACAGTTATTTGGCAGAAAATTTGCCTAAACCGTCTTATTTAAACAATTTGATTGCTTTGTGTTGGGCAGATTTAAACCCCTCTCCTACCAATATTCGCTATTTTAGGTCAGGAACTGCCCCAAATCGCAAGTTTATTGTCGAATTTTTGACTGTTTCTACTTTTTACACAGGAAAAATTAGTGGGCAAATTATTTTGAACGAAAACAACACCATCGAACTCCAAGCGGCAAGCATTACGGCAAATGGACTTTCAGAAAAAATGACGATGGGCATCGAAAACGAAGATGGAACGATTGCAAACACTGTTTCAGGGCGAAACCAAGTTGCAAATTGGACTGCCACAAACGAAGGCTATTTGTTTTCGCCAAACTATACTTCTTTGAGTTGGAATTCTGGCGAAACTGTGCCAAACATCAGCAAAAATACGGCAGGAACTTATACGCTTTCTTTCACGCAAGGAAGTTGTAATTATTCTGCAAGTACCACATTATCAAATACTTGCGGGCAAAATCCTTTGCTAAATTCTGTTTTTCCTGCAAATAATTCCACAAATATTCCTTTGAAAAGCAATTTGCAATTTGCCTTTAACGAAAACATTTTTGCAGGCACAGGTTTTATTACGATTTCTGATGGCACAAATTCTATTTTCCTAACTGCCTCTGATTCAAGGGTTTCGATCACAAAAAACGTGGTCGACATTCAATTAAATCAAGATTTGTTGCCAAACAAAAATTATTTTGTTCAAATCAATGCTGATGCTTTCAAAGACAACGAAAATCTGTTTTTTACAGGCATCAACAGCCCGACTGTTTGGAATTTTAGCACGCCAAATCAAGCTCCGACAGACATTGCTTTGTGCGCAAAAAATTTGTCTGAAACTACGGCTGTTGGCACTTTAATAGGCGAATTAAGCACTTCCGATCCTGATGCAAATTCGAGTTTTACCTACGCAATTACGGCAGGTTCGGGCATAGGAACTTTTGCGATTTCTGAAAATAAAATTTATACAAATGCCATTTTAAATTATGCTACAAACCCATTTTATACCCTCGAAATTTCGAGTACGGACAACGGAATTTCTCCGCTTTCGGTAAAAAAAATGTTTCAAATTTATGTGCATAATCAAGAAGTTTTTAAGGCAGGAAGTTCACAAATTTTGTGTGCGGCGGGTTCAGCTTACACAAGTGGCGTGCTAAAACCCACAACGGCGGGAACTTGGCGTTTTATAAGTGCAAACCCTGTGCCTGCCATTTTGCCTACGATTGTTTCGCCAAATTCGCCAATTACAGAAATTTCGAATTTGCAAGCAAACACCGATTATAAATTTGTTTGGCAAAATAATTTGCTTGCAAACGCTTGTATGCCCGAAGATTTGGCAGTTTTGAACATCAAAGTTTTAGGAAATATTGCAAATCCGACCTCGACAACAGCAAATTGGCAAGGTGCGCAAAATACAAATTGGTATGATTGTAGAAATTGGCAAAATCAATATGTTCCAAATGACCAAATGAGCGCGCAAATTTCAAATTCTACGATCAATATTCCTTTAATTTCTGCGCCTTACGTTAGAATCCAAAATTTGACTATCGATCCTTTGCAAAGTCTTCAAATTCAGACAAATGGCGTGTTGGAAATTGCCCAAAATTTTTCTAATTCTGGGGTTTTAAACAATTTAGGAAACATTTTTATTAGCGGAAATTTTACAAATTCTCAAACTTTAAACCAAAGCACAGGAAAAATTACTTTTAGCGGCGCAAATTCTGCGAATTTTGTGGCTTTTGCAAGCACAACTTTGTTTAATGTGGAAATAAATAAACCAAATTCGAGCCTAAATTTGCAAAACGATTTGTTCATAAACGGTCAAATGCTGTTCACAAGCGGAAAAATTAATAGCACAAATTCGGCTTTGTTGGTTTTTAATGACAACGCTACAAATAATGGCGGAAATAATTTGAGTTTTGTAAACGGCAAAGTCAGAAAAATTGGTGATGACGCTTTTGTGTTTCCTGTTGGAAAAAACAATTATTGGGCAAGAATTGGCATAGAAAACCTTGTCAGCACACACGTAAACGACTATTTTACGGCAGAATATTTTGATCAAAAACATAGTTTTTATTACGTTTTTCAAAGCCCTTTGAAGCGTGTAAGTTTGATAGAACATTGGATTTTGGACAGAGGAACGAATGGCGGATCGGGCAATACGGGTGCAAAAGTGCGGATTTTTTGGGAAAACAACAGCCGTAGCGGAATTGATATGGTTACAGTTTCGGATTTGCAAGTGGCGCGCTACAACGGCACAACTTGGGTTTCGCATGGAAATGGTGGAATTTCGGGCGGAATACCCGCTGGAAGTGTGCTTTCCAACGATATTATTACTTCTTTTAGTCCTTTTACGGAAGGTTCTTCGCTAGATAACAACAATTTGTTACCTTTGGAATGGCTAGTTTTTACGGCAGAAATTAAAGATGAAAAGGTAAAATTGTTTTGGAAAGTGCTTGACGAAAGAGAAACGGTTTTTTATGAAGTGCAAAAATCGAAAAATGGCGTAGATTTTGAAAATATCAAGCAGATTCCAAGTGCGAGAAAGTCCGAAAACGAATATGAATTTTGGGATTTGATGCCCGAAGGAATTGCGTATTACAGAATTAAGCAAACGGACATCAACAAATTTAGTACGTACAGCAAAATTAGGGCGGTGGTTCAAAAAACAATTTCTGAAAACAAATTGATCGCTTTTCCAAATCCGACAGTTGCCGAAAACGTGAATTTGATTGTGTTAAGCAAAAATACGATCAAAACCAATTTGCAAATGATTGATGTTTTGGGCAGAAATGCCTTTACTATGGATTTGGATTTGCAAAATGGCGTAAATGAGTTTAAATTGTCTAAAATTGCTTTTGCAAAAGGAGTTTACACGCTGATTATCAAGGAATTAGGTTTAAGTACAAAAATTTTGATCGAATGAAAAAAAGAAGAAAAGGGCATCAATGCATGAACTGCGAATTGTTGGTTCAGGAACGTTTCAATTTTTGTCCGCAATGTGGTCAAGAAAACACAAACAACAGGGTTTCTTTGAAAGAATTAGGCAAAGATTTGCTAGACAATTTTTTGAGTTTCGATTCACGTTTGGCGCGCAGTATTTTGCCTTTTTTGTTTAAACCAGGCGAATTGACAACGGCTTTTAACAACGGAAGTCGCCTGAAATACATTCACCCTGTTCGGTTTTATGTGATTATGAGTGTGTTTTTCTTTTTTGTTTTTGGGAAAATTGCCATTTTTCCTCCTGAAGCAGAAGACATGAATTTGAGTGCGCTCAACGAAGAAATACGAATGAATTTGCGCAGAGAAATTACAGACGAATATTACAATTCTAAAACCATTTTAGACAGCTTAATTTTGGATTCTTTGGTAGATCATCGCTATGAAAAAGCCTTTGGAAAGTTGGCAGTTGGGGCGGATCAGGATTCGTTAAGAGAAATTATTGATCAAGAAGAGGCTCAAAACGAAAAATTGAAACAACAAAAAGATAGCCTTGCCATCGATTCCTTGTTCAAATTGCGAAGCACAGAAATAGAAAAAAAGGCTTTAAAAGATAAAAAAAAGCAAATTTACGGCAATAAAGGCGGAGTAAAACCCAAACTATTCAAGCGCGATTCTGCAAATAAAACTTTGTTTTGGTTTCCTTTTATCTTGGATTCTGTGCATTTTGATGTAAAAAAAGCCAAACATTTGGCAAAATTTCCTCGCATGAGTGCTGAACGTTTGCTCGATTCTTTGGACGTAAAACCCCTCCCAATTCATGTCAAAGTTGCGACTCAATACATTAAATTTGTCCGAAATGACGTGGGTGTTTTTGTGCAAAACGCCATCGGAAACGTGCCTTTGATGATGATGTTTATGTTGCCTTTTTTTGCCATTTTTCTTAAACTTTTGTATGTTCGTTCTAGCAAATTGTATATCGAACACCTGATTTTTACCTTTCATTTACAGACTTTTGTGTTTTTTATTTTTGGGCTTGCCCTGTCCATGATTTTGTATAACAGTGAAGACGAAAATATTGCTTTGGCACTTTCTTTTGCTATGTTTTCTCTACTTTTTTATGCTTATTTTTCGTTTAAAAGGGTGTACGGACAAGGTTTTTTTAAGACAAATCTAAAAATGATTGTCTTGTTTTGGCTGTATGTCTTTACAATTTCACTTTTTTTGTTTTTGGAAATTATGTATTCGTTTTTTATGTACTAAATCTTCATTTTTTCCAAAAAAACAAATTATCTTTGTTTCAATTAAATTCAATTTTTATGTCAAATTATCCTTTATGCCGTTGTTTGTGTCTGCACAAATATTGTAGGGAGTTGTTTGTGTGGACACAAACAATGGCATAGAATTAAATAAACTCAAAGACGTTTGACAGGCTCAAGACGATTTTGAGTTTGGAATAGTCATTGATGCTTTTGCCAAAAAATACCATGTTGCAGATCATCAAAAAGAGATTATAACAAGAGATTTTAGCGAAATTTTAACAATTCCTTGTATGGATAATTTGGAAATTGATTTGGAAAAATTGTATGCGCGCGCCTACAAACAGAAATAAGGAAATTTTTAAAGTTTATCCATAATTTTTAGCCAAATTTGCCTAAATTCTTTTTGAAAACCAAGATTAAGATCAAGTAATAAAACCTGACAAATCAAACATTCTGCCTGCCTGTATTCTTGAATTTGTATTGCCAAAGTAATAGCTCCTCTAAACAACAAAGCCTGATCTAAGGTTGCTGTCGGGGTTTTTAGGGACATCATGGCTGCTTGTTGTTCCAAATCAAAGGCTTGTTTGTACAAAGAATCTACATTTTGCGTAATTCCTTTTCGTTGATCAAAAATGGCTTGATCATAAAAAAACATCGCTTGTTGGTGGATTTCGTGAATATTTATGTTCATCTTTTTAGAATTGAAATTTGAGGTTGGCTAAATTCTACTACTACAATAAATACGGGAATATCAAAATGATCGCTTTGCGTGGATTGTTCTACTTTTTGCTTAATTCTCTGTTGAATTTGCGCAGGAGAACCCTTTAAAATTCCAGATATCTCTAATCTTGCACAAGAATAATATTGATCACCTTCTTTTGTACCTAACAAAAAATCTACTCCTGTTCCTTTGGGAGTTTGTCTAATGACCTGATAACCAGTGAGTTCTTCAATAACCAATATTGCCAAACATGAAGCACCGTCTTCTACCGTTTCCACCAAATTACTCCTTGAATCTATAGCGGATTGACTTGCTTGTTCCCATGCTAACTCAAATTGTGCCTTCAAATCTCCTTCAACAGTAAGCAAAACATTTTGTAAATGTTGGCAATGATCTAAACAAACTGTGGCAGCTTCCGAAAAATTATCGCATCTGATAGGACTCAAATAATTTTGCTTTTTTAAGGCATAAATATTGATTTTTTTTACAATCATTAGGTTTTAGTTAAAAATTTATCATTAAATTTACTGCTGTAAAGGTAATAATTTTGTTTGCAAAAAAACAAAATTCAAATGATATTTTTTTTTATTTTCAAAAAAGCAAAAATTATCCTATCCAACTATCCTATTGGCAAAACCGCAAAAGATTTTAGCGAAATTTTAACAATTTCTTGCATAGAAACAGATTTTTTTTTAATTTTCTTTATTCACAAACGGACTCAAACTAGTTTCTATCAAAAATAACAATTCTTTGCGTTTGATTGGTTTTGCTCCTTCAAATAAATTTCCTTCTGCCCAATTTTTTGTCCAATTTTGTTCCTGAAAGTACATCAATACAGGTTTTTGGGCGGTTACAAAATCTTCATAAACAAGGTGATTGAGTTCTGCTTTTGGCGAGTCTAATTGTTGCCACAAAAAATGAATGGCTTGATAGCGATTGATAACTTGGGTTTGTTTTTCGGTAGCAATTTTTTGTAAATTTGCAGAAATATTTTTGTTAGAACTTAGAGTCAAAATTTCTAACATTTCTTTGGCAAAAATACTAGAATCAGCGCCAAAAAACGGATCAGGTTTTAAAATTCCACTGACAAAACTTTTTTGTACCGATTCAAAAGCCCAATCATTGATCGAAATATTGGCATATTCGAATAAAGGAATTTTTGAGTTTAACATCATTTGTTGTAACTGCCTGATTTCTAATTGTTTAGGATAAATATTCTGTTCCACACAAAGCGTAGCCAAAGCCCCTGCTGCCATGCCTATTTTTTCCAAAAAATCACTTTCATTTTCTAAAAGTACCGTTTTGTTGATCGAAATATTTTTTTCGGCAGCCAACAAACCCTGTATTTTTGGCGAAAAAAATACTTCATAAGGCAAAATAAAAGGCATTTTTATTTGTACGCTATCGTTTTTTTGGATCAAATAATTGGCTGAAAAAACAGATTGTCGGATTTTGCTTAAATCTTGTAAATTATGGATAAAATTTGCTGTTATTTTTGTTCTTTCGCAAGAAACAGAGTCTTTTTCGACTGTAAAATCTGCTCCTGAAAGTTCGATCAGTTTGCCACATTCGCTTGCGTCAATGCTCATTTTGCTAAAAATTTTTATGGTATCTTTGCCTGATAAAAATACAGCACCTCGCAAAATATTTCCATCTACAATGGTAGAAATGAGTTGATGATTGTCCAGAATTTTGATGTTTTTGTTGTCTGTCGGAAAGGTATTTTTGCTTTCTTCGGATAACCAAATTACTTCGGCATTACTTTTGGCAGCTTGCACAGCAGCATAAAAAGCACTTGAAGCATTACCAAAAACCAATATTTGCGTATAAAATTCTTTTGGTACGCCCTCTTTTGAAACACAAGCTGCCCCAAAAACGGTCAATAATAGACAATAACTTAAAAAATATTTCATAGAAAATTAAAATGGTTTGCAATCCTTGTCAAAGATATTTTATTTTATGAAAGTTAAAAATTTTTTTTTGGATTTTTAACGATATTGGGCAATTTATTCGCTAAAAGTATTTCTATATCAAATTTTATAAGGAAATACTTTTGTTAAAAATAAAACAATTTCTTCAATAAATGTCTATTTTTTAATAAAAAAACAAATGAAAATCTTAATTTTGCGTAAACAGATAAAGACCGCTAAATTTTTGAGTACAAAATTTGCTTTTATTTCTTTAGATTTTCTAAAAAATTAATTTGAACACGCCATGAAAAAATTTTTGTTTACAATTTTTGTCTGTTTTTTGGTCGTTTTTGAGTCTTTGTATGCGCAGGATATTTTGCAAATTCAAGCACTCAACAAACAAGCTATGGAACTGTTGCAAAACAAAAAATTGGATCAAGCCATAGAGATTTCTAAAAAAAACTTTGAACTTTCAGTTAATTTTCCAGAAGAACACCTAAAAAATATGTTGATTTTGGCAAAAGCCTATCGAGGAAAAGGAGATGCATCAAACTCTTTAAAATATTATTTACAAATTCTCAAAATTGACGAAGATTTAAAAGATGATCGCAGCATTTTGGATACAGATGCCGAAATTGGGACTTTGTATCAAGAATCAGGAGTTCATAAAAAAGCCTTAGTTTATTTGAATAATGCTTACAAGCAATCAACAGCAAATAATAATGACAAAAAAACATTGTTAAAACAAATTGCGCTTTCTCAAAGGCAACTCAAACAGTATGCGCGCGCGCTTAGTTCTTATGAAGAATTGTTAAATCTTTGCCAACATTCTGCATCCTTAGATTTGCAAAATACCTTGTATGCGGTCAGAAATATGGTGGAAGTCCAAAAAGATTTGGGAAAATACGAAAAAGCAATGGAAATTAACAGGCGAGTGATCGAAATTGCTCGTCAGATGAAAGATTCTACTTCTTTGGCAGTAGCTTTGAACAATGGCGGTTTTTTGGGGAAATATTTAGGAAAAAATCCTGAAGCCTTGCAAGATTTTAGAGAGGCTTTTGACATCGAACAAAAGCTAAAATTACCAGAAAAAGACAGAATGGTTACTTTGGTAAATATTGGAATTATTTATCAAAACCTAAAAGATTATGAAAATTCAGTGGCTTTTTTGTTGCAAGCTCTCAAAATGATCGAAAAAGAAGGCAACAACAAAACCATTGCCAGCACCAACAATTTGATTGCTACCGTTTATTTGTCCATGCAAGATTATTCCCTTGCCGAAAACTACAACCAAAAAGCGATCAGTTTGGCAAATAACGATTTTGAAGTCTTGGAATCCGCCAATTTTACCGCTTCGCAAATTGCTCGCAGAACAGGAAATTTTAGACAGGCTTTGACTGCTTACGAAAAATATGCAGCCTACGGCGACTCAATTCTCAAACAAAGAGATTTGCAAAGAGAGGCAGAACTAGAAGCCCAAATCAATTTGGAACAAACCGAAAAGGAAGTAAAATTGTTGATGGTTGATAAAGAAATTAAAGCCTTAGCGGTTGAAAAATATCAATTACAAGCCGAAAAAAAGGAACAAGAAGTGCAATTACTCAAAAAACAAAATGATTTGGAAATTGCAGGACTTAGACAAAAAGAATTAGACAAAGAACGAGTGTTGCAAGATTTGTTATTGAAACAACAACAAAATCAGGCTGAAGTTAGAGAACAAGAAATTTCGGGTTTGCAAAAAGACAAACACATTCAAGAGTTGGCGTTGCAGCAAGGCGAATTGCAGAAAAAAGAAGGTTTGCAAAAAATAGAATTGTTGAACACCCAAAAAGCAAGTTTAGAACAAGCACAAAAATATCAAGAAGAACTTAGAAAGCAAGATGCTGTAAAACAACGTTTTACGTATTTGGTTGCTGCTTCACTTTCGCTTTTACTTATTTTTATGATTTTTGCATACCGAAGAAACCAAAAACAGGCAAAACTTTTGGCGGTGCAAAAAGATAAAATTGAGTTGGCAAACACAGCTTTATTGCAAACACAGGAAGAAATTTTGGCTCAATCTGAACATTTGAAACAAGCAAACGAGGAGATTTTGGCAAAAAACGATTCTTTGGAAGACCAAAAACGAATCATTGAACACAAAAATAAAAACATTACGGATAGTATCAATTATGCAAAACGTATCCAAACGGCAATGTTGCCTTCTGACGAGTCTATTTTGGAGGCTTTGCCCGAATCTTTTGTGTTTTTTAGACCTAGAGATGTGGTGAGTGGCGACTGTTATTGGTTTGCAGAAAAACATCATATTTGCATTATTGCTGCCGTAGATTGCACAGGACATGGGGTTCCTGGTGCTTTTATGTCTATGATTGCCAATGATTTATTGAATTTGATTGTTCACGATAAAGAAGTTCATAGACCCGATTTGATTTTGAATCAGTTGCATAAATTGGTCAGAAAAGCACTCAAACAAGGAGAAACCAATAGCAAGGACGGCATGGACGTAACCATTTCGACTTACCATAAAAACACAAAAATAGTAGAATGTGCGGGAGCAATGAATCCAATTATTTACATACAAAACAACGAATTACATACTTTAAAAGCCGATAAAATGCCAATTGGCGGAGAACAAAAAGAGATGGAAAGGATTTTTACAAACCACGAAGTTTCGGTGGCAGAACCTACTACTTTCTATTTGTTTACAGACGGGTTTCAAGATCAGTTTGGTGGGGCAGAAAATAGAAAATATATGATCAAAAATTTCCGTGAATTATTATTTGAAATTTATCAAAAACCAATGGAAGAACAACATGATATTTTGGAAAACACCATCAAAAATTGGATGGGAAAAAAGCACCAAATTGACGATATTTTAGTGATTGGTTTTAGAGCAAATTAAGGGCTATATTTCCTAAAAGGTCGTTGAATGTCGAGCAAAGTATCTATTTTTTGACCCAAAACAAGGCAATTCACAAATATTTTTGCCATAAAAGGTGCTAAACTAATGCCTTTTGTTCCCAAACCATTAAAAATTCCAATTTGTGGAAACTCTTTGTGAAAACCCAAAAAAGGTCTACGATCTTGGGTGGCAGGGCGGACTCCAACTTCCTGATTTACAACATCTTGCTCTAATATTTCAATCATTTTGTTGGCTTCCGCCAAAATATGCGCTCTAGCAATTTTGGTGGGCGTAAAACTCAAATCTATCCATTCGTAAGTTGAACCTATTTTATAAAAATCGTTGCCAATGGGCAAAATCCAAACATTTTTATTCAAAATAGAATCAGATTTAAGATTTGGCAAATATACGGTCAAAATTTCGCCTTTAGCAGGCTGAAAAGGCAAAAAATCGAACAATTCGCTATCTTTTTCGGTGAAACCTCTACAAAAAATCACTTTTTCTGCCTCGATGTCTTTCCAAATCACTTTATTTTTTTCAAAAATCAAATCATTTTCCAAAACTTCTGTTTCTACAAAAAAATCGTTTTTTCTCAAAAAATCTTGATAGTTTTTTAGTAAAATTTTTGTATCAATATTTCCGCCTTGCAAAATTTCTAATCCGCCAAAGTGGTTGTTTAACAGATAGTTATATTTATTTTTAGGAAAATTATGGTTTACATAATGGCTAACATCTACACTGTTGGAAATCCAATAATTTTGTTTTTCGATGGAATCAAAAGGTCTGTAAATGGGTTTGCTATGCAAAAAATTTACTTTCAAAAGATTTTCTAATTGTGCGTAAAATTGATGCAAATAAGGAAAAATATCGTCTGCAAGCCATGTTTTGTTCATTTTGTTGCCCGTAATTGGGTTGAACATTCCCGCTGCGACCTGCGAAGAATTGGGTAAATTAGGGTCTGCGAGCAGTATTTTTTTGTTTGCTTGCAAAAGCGAATAGGAAAGTACCGTTCCAGCAATTCCTTGCCCAACAATTAAATAATCAATTTTTTTCATTTTTTTTGTAAAATTAACGATTTTTTGTTGTTTGTGCAAAGAATTTAAGATTTTTTTAATTAGATTTATCCATAAAATAAGTAATTTTAAACGTAAAACAAAATTTACATGAAAAAAAATAAACATTTTCTATCAATTTTAACGGTTTTATTTGTGTTTGTAGGTTTGCAGTCCTGCGATTATGCACACTCAAACGTTACGACCATGCTCACCGAAGATTGCGGTGTTAGTTGGAAAGTAATCAAATCAGGTGAAAAAATACCTTCTAGCATGGCAAATCCTTGTCATTACAAGGTAACTATTCCCGATTATCCAATGCAAGGTGATAGCAAATTCAAAATTATGTTCAAAGGTAATGTTTTGGCAAATATTGATGTAAGCTATAACTACGTGATTATCAATGCAGTATCTTTTATGGGTGAAGCCAAATATTTGGGCAAAGCCAATTCAAAATCTGATGACGAAAGCAACAAACCTGCAAGTTTTGAGATGGCAGAAAATACTGTGATTGACAAACGGATCAAAGATATTGCTCGCGAAATGTTGATTATGGAAGATGTAGTGGATTTTAGTCCTTCCGATTTTGAAAATAAATTGACCACAGCTGCCAACAAATCATTGAATCCGTTGGGCATACAACTCGATTATGTGTCTTTTGTGCCTGTTTTTGAAGAACAAACAAGCCAAGCCATTGATGTGGCAACCGCCTTAAAAATTTATGAAAGTAAAGGAATTAGAAAGGAGGGACTTGATATTATTGTTGCGAAAGCAGGCGCAGCCAAAATTACGGTTGAAAGCAAAACTGTTCCTACTGGACAAGGACAATAAATTTTTAGAAAAAATTATAACTTTTATAAAGTATCAAGCCTTATAAAAGTTATAGTTTTTTTACTCTGGAGTTTTTTCGTTTGGATGTTCGGCTTTAAAATCTAGCCAATATTTTTTTAAGGTTTCTTTCATGTCTTCTCGCAAAAGCAAAATTCCGATCAAATTTGGCAAAGTCATTAAAGCAATCACAAAAAAGCCAATCACATATACAATTCTGAAATAAATCACCGAAGAAGAACCCAACAAAAAAGTCATTGCCCGATCTCCGTAATAAGACCAAGAAATAGCCGTAGAAAAGGCAAAAAGCAATAAACCGATGGCAATAATGTATTTTCCCCAACTACCAAAAAAACTACGCTGAAAAGCCTCCGTAGTCAAAGCAGCACTGTGAATCAAAGATTTGCCTCGAACAGAAATATTTGGATTTGGACTGACCAAAGCCCCGTCTTTCACGGGCAATATTCCCGAAAAAAGTTTCGCATCTTCATAAATCAATACATTTTCTGCCAAAGATCGAGCATGAACAATAGACACTTGCGAATTTATTTTTCCGTCTGTAACTTCCAAATTTCCATCGTAAAGCAATAATTTTTTTGGCGTAAGCACATGGTCAGAAAGCTCTTTGAGTTCTTCCACTTTTTTATCGTCATAAATTCCTGCCAAAATTTGCATATCAGTATATTGAAATTTATTTTCCAATTTTTCCTTCCAAACTCCCGAAGAAAGCACTACTAAGCCCGTTAAAGTACAAATAATTACGGTATCGATAAAAGGTTCGAGAATGGCAACCAAACCTTCCGAAACAGGTTCGTTGGTTTTGGCAGAAGAGTGTGCAATGGGCGCAGAACCTTGTCCTGCTTCATTAGAAAATAATCCTCTATTTACACCTCTGTTGAAAGCATAAGCAAAAGTTGCCCCAAAAAAACCTCCGCCAGCAGCAGTTCCAGTAAAAATGTCAGAAAAAATAGCAAAAATAGAAGGAATTACGTTTTCGATGTTATAAAAAATAACCGCTAATGCTCCTATAAAATAAATTAAAGCCATTGCAGGGACAAGTTTTTCGGTTACTTGTGCAATTCTTTTGATTCCACCAATGATCACAAAACCCAAAATCACTGCCAAATAGTAAAAATAGAAGTGGCAATACTGTTGATTTGTGGCAAACTTCCTGTTCCAAAAGAGGAAATAACAGTAGCAATAGCAAAAATAACGGCAACCCAACGCAATTTGAGTTTATTTTTCATGTAGTACATCGGACCGCCAGAAATGCTACCATCTTCGGCTTTTTCGCGGTATTTTAGCGAAAGCGTAACTTCTACAAATTTGGTGGTCATACCCAACAAAGCGGTCATAAGCATCCAAAAAAGTGAAGCGGGACCGCCCAAATGAATTGCTAAAGCCACTCCTGCAATGTTTCCTGTGCCAACCGTACCCGACAAAGCGGTTGTAAGTGCTTGAAAATGAGAGGTTTCGCCAACGTCTTCTTTGTGATCGAATTTGCCTTGCACAATTTTGAGTGCGTGCCTAAAATAACGAATCTGCGGAAAACGAAGATAAATTGTGAAAAATAACCCTGTACCCAATAACAAAAATACAAACCATTGTGAACTTCCCACATGATTGTCTATGAAAATCAGGAGTTCGTTGAGTTGTTGCATAATTTCCTAAAAATTAATGTGTATATGCAAAGCAAAGCAAAATATATGAAATATGTAAATTTTTCTTAATTATTTATTAAAATGATATTTATTTGTATTCAAAATCTGGTTTATTTAGGATTATTCTAAATTTTTTTTGACCTAATTAATTTATTTTTTTTGTTTATAATTAAAATGTTATTCATTATTTTTGCTTGAATGCAAAGAAGTTATTTAAAATTTTAGAATAAACGTATTTAGAACTTACACAAATCTTAAATTTTGAAGCCTGTACCACACATTTTGTGTAAGTCCTAGTATTTATTAAAAATCTCTTAAAAATAAATTATAGGAAAAATATTTTTTTTATAATTCATTGATTATCAATAACTAATACTTTTTTTAACTCTTAGTTCTTAAATTTCGTATTCCTAAAAGCAAAACTTTTAATTTACCTAAAAATTATTTCAACATGAAAAAAAATTGGATAATATGTTTGTGTTTGTTTTTCTTTTTTTCTGCAAACGCACAAGAACGTGATTTGCTGGCACACTTTCCGCTTCAATCAGATGGAAATGAAGCCAGCGGTAAAATTGAACCTCTAACGCTAATCAATATTTCTCTCAAAGGCGGAGGAGCTTATTGTCAAGGCGTTTATGGTGATTATGACAACAGTGAGGGCAATTTGATCACTACGCAAAACATAAATCATTGGAATTTGCAAAACTTTGGAGTCATGCTTTCTTTCAAGGTCAAAACATACAGCACTATGCCTGTTTTTATGATTGGGTATGCGTACCGTTTGATTGGCGTTTATTTGATGGACAACGGAACTTTGGAATTGCGTGCCAACAACATGGACATTGTTCTGCCCGCCATAAGCGAAGTAACTTATGCCACAAACAGATGGCAAGATTTGACGATTGATTACAGAGATAACAGAATAATGATGTTTTTGAACGATCAGCCCATTCTTGACGAAGTGCTGGAATTGAAGCCTGACGGTTTGGAAGACCAAAACATGAGTACAGCCAATTTTAGCAATGGCGAAAGTTTTAAAGGTCATTGGAAAAATTTGCAAATTTATGGGGAGGCTTCCGAAGAAAAAAATCAAGAAGAACAAATCGAGGATAGCGGAAATAACGAAATCATTGCAGACAATAACAATAACAACAATGGCAATAATGTTTCCAATAATCCAAATTTACAAATTTTTACTTCCAAAACTTGTGGACGTTGCCGCATGAGCAAACAGTTTTTGGCTTCAAATAACATTGCATATACCGATCTCGATGTGGATAACAATGAAGCAAACAAAAATAAAATGTGGAATTTATTACTTGCAAAAGGCGTAAATAACGTAACTTTTCCTGTGGTGATCAACAATGGCGAACTTTTCTACAATATTGCGGATTTGAATGGTTTTTTGAACAATTTGAAAAACAAAAAAGGCGGAGTTCAAAACGTAAATTCTAACAACAATGGCGGAAATACCAACAACAATTCGGATGCAAACACAAACACAACCGCCAAAGAATATGTAGAAAGACACAATTATTGGCGTTCTCAATTAGGAATCGCACCTGTGAAATGGTCAGACGAATTGGCTAAATATGCACAGGCTTGGGCAAACGAACTCGGCAGACAAAACTGCAAAATGGAACACAGACCCAGAGATGGACAATGGAAACAAATTTATGGCGAAAATATTTTTTGGGCATCAGGTTTTGTGCCAAGCCCGAAAGATGTCGTAGATTCTTGGGCAGCAGAACGCAAAGATTATAACCACAACACGCAAGAATGTAAAGGTGGCTGGTATCCTTGCGGACATTATACGCAAGTAATTTGGGAAAAAAGCACGCAAATTGGTTGCGCAAGTTTCAAATGCAAAGACGGATCGGTGGTCGTGGTTTGCAATTATAATCCGCCAGGAAATTACAGCGGAGAAAAGGCTTACAAAAAGAAATAAGTCTAATGAATACCATTATCAGACACTTTCTAGCTGTCTGATAATGCTGTATTATTGGTTAATTTGTCAAATTCTGGAGAAATTTTTTCTTGTATAAAAAAAGGAAAACTATCTAAAAACTCAATAACAATATGTGGAACACCGTCAGAATCCAATACGTCATCGTATAATACATAAATAATCTTCACAAATTCTTGATCTTTTTCTGCTTTTTCCAAACTTACTTCCCTGTCTATTGCTCTCTGATGTCCAAGTTTGTCTTCAAAAGTGAAAAACATTTTTACCATTTGTATTATTTTATCATCATCTTTTTTTTCTATAATTTCATCGCGCAAAAACTTACCATATACAATTTCTCCATGTTCTAAAATGTAATTTCTATCTAGGAGTGAATATATATAGACACATACAAGCAATAAAAAAAATATCATAGCAAGAGTCTTAAAAAAGCCAAAAGGAGATTCTACAGTTTCTAACTCATCTACCACTGAATATTCTGGTTGCCAAGGAATATATCTGACTGTAAACTTTATATTTACCTCCTTATCACCTATTATCTCAGAAGGCTTATACGCTTCATATTTATAAGAAACACCATCCACTTCATATAAAACCAGATAACTATCATATCCGCTAATAACTATTTTGCTATCTACTGAACTAGAAAAAAGAGCTAAAGCAGATTCTTTGAGGTCAGGACAAAAATATCTGACCATAAAAAGACAAAATATTGCGAAATAAAAAGTAGCACTAAAAAGAACAATAAATATTTTTTCAAAAATCGAAAGATGACGTTTTTTCATAAAGATTTTATATTTTTGAGAAATGTAAGAAAAAAAAATGAGGTTAAATTATTAAATTTACAAAATATTTTTTTAACTCGAATTTCTATGTCAAAACCAAAGTTAGACATTCGTAGAAATTTTATTGGGTTTGGTTGAAAAAAATAAACTACAAAAATAAAAAAGGTACAAGAACAATTATAAAAAGGTAGTCTTAAAGACTAATGCCACAACCGTCTGACCGCTAAGAGCATTACATCTTTAACACCACCTATAAAAATTATTCTATTTCCTAAAAAATGTTTTTTTTTCTTTTTTTTGCAAAAAAATTGCTTAATCATTCATAAAAATACTTAATTTACATTCTATTTTACAAAAAAGCCATTTTACATAAATAAACACATGAAAAAATTAGCTCTACATTGGCAAATCATTATTGGTATGACCGCAGGCGTAGTTTTTGGTCTGATTCTTAGCTTTTCGGGCAACAGCACTTTTTCACAAGATTGGATCAAACCCTTCGGAACTATTTTTATTAATTTGCTCAAAATGATTGCCGTTCCTTTGGTTTTGGTTTCCTTAATTAGCGGAATTGCAAGCCTAAAAGACGTTTCCAAACTTTCGCGCATTGGTTCTAAAACCATCGGAATCTATTTGGGAACTACGGTTTTGGCTGTTTCGTTGGGTTTGGTAGTTGTCAATATCATTCAACCGGGAAAATATTTTTCTACTGAACAAAGGGAAAAATTTAAGGAACAATACGCAAACAAAGCCACTTCTGCCAAAGAAGATGCTGGAAAAGTTAAAACACAGGGCCCCCTTCAACCCATTGTAGATATGTTTCCTTCCAATGTTTTTCAGGCAGCAACTTCAAACAGCGATATGTTGCAAGTCATTATATTTGCAATTATGTTTGGCGTGGCTTTGGTGCTAACCAAACCCGAATCTGCTGAACCTGTCAAATTGTTTTTTGCGGGTGCAAATGACGTGATGGTCGGTTTGGTAGAATTGATTATGAATTTTGCGCCTTTGGGAGTTTTTGCTTTGCTTTCCTCTTTAATTGTTGATTTTGCAGGAAATGATCCTGCCGCCGCCCTCGAATTATTTGCTGCTTTGGGCTTATATTCTATTTCTGTTTTGATTGGTTTGGCAATGATGGTTTGGGTAGTGTATCCGCTTTTGTTAAAAACTTTTGCAAATTATAGCTACAAACGCTTTACAAAAGGCATGAGTCCTGCGCAATTATTGGCATTTTCTACGAGTTCAAGTGCAGCAACTTTGCCTGTAACTATGGAACAAGTTGAAAAAGAATTGGGCGTTCCTCACGAATTATGTAGTTTTATTTTGCCCATCGGCGCAACCGTAAACATGGACGGAACTAGCCTTTATCAAGCTGTTGCAACGGTTTTTATTGCGCAAGCCTTTGGCATGGATTTGGGTTTTCAGGCACAATTAGGCATTGTAGTTACGGCAACTTTGGCTTCTATTGGTTCGGCGGCGGTGCCAGGTGCGGGCATGGTGATGTTGGTTATTGTTTTGGAACAAGCAGGAATCCCTTTGGAAGGAATTGCTTTAATTTTTGCTGTGGATAGAATTTTGGATATGTGCAGAACCGTTGTAAACGTTACAGGTGATGCTTGTGTGGCAGTAATTATTGCCAAAACCGAAGGACAACTGACCGAATAATTTTACTCAACTTTTATAGAAATACCATTTCTTTAAGAAATGGTATTTCTGATTTTCATATTAAATTGATACATTTGAGAACATTTTTTCATTTAAAATAAACTTTTCTATGCAAAATATTTTTTATGTGGCTACCGCCGAAGTATTATTAGAAAAGCAAAAAGTAGGTATGCTTAGTAAAATAGTTACAGAAAATAAAGAAATTTATGTTTTTGCGTATGATCAAGCCTATTGCGAAAACAAAGATGCCAAGCCACTTGTGCCGTTAATGCCCAAAATTTTACAACCTTATTATTCAGATATATTATTTCCTGTCTTTTTTTCTTTGCTTTCCGAAGGAAATGCAAAAAAATTTCAATGCCAAATACACAAAATAGATCAAAACAACTATTTTCAACTTTTATTAAAAACTTGCGTGCATAATACCATGTCAGGCATAAAAATTAGAGAAATTACCAAAAAAGCATACAAAAATAAACCAAAAAATGAAATGTCATAGTTGTTTGAAACCTGTAGAAAATACAACAAGTTTTTGTGAACAATGTAGCCATGAGCTATTTGAAAAGAAAATACAATCGGCAGTTTTGCCCTTTGTTCTTACTAATTATTCTGAAAAAATCCAAAAACAGTTACAAAAAAATTCTTTGGTAGGTTTTCAAGATAAAATTTTTGTCAAAATTAATGGCAAATGGACTATTCCAGAATGGGGAAAAGTTACTCATTTGATAAAAATACCCAAAATTAGCCAAATTTCAGCTTACAAATTGGCGCAGGATATGGCAGCTAATGAGCATTTGACCATGCAATTAGCCAAACAAGTTTTTCAGTTGCCAACTGCTGAATGTGCTTTTATGTATTTGGAAGATAAGCAAGCCGTTTATTTAACAAAACTTTTTGATAGAAAAACCGCAAAGGATTTTGCAGTTCTGCTTGATACGACAGTGCAAAAAAATCCAGATTATAAATATGATAGTAGCTACGAAGAAATTGCAGAATGTATTACTTTGTATTCAGAACAAAAAATAATAGACTTAGTATTTTTTTATAAGTTATTCATTTTCAATATTTTAACTCGCAATGGTGATGCGCATCTCCGAAATTTTTCGATGTATTACCAAAATGACACTTTTTGCTTGACTCCTGCTTATGATTTGCTCTCTACTTTATTGCATTTACCTGATGATCGTTATTTGGCTTGTTACCTGTATAAAAATGATTCTAAAAAAACAAAATTTGATGCCATTAGCTATAAAAAACTAATGACTTTTGGCAAAAAAATAGGTTTAACATCAGATCAAATATCGCAAATTTTAGATTTTTTTTCTGGTCAAAAAAGCAAAGTAATTGAACTTATAGAAAATTCATTTTTGAGTGAAAATGCAAAAAATAAGTACAAAAATTTGATTCAGGATGGTTATAAAATCATTTTTCAAACGAAAAAATAAAAATGCTTCACAAATATTTTCCAAAAACTTCGTAAATTTGTAAAAAAACATCACATGGCAATTACTTGGCAGGAAATCAAGTAAAGATCGGCAGAATTTGCTAAAAAATGGGAAAATGAAACTTCTGAAAAAGCAGAAGCAAAAACTTTTTGGGACAATTTCTTTCATATTTTTGATTTAGATCGCAGAAGATTGGCAACTTTTGAACAAAATGTCAAAAAATTAGGCGGAAAACAAGGTTTTATAGACTTATTTTGGAAAGGCGTTTTGATTGTCGAACACAAATCTGTTGGCAAAGATTTAGACAAAGCCTTTGATCAAGCCCTCGATTATTTTCCAAACCTCAAAGAATACGAATTGCCTCGTTATGTTTTGGTTTCAGATTTTGCACGTTTCAGACTCTACGATCTCGATGACAATTTGCAACACGAATTTTTAATTCAGGAATTAACCGAAAATATTTCGCTTTTTGGTTTTATGGCAGGACATTTTACCAAAATTTACAAAGAAGAAGACCCAATTAACCTCATCGCTGCCGAATTATTGGGCAAACTTTTCGACAATTTAAGTGATTTGGGTTATGAAACGCATTTGTTGGAAAACTTTTTGGTGCGTTTGGTTTTTTGTATGTTTGCCGAAGATACTGCCGTTTTTGACTATAAAAACCAATTTTTAGAATATTTAGAAAATCATACCCAAACCGATGGCAGTGATTTGGGAATACATTTGGCAAAAATTTTTCAGGTTTTGAATCAGCCTTTGGAAAAACGAATGTTTTTGAGTGAAGATTTACAAAAATTTCCTTTTATCAACGGCAAATTATTCGAAGAAAAGTTTGATTTGGTGGATTTTAACGCCCAAACTCGCCAATTAATTTTAGAATGTTGTTATTTGGATTGGAGCAAAATTTCGCCCGCCATTTTTGGTTCACTTTTTCAAGCCGCCATGAATCCCAAAAAACGCAGAGATTTGGGGGCACATTATACTTCCGAAAAAAATATTTTAAAAGCAATTTCACCCTTATTTTTAGATGATTTATACGATCAATTCGAAAAGGCACGCAAAAATCCTCGAAAATTAAAGGAATTGCACAACAAATTAGGCAAAATTACTATTTTTGATCCTGCTTGCGGTTGCGGAAATTTTTTGATCATTGCCTACCGAGAATTGCGTTATTTGGAAATTGAAATTATCAAAGAATTGTATGGAGGGCAACAAGTTTTGGAGGTTTCGACTTTGATTCAAGTCAATGTAGATCAGGTTTTTGGCATTGAAATCGAGGAAATTGCCTACCGAATCACGCAAGTTGCGATGTGGATCACCGATCATCGGTGTAACCAATTGGTCAGCCGTAATTTTGGAAAATATTTTATCAGAATTCCGCTAACTGTTGCTCCTAACCTATTGAATAGCAATGCTTTACAAAGTGATTGGAAAAAATTTGTATCCCCAAAAAAGATCAGTTTTATTTTAGGAAATCCGCCTTTTATTGGCAAACAATTCAGAAATGAATCACAAAAAAAGGACATGAAATTGGTTTTTGAATCTGTAAAAATTAATAATTCTGCTACAAATTCTTTGGATTATGTGGCGGCTTGGTACATCAAAGCGGCGCAGTACATTCAAAATACAAAAATTAGGGTGGCTTTTATTTCCACAAATTCGATCACGCAAGGCGAACAAGTTGGGATTTTATGGAGCAAATTGTTTCAGTTGGGCATCAAAATTTTCTTTGCGCACCAAACTTTCAAATGGTCAAATGAGGCTTCACACAACGCACAGGTGCATTGCGTAATCATTGGTTTTTATAAAAATGGCGAAACTTTGTTTGATTTTGAGAACAAACCTGTTCCAAAAAAAATATTTTCTTACAAAACTGTAAAATCGGAAGCCATCGAAAAAATTGTGCCAAATATTAACCCATATTTGGTTGATAGCAAAGATGTTTTAATTCAAAGGCGTTCAGAACCACTTTGTGATGTCCCAAAAATTAAATTTGGGAATCAACCCATCGATGGCGGTTTTTTGTTGTTTTCGACAGAAGAAAAAAATGAATTAATTGCTTTAAATCCTGTTTTAAAACCGTTTTTAAAACGTTTTTTGGGTAGCCACGATTTCATTAACAGGCATGAAAGATGGTGTTTGTGGGGTTTGAATCAAGAAATTTCAGAATTAAGAAAAATAAAAGCTATTAAAAACAGACTCGAAAAAGTCAAAGAATTTCGAGAAAGTAGCATCAGAAAAGAAACAAATGAATTGGCAAAACAGCCACATGAATTTGCTTTTGTTTCTTATCAAGAGGCGGATTATTTGTTAATTCCTCGTGTTTCTTCCGAAAAAAGAGCTTATATTCCGATGGCTTTTTTTACAAAAGAAGAAATTGCAGGCGATAGTTGTTTGGTAATTTATGGAGCAAATCTATTTATTTTTGGAATTTTAACTTCTTTGATGCACATGGCTTGGCTAAAATCGGTTGGCGGAAGGCTAAAAAGTGATTTTAGATACTCAAATTCCATTGTTTACAACAATTTTCCCTTCCCAAAAAATGTAGAAAAAAAGAAAATTGAAAAAGTAGAACAAAAAGCGCAAAATGTTTTAGATATTCGCAAAATTTATGAGCAAAAAGGCAACAGTTTAGCCGATTTGTACGACCCACTTTTTATGCCTGCGGACTTGCAAAAAGCCCACCAAGAACTCGACAAAGCAGTAGATTCTTGCTATCGTCCTGAAAAATTTGATGGCGAAAATCAAAGAATTTCCTTTTTGTTTGGCTTGTACGAACAATATCTTTCGCCTTTGGAATCGGCTATGAAAAAAGCAAATAAAATTAGGAAAAAATGATTTTTTTGTTAAAAAAAGTCAGACATTTGTCGGACAGATTCTATTTTTAGAAAGCCTCAAAGCCTTATAAAAGTTGATAAAAAAATTAAGAAAAAATGCTTTTTTCTGAAAAAAACTTACTAGATTAGCAATGAAATTCTAAAACAAACTCAAACAAAAATCTATGAAAAACCTATTTTTTGCCTTGTTTTTACTTTGTACTTTTTCGGTTCATGCGCAAATTACAGAATATTCTTTTACAGGTTCAGTAGGAAATGAAACCTTTTTAAATGCTGATTATCAACCCATTAACGGATTTATTACTGCCATAACCAGAAGTCCTGCTTTGGGAATTACAAGTTCGGCAGGCAAATTTGCTGCTAATGCTTTTCCTACTTCGGGAATTGATCTTGCCAAATATTTTTCCTTGACCATTCGCCCAAATCCTACTTATTTTTTGGACATTACGCAAATCAAATTAGACGAAGATCGAAGTTTGACAGGCATCAGAAATTGGGCAATTCGTTCTAGCAAAGACAATTTTACAACAAATTTAGCCACTTTTAACGTTCCTGATGACGATTTGCAACGCAATCAAACCATTAATTTGTCAGGTTTTACGGCTTTTACAACTGCCGTAGAATTTAGGATTTACGGTTACACTTCGGAAAGCGGAACTACGGGTGCTTGGCGAATTGACAATCTCAAAATTTTTGGCTCAATTTACGAATATACGCCTCCCAGCATTGTTTCCGTTGGTGGAAATCCAGATAATCCAAAGGAAGTGATCGTTATTTTTGATGAAAATGTGCAAAATCCTTCCGCCGAAAATCCTAGTTTTTACCAAATCAAAAATATAGGAAATCCAAACTCTGTAATTCGTCATTCGGTTGATAATAAGCGAGTTAGCCTAAATTTTAGCAACGATTTTGTTAGTGCCAATACCTATTTTTTGACTGCTTACGGAATAAAAGATATGTTTTCAAACGAAATGCAGACCGCAACCAAAGCCTTCATTTACAACGATCTTGCGCCGCCTTTGCTCTCTCAAATCAATACCATTTCCAACCAAAGTCTTGATGTACTATTTAATGAAAAAATAGATAAA
Organism: Bacteroidota bacterium; assembly: GCA_004292785.1. Taxonomy (GTDB): domain Bacteria; phylum Bacteroidota; class Bacteroidia; order Cytophagales; family Thermoflexibacteraceae; genus RDXG01. The sequence goes on from RDXG01000228.1 coordinate 31,634, forward strand.
ATTTCTGCTGAAACGCTTGCAAATTACCAAACCAACAACGCTTGGACTCCTGTTTCTGCCATTCAAGACGAAAACGATCCTAAACTTGTGCATTTGTTTTTTGCGGATAAGTTTTCTTCGAATACAACTTTTAACCTAAAAATCAGCAATATCAAAGATCAATCGAACAATTCTGTCATTGGTTTTTTGTCTGCAAACTTTGTTTATGACACACAAAAGCCTAGCATTCAATCAGTTACAGCTATTTCTGCCACCCAAATCCAAATCCTTTTTTCAGAAAATATCGACCCAATTTCTGCGCAAGTTTTTGGGAATTATGTCTTGTCAAACTCAATTTTTCCTATCAATTCCTTTGTTTCTGCCAATAAAGTGCTGCTTACGTTTAGCCAAAATTTGATTCCAAATACAATTTATCCGCTAAAAGTATCAAATATCAAAGATTTATTGCAAAATGTGATCACAAGTACCACAAAAAACGTACTTTTTGACCCAAATCCGCCTGCTTTGCAAAAAATAAATATATTTTCAGATCAAGAAATTGAACTCATTTTTAATGAAGAACTAGACAAAATTTCAGGCGAAAATATTGCAAATTATGTCTTAAATAATGCTTTAAACCCAATTTCTGCTGTCCAAAATATCAATGATTTAAAATCTATTAAACTGATTTTCAGTAGTTTAGGAAATTCTGCAAATACTTTTTTGTCGGCTTCAAACATCAAAGATTTGGCGGGAAATATTGCCAATTTGCAAACAATTTCTTTCAATATATTCAGTCCTGCACTTTCCAAAGTAACGGTGCTTTCAAAAAACAAATTACAAATTCAGTTTTCCAGAAAAATGCAAATGGCTGCGGTTCAAAATATTGCTAACTATTTGGTAAACAACAATTTACAAAATCCTGTTTCCGTTTTTGCTTATGATTTTGCAAATTTTACAACCACCATTCTAACTTTTGCAAATAATTTTGAAATTAAACAAGCTAATTCATTGACAATCAATAATTTAACTGATCAAAGCAATCGTTTTTTGACTGCCCAAAGCGAAAATTTTACTTATATTCCAAGAGTTCAAAGCCTAAAATTAGTTTCTCAAAACCTAATTGATGTGATTTTTGAAAGCGAAGTAGAAAATATAACTGCTTCACAAACAAGTCGTTACAATATTTCAAACATAGGTTTTCCAATTTTGGCTTTGCAAGACGATGATCAAAAAATTGTGCATTTGCAATTTGCCAAAAACATTCCAAAAAATGTTCTCCAATTTTTGACTGTGGGCATAGGTTCAATCAATTTGCAAAACGGAATTATTGCTCCACAATCCGAACATTCCTTTATTTTTGACTCCCAAGCTCCCACAATTTTGAATGTAAGTTTATTGTCAAATTTTGAGATTTTATTGCAATTTTCTGAAAATATTAGCGAAAACACTGCCGAAGCATTGAATTTTTATCTGCTTAACGGCACAGAAACACCTATTTCTGCCTCTTTAAACACTTCAAACCCAACTTTGCTGACTCTCAAATTTGCAAACAAATTCCAAGTAAATATAAATTATAGCCTGATAATCAAGAACATACAAGATTTGGAAGGCAATACCAATTTTTCACAAACAATTAGTTTTAGGCGACCTGCTGTGCCAAATTTTAAACAATTATTGTTTACAGAAATTTTTGCAGACCCGACTCCAAAAGTCAATTTGCCCGAATCGGAGTTTATAGAAATTTACAATAATTCTACGCAAGTATTTGATTTACAAGGACTTAAAATTTCAGATGGCAACACAGAAAGCATTTTGCCACGCTATCTTTTTCAACCTGATTCTTATCTCGTCCTTTGCCCAAGTTCTGCGGTTTCAGATTTTGCCAAATATGGAAACGTGATCGGGCTTTCTAATTGGGTTTCACTCACAAATTCAGGAAAAACACTAAATTTTCTAGATTCTGATGATAAATTGATCGATAAAATTACTTATTCTGATGATTGGTATAAAAATGAGGTCAAAAAAGGGGGCGGTTGGACTTTGGAATTGATCAACTTAAAAGCGCAATGTATGGATTCTGAAAATTGGACTGCTTCAGAAAACGCAAACGGAGGAACTCCTGCACAACAAAATTCAGTTTTTAACAACAATCCCGACAAAACCGCACCGCAATTATTAAGCATAAACACTGATAATCAAGGCTTTATCAATATAAATTTTACAGAAAATACGGATAGTTTGAGCCTAAATAATTTGAACAATTACAAAATTGAGGGTTTGCCAATAAAAAGCGCAAAAGCAATAAATCCAAAATCTGTTGCCTTAGAATTGTTTGGAAATTTGCCTGAAGGAAAAGTTTATAAGCTGATTATCAATGGTATACGAGATTGTGCGGGCAATTCTACAGCTGATACGCTTACTTTTGGGATAGGAAAAAAAGCCAATTTTAACGACATTTGGATCACAGAAATTATGGCAGACGAAGAACCTTCTCGCGGTTTGCCTTTGGCTGAATATTTAGAAATCTATAATGCTAGTAATCAGGTACTTAGCTTAGGAAATTTGATTTTGTCAGATGCCACTTCTAGTGCAAAATTGCCAAATGTGTTAATTTCTCCGAAAGAATATTTAATTTTGACAAGCATCACCAAAGCAATTTTGTTCAAAAATATAAGAGTTGTAGATGTACCTTCTTTCCCAACTTTAAACAATTCTGGTGAATTATTGACTTTGGCAGATAGCACAGGAAAGCAAGTATTTTCGGTAAATTATTCGGATAGTTGGTATGGAAGCGAAATCAAAAAACAGGGTGGTTGGAGTTTGGAAATGACGCAAAGCAAAGATTTTTGTAAAAATAGCTTTTTTTGGACTGCTTCCGTCAACGAAAAAGGTGGAACTCCTGCCCAAGAAAATTCCGTAAAATTTATTGACTTTAATTTTCAAAAACCTGAAATTAAATCGGTTAGCGTAAAAAATAATCAACAAATTAACCTTATTTTTTCTGTAAATATGGATACTTTGAATTTGAAAAATTTGGCAAATTATCAGGTCAGTAATGCGCAAATTAAAAATATTCAAATTGTGTCAGCTACGGAAATAAATTTGTTTTTTCAGAATGCAATTCAAAATATTAGCCTGAAAATCAGTGGTTTAAGTGATTGTTTTGGAAATGTGATCAATGTTTTTGAACAAGAAATAATACTTGGCAGAAGTCCAAAAGCTAACGATTTGATTATCAGCGAGATCATGGCAGACGAGTCGCCTTCTACGGGCTTGCCTTTGGCAGAATACATTGAAATTTATAATCGTAGCAACGATTTTTTGAGCCTCGAAAATTTGTTGTTGAGCAACAACAGAAGCAATATTAAACTGCCAAACGTGATTATTTCGCCAAAAAATTATTTGCTTTTGTGCGGTAGCAAAGCCGATAGTTTTAGGTTGAACCAAGAAATTTCTGAAAAAGTCCTGCAAATTCCTAACTTTTTTAGTTTGTTAAATTCTGGTGATTTACTGAAAATCAGTAATTTAGCAAATAATGAAGTTGTTTTTTCTGTCAATTATTCGGATAGTTGGTACAAAGACAATCGCAAAAAACAAGGCGGTTGGAGTTTAGAAATGATCGATTTGGATAATTTGTGTAGCGAAACAGAAAATTGGACAGCTTCTATGGGCATCAAAGGAGGTACGCCTGCCCAACAAAACTCGGTTTTTGACATCAATGCGGATAAAATTAATCCTCAAATCTCAAAATTGAACGTAATTTCTGAAAAAGAGGGCTTGTTGGAGATCGTTTTTAGTAAAAATATGGATACACTTTCTTTAAAAAACTTGGCAAATTTCAAAATTACGCAAAACATTGTTATTCAAGCAGTTACGATTATTGATTCCAAAACCATTCGCCTAAAAACTTCCGCCATACAAGCCTTTACTTTGTACGAATTTGAAACACAAAATTTACAGGATTGTGCAAGTAATTCATTGATTAACAACAAATTATATTTTGGGAAAGGCAATATTCCACAAAAAAATCAATTAATTATTACAGAAATTATGGCTGATCCTTCGCCCAAAATAGGCTTGCCAGAACGTGAATTTTTGGAGTTGTATAACAAAAGTGAAAACACAATAAATTTGTCCGAAATTAAACTTGTAGACGAGTCGGGAGAGGTTTTTTTGCCCGATTTTAACCTAAAAAGCAAGGAATTTGTGCTGATTTGTGCCAATTCTGCGCTAGCAGATTTTGAGAAAATATTGCCCAAAAACGCTGTGCTTGCTGTGCCAAATTTTCCATCTTTAGACAACAGAGGAGAAAAATTAGTTTTGAAAAATTGCTTGAATGAAACCCTATTTTCTGTAAATTATGATGTAAATTGGCATTCAGAGGGTAAAAAAGAGGGCGGTTGGTCGTTGGAAATGAAAGATTTTGAAAAATCTTGTGTAGAAAAAAATAATTGGATAAGTTCAGAAAATAAATTGGGTGGAAGTCCTGCAAAATCTAATTCGGTTGAAAGTCAAATTCAGAGTTTTGCGCCTGAAGTTATAAGTTTCAAAACATTGAATGACAGCACTTTACAAATTATTTTTGACCAAAACATAGACAGTTTGGCTTTGGCAAAAGGAAATTACAAGGTTTCTGATGCAAAAATTAAATACTTGATTATCAATGGTTTAACAGAAATTTTATTTATTACTGAAAAATTATCTTCTCGCAATATTTATGAAATTTTTGTTACAGAAGTTTCGAATTGTTTGGGGCAAAAAAATGTGGCTTTTCAGCAAAATTTTGGCATTGGCAGAACGCCCCAAAAACACGAACTTTTGATTAGTGAAATTATGGCTGATCCAAGCCCGACTGTGAGTTTGCCTGAAAGCGAATACATAGAATTATACAACCCAACCAACGATATTTTGCAGTTAAAAAATTGTCAATTATCTGTAAATCAAGAGTTTATAACTTTGCCTTCGCAAACTATTTTCCCAAAAGAATATGTTTTGCTTGTGCCAAAAAGTGCTTTGGCAGACTTCGAAAACCGTTTTCCGAAGGCAAAAATCCTTGCTTTGAGTACTTGGAAAACAATCGCAAACAACGGAGATCGTTTGATGTTGCGCAACGAAAAAAATATGTATGTTTTTGGCGTAAATTTTACAAAAAATTGGTACAAAGACAGCGAAAAAAGCGACGGAGGTTGGTCTTTGGAAATGAAAGATTTGCAAAATCCTTGCGCAGAAAGTGCAAATTGGGAATCGTCTTTACATAAAAGCGGCGGAACGCCAAGTTTTAAAAATTCTTTTGACTCGAAAATTGGTGATCAAAAACCTGCAAATTTGCTGAAAATAGAAGTTCGGGATTCCTTGAATTTGCAAGTATTTTTTGATGATCGTTTGGATAGTTTGAGTATCATTCAGGCAAAATGGGCATTGAATGAGGGCATAAAAATAAAAAAAGTAGTGTTTTCTTATGAAAAAGATCGAGAAATAAGCCTATTTTTAGAAAATCCTTTGAAAATTAGAACTCAATACGAATTGCAAATCAAAGATTTTGCAGATTGTGCAGGAAATTTGCAAGTAAATACGCAAACAAAAACTTTTTTTAAAGCAGAAAAAGGCGGAGTTCAAGATGTGATTCTGAACGAAATTTTGTTTAATCCGCTAGTGGGAGGCATAGATTTTGTTGAAATTTTTAACAATTCGGACAAATATATTGATCTTAAAGGCTGGAAATTGGCAAATGTAGAGGAAAACAAGATCGCAAATTTGACAGAAATTTCAGATGAGCAACAGATTGTTCAGCCTTTTGGCTACCGAATTTTGACCGAAAACAAAACTTTACTCAAATCGCAATATTTGAATATGATAGATAGTAACGCTTTGGAAATGAAGAACTTACCAACTTTTAACGATAAAAATGGCAGTGTGATTTTGATGGATTTGGAAGGACAAACAGATCGTTTTGATTATGACGAAAAATTGCATTTTCCTTTGTTAGACAATAAAAATGGCGTTTCTTTGGAAAGAATTTCTAGCCAAAAAGCTACGAATGATCTCGCAAATTGGCATTCGGCGGCGAGTCCGTTTTATGCAAGTGCAGGATTTTTAAATTCTCAAAACACTGATTTTCAAGTAGTTGCGCAAGATTGTATTTCGCAAACGAACCAAGTTTTTACGCCTGATGGCGATGGTTTTCAAGATTTTACTTTGCTAAATTTTCATTGCGTTGCAAACGGAACTTTGGCAAATGTCATGATTTTTGATGCTGTGGGCAGAAAAATTACGGATTTGTTGCAAAATGCTTTGGTTGGAACAGATTTTTTGTTGCAATGGAATGGCACAAATTCCGATGGCGAAAAAGTGCGCACAGGTTATTACATTTTCTACATCGAATTGTTTGATTTGAAAGGAAATGTAAGTAAAATTCAGAAAAAAACGGTAGTCGGCGCAAGATTTTAAGTCTATTTTTTATTCATTCGGCAGCGATCACTGCAATATTTTACTTCGTGCCAACATTTTTCCCATTTTTTGCGCCAAGCAAATGATTTTTGGCAAGTTTCGCAAATTTTTGTAGGCAAATCAGATTTTTTTCGCATTTTTGGCATAAAAACTATTCAAAATTGATGTAAATTGCTACTTTATGGGTCGTCAAACGATCTATACTTCGAGCAAAAGCCGATCCATTATCGAGCATGACGTTCATGAGTCCATGCGAAAAACGAATTTCAGGCGAAAATTTGAACATATCAAAATAAATGTCAAAACCTGCTCCATATTGCACTTCCAAATTTGTACTTTTGGTAACTAAACCGTTGTCATCCAGTTCGGCTCGCTTGTTTCCCACTTCATAACTTGCCATAAAACCGCCTGTCATATACATTCTAAGGTTGTTTCTGCGAACAGATTGGTATTTTAACAAGACAGGAAACTCGATTACAGTGGTTTCAAAACGCTGCGTTTTTAGAGTATTTGGATATTGAAAATCTACTTTTCGGTCATAAAAAACAACGGCAGGCAATAAACGCAAATTCCAAAGTTCATCTTTAAGTTTAAAATTCAGAATAAAACCCAAAGAAAATCCTGCGGTTGCATTTGGTATAATAGAAACGGTACTGTCGCCATCACCAACGAATTTTTCGGAATGTTTGACGTTGTAATAGGCGTTGTGAAGACCAATTTGAAAGCCATAATGTAACTTTTTTTCGTCATAAAAAGGCAAATTTTTAGTTTTTTGTTTTTGCGAAAAACCTTGTTTTCCTGCTAACAAACAAAAAACTAAAAATAGATAAAAGAAGGAATATTTCATAAAAAAAAATTGGAAAATTGTTTCCTACATTCTAAAAGCCTTTTTTAGTAAAAAATTGCATCAAAGCCTTATAAATATTTTGTTTGAATGTAATCCACCGTATCAAAAACCCTTGTGGTGGTATTTGGTTCGCCAATAGCTTCAAAATGCCAGCCGTCTTCTTTTTTGGACAATTTGCCCATGACCATCGAAATATAACCCGCATAACCTTTGTCTGAAGACAGGTCAAAAGTTGCCAAAATCTTGTCTTGATGCATGGGTTCGTCTGCGCGAGTCGAATAAATATTTATTGTTGAATAGGGAATATCTGCAAAATCTTGTTTTTTGTAGCTATTCAAAAAAAACACAATGTCTGTGGCAATTGGTGTAATTTTCAACAAATCAATGGTAATAATTTCATTGTCTCGGTTGTCATTGCCATACAAATCGCCTCGAAGATCGTCTCCGCTATGTTTGACTGCCTTATCTTTGGACAACAAATTTTTGAAATAAACCACTTCGATCAATTTTTTGTTTTTATCAAAAATAGCTGCGCTACCGTCCAAATCAACACTTTCTTGGTTTTCTAACAAACCAAAAAAAGATTTCTTTTTAATTGCACCCCAATTTAAGCCAACTCCCACAAATTCCAACGGACTTCCATCGGGTTTGGATAAATTTATTTTAGAACCTTTTTTTAAATTAATTGCCATATTTTGATAAAAATTTTGATAAAATGAAGTTTTTATGATTTTTGTTTAGCAAAAATTGTAGCAGAAATGTTGTTTGGCTTGCTAAAAGCTAAATATTTTGCATTAAAAACTAAACAAAAATAAAAACAAAATTATTCCTTTATTGCTGTAATCAAAAAATTATTTCTTTTTGATTACATACACGTCTTCTGTGCGTTTTTTCATTTGGTAATTTTCGCGCGCAAATTTTTCTAAAATTTCGTTATTTTTCAAAAGTTCGAGCTTTTGTTGCTTTAAAATTTCGATATTTTCTAAATAAAATTTACGTTCTTCTTCCATTTGCGAAAGTTTTTTGCGAAGTTGATATTGGCTATACAAGTCGTTTCCGTCAAAAAAAGACATCCAAACCACAAAAATAAGCGTAGAAATTACATAAAAAGTTTTTTTCCCGCTGAATAAATTTTTAAGAAATCTCGAAAACATTTTTTTCTTAGAAAGAGGCTGTTACACCTGTGATAAAATTGAAACCACGCGAATCGTAATACAAAAAACGTTGATAATTGCTAGAAAACAAATTGTTCAGGCTCGTAAAAAACGAAAATCTTTTGCTTACATAATAATTGGCTTTTAGGTTCAGATCGACAATATTTTTTAGGCTAACTACTTGATTATTAGACATATCCAAAGCCTGCAAACCGCCAATATGAAACAAATCCAAATTGAACATCAATTGGTCAAAATAACGATAACTTACAAACAAAGTATTTCGCAAACTTGCCCTGTGCCATGCTTGTTCAAGGTTTTTAACGCCATAATTGGTATATTCTGTTTTCAATAAGGCATCAAATTCGTTGATTTTCAGAGAAAAAGAACTTTGAAAACCAAAAACAGAAATGGCGGCAGGATCGTACAGAACCGCAAATTTGGAAGCATCTTGAGCAGAATTGGTAAAAAACGCCATATTGGTAAATTGCGAATACGATCCGCTGATGTCAAAACCCAAAATTTGCAAATAATTTCCTCTTACTCCTGCTCTAAATTCCAAATTTTTGTCAGTATTTTTTAAAGCAATTTGATTGTTCAAAAACGGATTTTCGTCTGTAAAAGATCGCCAAGTATTGCGTTGCAAATCGCCTCGCAAATGCAAATAAGCCGAAAGTTCGCCTTCTGAAATGTCGTAACTTGCACTCAAATCGGGATAAATTCTTAAACGTGAAGCCGCCCCAACAGAATCCGAAGCGTGAACCATGCCCAAACCCAAACGAAAAAACAAATTCCCGATTCTGCTCATGTGCGCAGGCGAAAATTTGACAAAATATCGAGTTGTTTGTGTGTCAAAATTGCTGTATTGCGGCAAAGCAATCGTCAAATCACCTACAAAACGAGCATCTACGGCAAATTGATAAATGGCTTTTCCGTTCAAAATAATTTCTTGTTCTTTGCCCTGAAAACGATCCCATAATTGACTGTATTGTAAAGCCAATTTGTAAGATAAATTAGGATTTGCATTTCCTTCCAACGAAAGATTTGCTTCAATATTTTGGAAATTTTGGCTAATACTCGACTTTTCTACATTTTTTTTGCCGTTATAACCATAAAAAAATAGGCTATTTTTAGAATATTTGATCGAAGAAAATAGTTTGCTTTTGGCTAATTGCCTTCTGAAATTCAATCTTATTTCGTTGTAGGCACTGCCCGAATTGTCGTCATCTACAGAACCTGTGCCTAAATCGAGGTGTTTGGCGTACAAACCCACATAATTTTTTTTGAACCCACTTTTATATAATTGCTGTATTCGTTTTCTTCGGTTTGAATATTTGCCACAGGTTTAAATGATTTGAGATCGGGAATTACGCCTTGTGCGTCTTCTTTGATGCTCATAATTTCATAATGTTGTATGGCAACGGCGCGCCCTACTTTGTTCATTTGGGAAAATAATTTTTGCTTGCGTTGTTCTTCTAAAACCCTTGTTTTTTTGATCAAACCATTTTTCACACTATCAGAAACAGAATCAAGGGCTTTTTTTTGAGCCTGCGCACAAAAACTCTGGAAAATACAAAGTATTCCAAAAAAAATGATCTTTAAACTTTGGGGAAGATCAAACGTAAGTTTAGTTTGTAGAGTTTTCATATTAGGTATTCGAAAAAATAATTCAAAGCAGGTACGGATTTAAAGCGCAATTTAGTTAAACGTATAAATAAATCTATTGTTATGTAAGAATTGTTTTATTTTTTTTACGTTTACGTTTGTCAAGGTCATTCGACCATTGCCAACGTTGTAGGTTGGCAATGGTCGAATGACCTTGACAAACCTTAACCCTAAACACAAAATTTATGAAAAAAATTGCATTGGTTACAGGAGCAAGTTCGGGAATTGGACAAGCTACCGCCCGAATTTTTGCACAAAACGGCATCAATTTGATTATTTGTGGCAGAAGAAAAGAAAAAATTGCAGAATTAGCCACAGAATTACGAAAATTGGTCGAAGTTCAGGAATTGATTTTTGATGTCAGAGATCGAAAAGAAGTTTTTAGACAAATAGAAAATTTGCCAGAAAATTTCAAAAAAATAGATATTTTGATCAACAATGCGGGAAATGCACACGGTTTGGATACCTTTCAAGCAGGAAATTTGGACGATTGGGACTCCATGATCGACATCAACGTGAAAGGTTTGCTGTATGTGAGCAAGGCGGTTGTGCCGTGCATGATCGAGGCAAAATCGGGGCATATTATCAATATTGGTTCTTTGGCGGGCAAAGAGGCGTATTTGAAAGGCAACGTATATTGTGCAAGCAAATTTGCCGTAGATGCCTTGAATCAGGGTTTACGAATGGATTTGAACGAATATGGAATTAGAGTTGGGGCGGTAAATCCTGGTATGGTGGAAACTGAATTTTCTTTGGTGCGTTTCAAAGGCGATGAACAAAAGGCAAAAAGCGTGTATCAGGGTTTGCAACCTTTGACTGCCCAAGACATTGCCGAAATTATTTATTTTGTAATTAGCCGCCCTGCACACATCAATATTGCCGATTTGTTGGTTTTGCCGACTGCACAGGCAAGTCCGACTTTGGTGAAAAGAAGTTAGGAAAATGGAAAAATGTGGTTTTGCGTAGGGTTTGTGGCTCTACGCAAAATACTTTATGACGTTGTTTGTGTCCGCACAAACAACCCCCTACAATGTTTGTGCAGACACAAACAACGGCATAAAAATATTAATTCACAAAATCCAACTATTTTCCTTTATTTTTTATGTAATCAAATTTCTCTATTTTGCGTAGAGTTTAGCAAAGCCCTTCTACACAAAACTTTACCTTGCGGAAAATACATCAATTTTTGAGCTTACAAAAACAAAAATAAGAAAAAAGTTATAGGAATGAAAACAAAAAAAACAGTTTAAAAACCTAAACAAAAATCATTCGTTGTCAAAATAGAATCATGCAAACTTTAATAGATGAAATTTACCATCAAATTACTTATTTTTAGTATTTTTCTGCTTATTTTTTTGTTGGTTTTTCTGATTAATTATCAACTTTACGATTCGCCAAAAGTTGATAATTCAAAAACAGGAAAATTGAATGAAGATGTACTTTTTCAACTTCACTTTTTGAAAACTCAAATGCAAGCAGGCACGGCAGAACAAATGCAAAATATATATCCTGAAGGCTTTTTCTTTTCTCATGTTTTATACGGATTGGCTTGCACAGATTTGTTAAAAAATGCTGATCTTACTCATTTTCAATATCTTACAAGAGAAATTGATTGGACTTTGGCACAACTCGAATCTGAAAAAGCAAAGGAAATTTTCCCAATTTATTTGCCTTTGGAATATGGAGCTTTTTATGTGGGTTGGAAAAATTATTTGTTAGGCAAAAAATTATCTTCTACAAACAAACCCGATTCTTTGGACATACAAAAATTTCAAAAAAATTGTGAAAAAATTTATGAAGCCTATCACAAAACAGATACTTTATTTTTGGAGTCTTATACAGGAGCAATTTGGCAGGCAGACAATGTGGTTTGCATGGCAAATTTGGCAATGGCAGATCGGCTTTTTGGTACAAAATATCAGGGTTTTATAAAATTTTGGGTAGAAAAAATGAAAAAACATCTCGATCCAAAAACAAATTTAATTCCTCATTCTGCGTTTTTGGAAAGTGGCAAAATGAACGAAGGAGCTAGAGGTTCTTCGCAAAGTTTGATGCTTAATTTTTTGCCTGAAATAGATTCGGTTTTTGCAAAAAGCCAGTTTTTACAGTTCAAAAAGCTGTTTTTGGATTATCGTTTGGGTTTGCCCGCTGTTCGGGAATATCCCAAAAATTCGCAAGGCGAAGGTGATATTGATTCAGGGCTTATCATTTTTGACATGGGAAGTGCGGCTTCTATTGTTGGGATTCGTGCTTTTGCGCAAAACGGAGATTCGGACATGGCTTGGCAAATCAGAAATTGCGTGGAAGCCTTTGGTTTTCCTTTGATTTATGAAGAAAAAAAGTCTTATTTGTTTGGAATTTTGCCAATAGCAGACGTTTTTATTGCTTGGGCAAATGCTCATGAAACTTTTGTGAAACAAGAAAAACCTATTTTTTGGCAAATGATTTTTCATTTTTTGTCGTTTTTAGTAATTTTTCCTATAAATTTCTGAAAAAACAAAAGAATGGCTGAAAAAAACATTGATCCAGAATCACGGGCAAAAGAGTTACATAGCCTAATAAAAAACAAAGTTGCCCGAAGTTTTGTTACGATTGCCGTTTTAACTACTGAAACAGAAACAGTAATCGTTGGAACAAATGAGAGGA
>RDXG01000093.1 GCA_004292785.1 Bacteroidota bacterium
ATTTTTTAGGAAAATTGGATTTTAATATTTCTTCCGAATCTGTGTTTTTATAAATTTTTTTAGGCGAATCAACAAGCATTTTAATAAGTTTTGAGTTTGGATCAAAATTAAAAAAGAAAAATTAAAAACAAAGCATTTTACCAATTTTCCTCGTCTTCCTCCAAAATTTCGTTCAAATTTAAGATGCAACCCAAAACATCAATTTCTTCGTTCCAAGATTTTCTTAACCAATCCGCATTAGGTTCGGCAACTAAAATGGCGCGCTTTTCGGTCAAAATCCATATAACTTGTTTTACGCCAAAATCCAATAATTTTTGGGTTTTGATGCTCATATAATGATCTTCGTTGTCAAATTCGGACAAATCGGCTTTGATATTGACTTCGATCACAGTTTCTGCCACCAAATCAGTAAATAATTTGCTTTCAAACTCTTTGCGACTGTATTTTTGTTTGTCGAAAATGGAAATATCTAATCCCAAATTGTCGTTTTTGGCTAAATGCAAGCCAAGTTCCTGAAAAAGCACTTTGTATCGTTTGTTATCGAGGTTTTTCATCAGAAAAGCCACCACACAACTGACCACAAGGGCTTGCAATGCACTACACGCCATAGGTTCTTGTAAAAATCCTTTTTTTAAAAGTTCAAAAGCCTGCTTAAAATTTCGATAAAAAACGGTTTTTCCGTTGATGGTTTCATAAATCCAATGGGCAGGAATTTGGTTTTTGTCGATGGTTTGCATGGCAATTTTTTTGCAAAGATACTTTTCTTTATCAAAAAAAGTATATTTCACAACTTTTTTTAGAACTTTCCTTGCCCAACATTTCCCCAATATTCCAAACAAATGCTTTTATTTCCTAAAAAAATCATAATTTTGCGCCTTGTACGAAACAAAAAATAATCAAATATGGAAAAACAAGTTCGAGTACGTTTTGCACCGAGTCCTACGGGAGCTTTGCATATTGGAGGCGTAAGAACGGCATTATATAACTACCTTTTCGCTAAGAAAATGGGTGGAATAATGATTTTGAGAATTGAAGACACTGATCAAACCAGATTTGTGGCGGGTGCTGAAAAATATATTCAAGAATCTTTGGAATGGTGCGGAATTAAACTCGATGAAAGTCCTTGGAATGGCGGTCAGCACGCCCCATATCGTCAATCTGAACGTAAACCGATGTATATGGCGTATGCTTTGCGGTTGGTTGAGGAAGGAAACGCCTATTATGCCTTTGATACCCCCGAAGAATTGGAGGAAATGCGTACTCGTTTGGAAGCCGCAAAAGTGGTTTCTCCGCAATATAACGCCATTACAAGAACGCAAATGAAAAATTCTTTGACTTTGCCCGAAGACGAAGTAAAAAGACGTTTGGCTTCTGGTGAACCTTATGTTATCCGCTTAAAAGTGCCTAGAAAAGAGGAAGTTAGGCTACAAGATATGATTAGAGGCTGGATAATGGTACATTCTTCTGCTATTGATGACAAGGTTTTAATGAAATCAGACGGTATGCCGACTTATCATTTGGCGAATGTGGTTGATGATCATTTGATGGAAATTACTCACGTTATTCGAGGTGATGAGTGGCTTCCTTCTGCCCCTTTGCACGTTTTGCTCTACAAATATTTCGGTTGGGAAGACACTATGCCACAATTTGCTCATTTGCCTGTTTTGCTTAAACCCACAGGCGAAGGAAAATTAAGTAAAAGAGATGGGGATAAATTTGGTTTTTCGGTGTTTCCTTTGCAATATCACGATCCTGAAAATCCTCAAAATTCTTCTAGCGGATTTAGAGAAGACGGCTACACTAAAGAGGCTTTTATCAATTTTTTAGCGTTTTTGGGTTGGAATCCTGGTCAAGGTTCTCAAAAAGAAATGTTTTCAATGGAAGAATTAATTGAGGCGTTTAGCATTGAAAGAATCGGGAAAGCGGGTATAAAATTTGACATCAATAAGGCGAAATGGTACAATCAACAGTATTTAAAGCTCAAATCTACGACAGAATTGACAGAATTTTTGTTCATTGATTTGAAAGCAAATCATTTGGTTTGTGAGCAATCCAAAGCGGAAAAAATTACTGATTTATTGAAAGAACGCATTGTTTTCCCCACAGACTTGTATAAAGAGGGGATTTACTTCTTCAAAACGCCAACAACTTATGACCCTGAAATTGTAAAATCTCGTTGGAATGATGAAGTAAAAACGGCTTTAAACGGCATTAAAGAGGCTTTAAGTTTGGAATCAGAAATTACTGCGGCTTCTGTTAAAGAGTTGATTCATAGCGTTTTAGAAAAACTTGGAATTAAAATGGGCAAAGTAATGCAAGGTGTTCGTTTGGCAATTACAGGGGTAGGTGCAGGTGCAGATTTGATGGAAACAATGGCTATCTTAGGCAAAACAGAAGTTTTGAAAAGGATTGAGTTGAGTTTGAAGGTGTTGGGGTAGATTTTTCAGAACTAACAGTTCTTTGAGAACTGTTAGTTCTTTTTTTTAATAAATTTGTTTTTTTTATGCAAATAGTTCTTAAAAATAAGTATTTTATGTTTTCAAACTCATAAAATACTAAAAATGAAGGTATTAGAATTAATCAAACTCTATTTCTATCCTGCCAGTGCTTTACCCAAAACAGCGAACTTTAATGCTCGTATTTTAGCTATGCTTCCAATATTATTACAGTTCATTGAAAATGAAGATATTATAAAAAATATTCAGGAAGATTTTTACACAAATTTTTTCTAAAAAGGCTTTTATCTATCACATTATAAGACTGTTGAATAAAATTGTCTTTGTCAAAATCAATAAATTGATTGGCAAGAATTTGATTACAAAGTGTTCCTTTTCGCAAACCTGCATAATCTTGAAAAAACGAAAATTCCCAATCTTCCATTTTTTGAACCAAACCTTTTGCTGTTGTTTGTGTCCGCACAAACAATGGCAAGAAGTTTGTTCCGCTAAAATTTCCATCTTTTTACAGCAAATTCTATTAGTTCTTTACTTCTAATATTGATTTGGCTGTCGTCCCACGTTTTGTATAAAATAATATCGTGTTCAACAATTAGTTTTGATTTCTTGTAAATTTCTTTTTTTACATTAAACTCTTTATTTGATAACGCAGAGTTTTCATAGGTAATTGTAAGATTTCCTAATTTATGTAAATTTTTCGAAGGTTCACGATTAAGCGGATTTTGTGGCTCTATATGTTCTACACTCAATTTTTTAGTTCTAATATCCTCACAAAATGTATCAAAATTAAACAAGGAAAAATCAGAATTTTTTTGCTGATGTAAATAACAGTCATATTCAAAAAAGAAGTATGATATTTCGTCACTTTGTTGGTCATTCGCAAAATTAGGACTTTGCAACGCTAACTTAAAAATTTCAGTTTCTGCGTATCCGTTATTACATAACAGCTCTTTTATTTGTGAGAATTCCATTTTTTGGAGATAAACCTGATGTGCAAGTTTATGGAAAATTGTTTGGGCTGCCTGTCCTTTTCTGTTTCCTATTTTATACACTCTGAATGAGAAAACTTCCAATATACGCAGAATTTCCAATAATTCAGTTTCTTTGTAACGATTAAATAATGCAACAAGTAAAGGTATAAAATTAGTATCATTACCGAGCCAAACTATTTTCTTAACAAGAGTTTTTACTTCGCCATTACTAAACTCATTTCTGATAATTTTAGAATACAGCATTACTACTTTTTGTAAAAAATCTACATAATGAATTATCTCGTCTTTTTTACAGTCTTTATTCAAATACCATTTTATTTCTGCATGAGTATCTGACTCATTTATCCCTTTGTAAATGATGTATGAATAACGCAAAATATCATTTTCTTGGGTATGCGTAGAATTTATCCGCATCATTTCCTGAAAAATATTGCCAAAAATTCCGTTAATATAGTCTGATAATTTATCATCATATAACCTTGCAGAAAGAAATATGAGATAGTTTTTAACTTTGTCCATTTTTGTTAGAGGTACGCCCCTATTATTCATTGTTTCGAAAACAACGCCTACATCCGAGTCTTTGGCTAAGGTGTAAAAATTTACTTTAAATTTGGTCATAAGGCAACTATAAAACTTTTGCAGTTGTCCTAAATCCTTATAACCTTCTAAAAAACGAGTTATTTGTTTTTTAGCATTTGCCAAATTAGCCTGAGATTTATTTTTTAATTCGGTTGGCAAATTTGAAACAACATCACTGATAATATATTTTTTGTAAAAATCATTGCTATCACTATTCAAGGTTAATATAGGATTTTCTTGATAGATGATATTTTTGATAATGTCATTCAAA
>RDXG01000041.1 GCA_004292785.1 Bacteroidota bacterium
CCAAAGGAAATTGCTCATAAATTCTTGCCATAAACAAAGCAAAAATTTCGTTGGCGGCATTGCCAATTTTTGATTTGTAGTTTTCTTTTGTGGCATGATCTTTTGCTACTCCTGCCTTATTTTTTCCTGTTTTTGTAACAGTTTTTGCACTTGTAGCCTCCGCATAAGGCGGATTAATGTAAATAAGCAATTTTTTTTGCTTTTCAGGATCGTTGATTATTTCTTGCAAATTTGTAGGCAATTTGTCAAAAGAATCATTCAAAAAATCGAATTGAAAAACGTTTTCTACCAACAAATTTGCACCGTTCAAAATTCTGTCTTTCATCACGTCCACGTCTTGGCGGTCAAGCGTTGATGCCCAAATATGATCTTTATTCGTTAAACCTGTCAATAAATTTCCTGTCCCCGCCGCACAATCCCAAATATAATATTCGTCCTGCCAATGTTCGCCCAAAACTTCCACAAGGTATTTTTGCGAAAGTTCTACCCAAATTTGAGGCGTAAAAAAACTGCCTTTGCGTTCCCGAATATCTTGGGGAACTAACAAATCACGGCGCGCGACTATATAATCCCAATATGCTCTTTTTGGAGGGCGTTTATATTTATTCCAAAATAATTGATGCGCTTTTTGGTTGTCGATAAAAGTAGTTTTTAGGGAAGAAAACAAACCCGTTTCTTCTTTTTTTCGCTCTAATTCGTAGTAATTTTTTTTCAAAAGCACATACAAACTATCTTTTAGGCTTTCATTTTCAGAAGAAAGCAAATCTGCCAAATAAAAATCCGCATCAATTATTCCTATTTTTGTTATCATTTCCCAATGTACAGCAATGCTTGGCTTTACGGTTCGTAGCCATTTGTTGTAAATGCTGATGAAATTATTTTTGTCAATTTGGATTTTGGAAGTTTCGGACTTACCTGCTACAAAATTGATTTTAATAAATTCACGCAATTCTCGATCATCTATTTTATAAAGAAATTGCAAAGAATTTGTTTCGATGATTCCGCGCGTCTTTTCCAAAACCATTTTAAATTCTTTGGTTTCGTAATTCGAGGGAGTTACGTTCCAATTAAA
>RDXG01000042.1 GCA_004292785.1 Bacteroidota bacterium
TAGAAAGTGCTTTTTTTGCTGGCATTACAAAATTGCCCGAAGTTTTTCAGTTGCCTGTGGTTTTTATTTCCATGCGAAAAATTAAAAGAGGCTTCTATGAACTCAATTTTGAAAAATTGGCAGAACCGCCTTACGAAAAAAACAGCGTTCGGATTTTGGAACAATATGCCCAAAAACTAGAAGAATTTATCAGAAAATATCCTTCTATGTGGCTTTGGACACACAAGCGTTGGAAATACAAAAAAGAATAAATGACTTGATTATAAAAAACTACACAGTTTTTAAAAAACTGTGTAGTTTTCAAATTGGAAAGTTCAGATTTTATTTTTTTATTTTGGCTACTTTTTTTTCTATAAAATCCAAGATTTTGCTAGAAATATCTACTTCCGATTCGGAAGTAATGCCTGACAACGAAGGATTTGCGCTTACTTCCAACACATAAGGCACGCCATCCTTATCTCGCATGATGTCGACTCCGCAAATGTCTAATTTCAAAATTTTGGCTACTTTAATTGCCATTTTTCGTTCTTCTGCGGTAATTTTTATGTTTCTTTCGGTTTGGCTGAATGCAAAATCACTTTGAAAATCGCCATCATTATGACTTCTGACGGTGGTTGCAATTACTTTTCCACCAACCACCCACAAACGCATATCCGTAATGGTTTTGGAGTCTTGAACGATCAGTTTTTGCAACAAAATACTCGATTTGAAACGGTAGGCAATCGTTTCCATATTCGATTTTGCAGCCGAATAAGTTTCTAAAATTTGCACGCCTTTTCCCAGCCCTCCTGTAACAATTTTCATCAAACAAGGAAGTCCGCCAATTTTTTCGAGCAAAAAATCTACTTCTTTTGGTTTTTTGACCAAAATTGTATGTGGCACACGAATTCCTGCTTGCTCTAATTTTTGGGCGGTGAGCATTTTATCAAAAGAAATTGCAATTCCTTCGGAAGAACCTGTAGAATAAACGCCCATATTTTTGCTAAAATGTTCTACAATTTTGGAAGCGTATTTCATTTTTCGCCCAAAACGTGGAATGAGTACATCAAAATCTTGCGGATCGATGAC
>RDXG01000043.1 GCA_004292785.1 Bacteroidota bacterium
TCTCAAAAACTCCAACGGTGGCATCGATTTGACCCTCAATTCGAGAAATGCTCCAGATTTGAGAATTAGCCAATCTTACAAAGATATGCTTGACGCTTACGATAGAAGCGACAAAAAAGACAAAAAAATGAAGCAAACTGTTTCTTTTGTCAAGCAAAAACTAGATGCTGCCAAATGGTTTATTGATGCCATCAAACAACGCCAACAAACTTTGCTCAAAACCATGAATGCCATTGTGCAGTATCAATATGATTTTTTTCAAGATGGCGACGAAAGCAAACTTAAACCTATGATTCTCAAAGACATAGCCACAGAAATTAACATGGATATTTCTACAGTTTCGAGGGTTGCCAACAGCAAAAGCGTGCAAACTGAACATGGAGTTTATCCGTTGAAATTCTTTTTTTCGGAAAGTATCCAAACCGATTCGGGCAATGATGTGAGTAGTAAAGAAGTCAAATACATTCTCAAAAACATTATTGAGGGCGAAAGTAAGAAAAAACCTTATTCTGACGACAAACTCGAAAAAATGTTGAACGACAAAGGCTACAACATTGCTCGCAGAACGGTTGCAAAATACAGAGAGCAAATGAATATTCCTGTGGCAAGGTTGCGCAAAGAATTATGAGCAAAAAATTAGGACAAAAAGGCGAAGATTTGGCTTGTAATTATCTGATTTCTAAAGGTTTTCAGATTTTAGAACGCAATTTTCGCCATAAACGTTTCGAAATAGATTTGATTGTAAAACACGAAAATACCATTGTTTTTGTGGAAGTAAAACTTCGATCTAGTCTTAATTTTGGAAATCCTGAAGATTTTGTAAGCCAAAAACAGCAAAACAGAATTATCGAGGCAGCCAATTTTTATTTGTCCGAAAAAAATATTGACAGCGAAATTCGTTTTGATATTATTGCCATTTCGAATTTGCAAAAGCCTGAAATTGAACATTTTGAAGATGCTTTTTACTAGAAAATTTTATATCATTTTTTAGAAACCATTTGCTAAAAAAAATGTCTATGTTTAAAAAACTATTTGATTTATGAAAAGCATTTTTTTAACACTTTTT
>RDXG01000094.1 GCA_004292785.1 Bacteroidota bacterium
AAATTCAAAAAAGTTCATAAAAATAAAAATATTTTTGTTCTTTTTTGTCTTTTTAAAAAATATATTAAACAAAACAAAGTTATTAAATTGTCATAAAAATTTATACGAAATAAATTTGTTTTTTATAAGAAACATACTATATTTCGCAGTTTATTTTCTATTGTAAATGTTCAAATGTTTCTATTCAAAGTTAAATTTGGTGTAAAAGTCTTTTTTGTAGCAAGTATTTTGGCAGCAATTTTTGCCATTATTTACTTTTATCGCAACTCAAAAACTGCGAATATCATTGTAAAAATAGACAATGCACAAGAAAATAATTTTATTGGCGAAGCCGAAGTTTTGGCTTTACTTTCAGAAGAACACATTGATTTACAGAACGTTAAAGTAGATGAATTGAATTTGAAAAATATGGAAAACGCAATTAAAAACTACCAATTTGTAGCCGATTGCCAAGTTTCCAGAGATTTGAAAGGAAATATCATTGTCAAAGTCAAACAACAACTTCCGTTAGCCAGAGTTTTTCGTCAAAATACGACCACCAGAGGCGGATATATTGCAGAAAATGGCTTAGTTTTGCCACTTTCCAAACGTTATACGGCAAGAGTTTTGTTAATGACAGGAGCAGGAACAGAGAAATTTTTTGAAAACGATTATTTCAATTTGCCCGAAGGAAAAGACTTAATAAAAATGCTTCGTTTTATTCATGAGCAAGAGTTTTGGAAGGCACAAATTGTACAAATAGATATTGATCAACAACAGAATTTGACACTTTTTACGCAAATCGGCAACCAAGAAATTTTATTTGGAAAAATAGACGATTTTTTGGGAAAGTTTCAAAAACTGCAAACTTTTTATAAAAAAATTATTCCCGCAAAAGGCTGGAATACGTACAAAAAAATTAATCTTAAATTCGAAAATCAAATAATTTGCGATTAGCGAATTCAGGCGAACAAATTTTTAATTGGTCTGTGCTTGGCTCGCATGGACAACAGGTAGCAAAAAATTGTTCGTGAACAAAAATATAAAAAAGCAAAATCTTTGCTGTTCATTCATTTAAAGGAATCCAAATATGCCAAATGATAAAATCGTTGTCGGATTAGACATAGGTACAACCAAAGTTTGTGCGATTGTGGGTCGTCTTGACCATTTCGGCAAGCTAGAAATTATTGGAGTTGGTAAAGCATACTCTGAAGGTGTGAAAGAAGGAATTGTTACCAATATTCACAAAACTATGGTGAGTATTGAGCAAGCCATTGAAGAAGCAGAACGTAGTTCGGGCATCGAGATCAAGGTCGTAAATGTGGGAATTGCAGGCAAGCACATCAAAAGTTCTCGCCATCATGGAAGCATCACTCGCAAGTCTGATGAAGATGAAATTTCTTTGGAAGATTTGGAACGCTTAACCAACGATATGCACAGAATTGTAACAGAGGCAGGTAGCGAAATTATTCATGTAATGCCACAACATTACACAGTAGATTACGAAACCAACATCAAAGACCCTGTTGGAATGTCGGGAATTAAGTTAGAAGCTGATTTTCATATTATTACAGCTCAAACAAACGCCATTAAAAATATCAAAAAATGCGTGGAGAGAATGAATTTAGAAATTGAAAATCTTATTCTCGAACCATTGGCTTCTAGTATGTCGGTTTTGACAGACGAAGAAAAAGAAGCAGGCGTAGTTTTGGTGGATATTGGCGGAGGCACAAGTGATATTGCAATTTTTCATGATGGAATCATTCGCCACACGGCTGTCATTCCTTTTGGGGGCGATATTATTACTTCGGACATCAAACAAGGTTGTTCGGTCATGCAAAATCAAGCGGAATTGTTGAAAGTCAAATTTGGTAGAGCCACTTCTGATGAAGCATCTGAAAACGAAGTTGTATCGATACCAGGTTTAAGAAACAGACCTTCTAAAGAGATTTCGATCAAAAATTTGGCAAGAATCATCGAGGCTAGAATGGAGGAAATGATCGACATGATTTATGCAGAAATTGCAAGATCAGGCTACAAAAATCGTTTGGCAGGAGGAATTGTAATCACAGGCGGCGGTGCGCAATTACAAGATTTGACAAAACTTTTCGAACTCAAAACCGCAATGGATACCCGAATTGGTTATCCTAATGAACATTTGGGAAAAAGCAAAGACGATTCGGTAAAAAGTCCAATGTATGCAACTACAGTTGGCTTGGTATTGGCGGGTTTCAAAACGATTGATGATCGCGATTCTAGCAGAATAGTTATAGAAACAAGCATCAGCAAAAAAGCTCCTCAAAAAACTGAAAAAGGCGATTTCTTTGGCAATATTTTGAGAAGAACAAAGGCTTTGCTTATCGATGATTTTGATGATAATTCGAAATATTAATTCCTAAAAAAAATTAGTCTTTTCGAAAAACAAAAAAAATATTTCAAAAAACTTGATTATTTAATATTTGTTAAATAATTTACGCAAATTTCTTTTTCTTTCAACAAAAAAATTATTCACGGCAAAAACTTTAAGCTGACGTTTGCCCGTAAACAACAGAGGTTATGGAAAAAAAACCTACTTACAAATTTGATTATCCTTCAGGAGAAGGGTCAATTATTAAAGTCATAGGTGTTGGCGGAGGTGGTAGCAACGCCGTAAACAATATGTGTATGCAAGGTATCAAAGGTGTGGATTTTTATATCTGCAACACGGATATTCAAGCATTGGCACTAAGCCCTGTGGCAAACAAAGTACAGATCGGAATCAGCCTTACCAAAGGTCTGGGAGCTGGTGCAAATCCCGAAAAAGGCAGAAATGCTGCTTTGGAAAGCAAAGAAGACATCCGAAATTTGTTGAGTGATAATACCAAAATGGTATTTATTACCGCAGGCATGGGTGGAGGAACTGGCACAGGAGCTGCTCCCGTTATTGCTGAAATTTCTAAAGAATTGGGCATTTTGACAGTCGGAATTGTTACGATTCCGTTTACTTTTGAGGGAAAACCAAAAAAAGAACGTGCCGAAAAAGGAATTAGAGAATTGCGTCAAAATTGCGATACAGTTTTAATTATTCTGAACAATAAAATTAAAGAGGTTTACGGAGGAGCAACCATGAAAGAGGCTTTTGGTCATGCGGACAACGTGTTGGCAAAAGCGGCGAAAGCCATTGCAGAAATCATTACTACCGCAGGAACAATTAACGTAGATTTTGAAGATGTAAGAACTGTTATGCAAGACTCTGGAGTGGCTGTGATGGGGTCAGCAATTACCGAAGGAGACAATCGTGCAAAACGTGCCGTAGAAGGAGCTTTGACTTCACCTTTGTTGAACAATACAAATATTTATGGGGCAAAATATATTTTGTTGAGTATCGTGGTGGGTGATGAAGACAATTTTCAGTTTGAAGAATTGGAAGAAATTACAAGTTACGTACAAGAGCAAGCAGGCGAAGAAGCCGAAATTATTTTTGGGCAAGCAACTGATCCATCTTTAGGACAAGCTATTGGAGTTACAGTAATTGCCACAGGTTTTGCCGATGACGTAGATTTAGAAGAAAATTTTACTAGAGAAAACGCTTCTGCTCGTAGAATTTACGATTTGTCTTCTAGCAAAAGAATAAAACAGGCGAACAAAATTAGGTTAGAATATGACGAATCTAATGATTTTTTTGACAAACCAGAACCAAAAGTCGAAAAAAGACCAGAGCCTGTGCCACAACCAAGAAACGAAAAAGTAGTTTTTAAATTAGAAGAAGACTATAAATTTCCTGATGCAGAACTAGAGGAAGCAAAAAAAAAAAGAATTTTAGCTGAACAGTTGAAAATTAGGAAGGAAAAAATAGATAGTTTGCGTTCCATGAACGACATGAGCAACGATGAATTGCAAGAGAAAAAAGAAGTTCCTGCGTATTTACGCAAAAATATTTCTTTGGCAAGCACGCCACACTCTTCCGAATCGCATATTTCGCGTTTGAAACTCAACGAAGAAAACGGTTTGAGTAGCGGAAATAGGTTTTTGCATGACAATGTGGACTAAACGAAAAATCCCAATATTTTTAAAAATATTGGGATTTTTTTTATGATTTTAAGCCTGAAATATTTGTAGAAAAATAGATTGTTTGAGTACAGAATTTGAAAACTTTTGTCAGACAAGTAACCAATAAACTATTTTCCCTCAAAATTTACTTTTTTGTAAATCTCTTTTAAAGCCACAGGAAAGTCCAAAATAAGCATAATTTCGTCAATATTTTCGTAAGT
>RDXG01000095.1 GCA_004292785.1 Bacteroidota bacterium
AAATTAAAAACGGAAAATATAAAAATAAAAAGCAATGATTTTTTCATGGAAAGTTTTTTTTTACAAAAATACTATTTTTTAGCAAAAAATTCATTTTTTACTAAAAAATACCTTTGCAAACATATTCTGTATAAACAAAAAAAGCAACCCGTATAACAGGCTGCCTTTTTAACTCAAACAAACAACTAATCAACCAATCAAAAATCTTTTTTACTAAATATTTTTTGTCTATATCTTTTTGTATGCTTTATTTTGTTTTTATCAATTTTTGTACCAATTTTTTTGTTTTAAAGAAAAAAGCACCTCGCATCACGAGATGCCTTTTTTAACTCAAACAAACAACTAATCAACCAATCAAAAACCTATACCATAAAATGATTTTTCACCATTTATATCTATTCCTTCTATCAAAACGCCCCCGCTTTTGTTTTTTAAAACCTGCTCTATATCTTGGGCGGAATTGACTTTTATTTTATCTATTGCTGTGATAATAAATCCTTCTTTTACTTTTGCTGCTTTCAGCTTTCCTTCAAATACTTTTACAATTTTTATGCCACTTTTCAAATCTAGTTCCAATTTTTCTTCGTTAGTTAGCGGAAGAACATCTACTCCCAAATCTGTGATTCTTTCTACTTTATTTATTTTGACAACTTGTGTGTTGTTGTCTTTATTTCTCAAAACCATGTTTGTTTTGAATTCTTGACCTTTTCGCAAATAAGTAATTTCTACTTTGTCGCCAGGTCTGTAACGTGCAATCATTTCTTGTAATGCAGAAACAGTGCCAACTTTTGTAGCATTTACTTCTGTGATAATGTCGCCCACTTTCATGCCTGCCTGTGCTGCTGCGCTATTACTGTTGATGCCTGCCACATAAACCCCATTGGTTATTTCTAATTTCAATTCTTCGGCTAATTCAGCACTGATGTCTTGAATACTTACGCCTAATAATGCCCTTTGCACTTGCCCAAATTTTAATAAATCTTCGGCAACTTTTTTGACCAAAGTAACAGGAACAGCAAAAGAATAACCTGCATAACCGCCTGTGCTTGTGGCTATTGCTGTATTGATTCCAATTAATTCACCTTTTAAATTTACTAAAGCTCCACCGCTATTTCCAGGATTTACGGCAGCATCTGTTTGGATAAAAGATTCGATGGTTAAGTTTTCTTTATTTCTTAAAATGTTAATATTTCTGCTTTTTGCACTAATAATTCCTGCAGTTACGGTAGAATTTAAGTCAAAAGGATTTCCGATAGCAAGCACCCATTCTCCAATTTTTATTTCGTCAGAGTTTCCGTATTCGATGGCGATCAAATCTTGGGCTTCTACTTTGATCAAAGCCAAATCGGTGGTCGGATCAGTACCTACTACAAGGGCTTTAAATTTACGCTTATCATCTAAAATGACTTCGATTTTGTCCGAGTTTTCGATAACATGATTGTTTGTGATAATATAGCCATCTTCAGAAATAATGACTCCCGAACCAGAGCCTGCTCGGTCTTTGTTGTCGTTATCTCCATATCGGTCTTTGAACCAATCCCAAATTTCGTCCATGTTTTTGTCTGAACTCACCATTCCGCCCTCTGAAAAAGTTTTGATATGTACTACCGCAGGGGTAACTCTTTGAGCAGCCAAAACAAAATTCATGCCTTGTGGGACAATAAAATCGGATTTGTTACTGTCAAAAAAACTAGAAAAACGGGCGTTTTCGTTTCCTTGCAAAAAATTCACAGAGGGCTGATCAAAAAATAATTTGTATCCAGCAAGCGTTATTGTTCCTCCAAAAATTGCCGAACCCAACATTCCAACAATGATTATTTTTTTGATGTTTTTTTCCATGATTTTTTTATTTGTTTATGAATTAAGAATCTTTTTTTTATTAGCCGTAAGTACCAGATTAAAATTAGTTATGATTATTTTTGTTAAATAAAACTCGATAATCAATAAAAATCCGACACCTTTGAGGTGTCTGATAATTATATTTTATTATTTAGCTTATTTGGTTGTGAATTTTCCTGCTCGAACTAAGTTTGCAAGCATTCTGTTAAACAGAAATTAGGCTATCAAAATCAATACCTAAATGTGAAATATGGTAAACGCATTTTCCCTTGCGAATGATTAATATTTGTGGGGATTCGTGTTTAACAGCAAACATTTTTGTAATTTCGTTAGAAATATTACGATTTGCCAACAAATCAAGGTAATAAGGTTTGAGATGTTTGGCTTTTGTCTCTTCCCAACGTTTGTTCAAGCGATTAAAAGCTGCCGCACTTGTACTACAAGTGGTACTGTGCTTAAAAATAAGAATGTCTTGTTCTTGTGAAAGATTTGGCAAATTTTCCAAAGTTTCCATAGAATCAAGTTTTATCCAAGGAGTCATATTTTTTTGTTAATTTTTTGCAAATTTATAAAAAAAAAATCACTTTTTCCGAAAAACGAGGATATGAATCTATTCCATTTATTTTTTTGCAATTCTTATTTGCTTTTTTTTATAAAAATTTGTTTTATTTGCAGAATAAAAAAATTTAGGCAATTAATTTGCACAAACCAAATATAAAAATTTACAAAAATGATCACTCAAATCAGACTTGCAAACTCGCAAGATATCGAGGCTTTGGCAAATATTAGTTCAAAAACCTTTTTTGAAACCTATGCTGCTTTTAATACGGCTGAGAATATGAATCAGCATTTGCTCGAAAAATATAACCACAATCAAATCTCAAAGGAAATCAATGACTCCAAAAATAGCTTTTTGTTGGCTTTTTTCTTTGATACTTTGGTGGGTTACGTCAAATTAACAGAAAATACCAAACCAGAATTGACTAATAAAAAAGCCTTAGAAGTAGAAAGAATTTATGTATTAAAAACTTATCAAAAACGTAAAATTGGTGAGCAACTCATGCAAAAATGCCTAGAAATTGCACAAGAAAAGGCTTTTGATGTAATTTGGTTGGGCGTTTGGGAACGAAATCCGAAGGCAATAGAGTTTTACAACAAACAAGGTTTTGAGATGTTTGGACAACATATTTTTTGGCTTGGCAAAGATGCACAATTTGATTGGCTCATGAAAAAAGACCTTAAAAACTAAATGTAGTTTTTTAATTATCTAAAAAAAATTGGTTTTTTTATATTAATTTTGCACGTTTTTAAACTAAACCAATCTGATTTATCATGAAAATTATTCATTTGATATTATTTCTTTCGTTAAATTTTATATTTACTTCTTGCAAAAACGACCCTGCAAACGAGTTGATGGAGCAAGGTTCTGAAAGCCTGAAAGAAGGAAAAGTACAAGAAGCCTACCAAGCCTTTAATGAGGTTATTGCCATGCAACCAACCAATGCACTTGCTTTTACCAATCGCGGTGTTGCCAGATTTATGCTTAACGATATGCAAGGTGGTTTTAATGATGTCAATACAGCCATAAAATTAAATCCTGATTTGTCGCAAAGTTATGGAAATAGGGGTACAATGCTTTTTTATGCCAAAAAATATCCAGAAGCTTTACAAGATTTTAATCAACAAATCAAAATGGCACCAAAAGACAGCGAAGCCTATTTGAATCGTGGGCAAGTCTATCAAAATCTTCAAAAATACGAGCAAGCCGTTGCAGATTTTAAAAAATCTATCGAATTGTTAGAAAATAATGCAAAAGCATATTGCCTTTGGGGACAAGTTCAAACAGACATGGGACTTCATGGAGAAGCATACAACTTGTTTAATAAAGCCATTGAGCTTCAAACCGATTACGGTGATGCTTATTTGAACAGAGGAAATGCAAGTTATGAACTTAATTATCCCGATAAAGCCTGCCAAGATTGGTTATATGCACAAAAATTAGGCGTAAAAGAAGCCGATGAAAATGTTAAAAAAGCGGGTTGTAAACCCACAGTAAACAAATAACAAAAAGCTATAAAGTTGATCTTTATAGCTTTTTATTACAATAAACTTGCAAACTCTTGACAAGCTAAACTAGGATTAGTAGTTTTCATAAAGTTTTCACCTATCAAAAAACCAGAAAAACCAACATTTTGTAGCTTTTGGATAGTTTCCACGTTACTGATTCCGCTTTCAGAGATTTTCAGAAATTTTGAAGGAATTTGTGGAAATAAGTCGATAGAATGTTGAATATCTACCGTAAAATCTTTGAGGTTTCTGTTATTTACGCCTACCACTGTTACATGATCAGATATTTTTTCGAGTTCCTCTTCTGCATGAATTTC
>RDXG01000096.1 GCA_004292785.1 Bacteroidota bacterium
GATTTGCAAATTCAGGATAAAATGACAGGCGAAAATTTGCCCGCAGATTTGGTAAATTATGTATTAAACAACGAAATTTCCTATTTTCCAGACCTTTATTTTATGGCAAATCCAAGCAGAAAACATAGATTTATTACTAGAAATTCACGTTTTCACGTTGAAAAACGCACTATTCAATATGGAGTGGTGGTTTATACCGAAAATTGTGGGATGTTGATGATCAAAGGCAATACTAGAAAGCCCGATTTGGTTTTGGTCAATCATAAAGAAGAAATTACAGATCAATATGACAATATCCTCAATCCTTTGGCGGCTTTCGAGGTGCTTTCGCCAAGCACCGCACACATCGATTTAACAGAAAAATTATCAGAATACAAAGAAATTCCTAGTTTGCAAACCTACATTATCATTTCCCAAAACGAGCCAAAAGTTTGGCAATATTCCCGCACAGAAAACAACATTTGGCTTTTGACTGAACTCGAAGATATGAATGATTTTATTATTTTGGATTTTTTGCCCGAAACAGTCTATGTTTTTTTGAAAGAAATTTATGAGGATATTGAGTTTTAATTCAATTTTTTTCATAAAAAAATACCTATTTTTCTATTCTAAAATAGTTTTTAGACTTTCGTTAAAACGATGTTTAATCTGTTCTTTGTTATTGAAAAACGGCAAACCCCAAATACTAAATTCTTTTCCTTCGATGTTTACATATTCAAGGCTAGATTCTTTGTTCAGACTTTCCAAAAAAGTTTCCTTCCATTTGTCTTCTTTCATTAAATATTCGGCTTTGGGTTCTATGAAAATTTGATAATGTTTAACTTTTTTGTCGGATTGTTTTTTAAGAAACAGCACAAAATCAGGTTCAAAACGCCTGCCTTGTTCAAAATCGAAAATATGAAAATGCCTTTCGTTTCTGATTAAATAACATTCTTGATACGTTTTTTTTAGTTCTGCGCATTTTGCCTCCATAAACTTGATCAAGGCTTTTTCTTCAGAAGTGCCACAAAATTTATCGAAGGCGTAACTTTCAAAATTAATATTTTCGCTAAGGTTACTTTCTTTATTTTCTGACGAAAAATAAATCGTTTTGTCAGTAATAACGGTTTTTAGTTTGCTTGGTTCAAACTTTTTAGAGCCTTGATATTGATCTTCTGCTTTGTTTTTGTTAATGCAATTTTTTAGGAGTGTTTCCGCAATTTTCAATTTTTCGTCTTGAGTCAGGTTCGCCAGTTGATTTTCACTACCTGTCAAATGGATAGTAATTTCAGACAATTCCGAAATAAAATCGTCATAACTTTTGAAATTTTTAAACAACAAAGCCAATTCGTTAAATTCTAAGCCTGCTGTTCTGTGAATGGCTTTGCGCAAAACATTTTTGCCCAAATTCAATTCTTTTGCTGTGGTGGTAATTGAATTTTTTTTAATTTCTGGCGTATTTTCTACAATTTCGCCATCTTCTCCAAAAACTTTGCTGGTAATTGTATTGCCCGAAAGCAAATTTATTTCACGAATATGTTTGTTAATTAATCCGCCAAGTTCCAAAGTAAATAGATTGACTTTTTTCTCTCTTTTATTCAAAAAAATCGTGCCTTCTTTGTAGGTTTTGGAATTTTTGAAGGAGCTTTTTAATTTTAATCTTACTTCTATTTTTTCTTCTATGATGCCTGTTTGAAGTAGGGCTTGCGTAATTTCGGAAATGTAGCGAGAATCGTTGTTGGAATGATAAAGCATGGTTTCGCAAATTCTGTATTTATTTTCGTGATCGTGATCAAATTTGCGTTTGTCTTTGGCAAAATCTTGATAAACAAAAGGGCAGTAACGCGCGCCACGACCAATAAGTTGCGCTTCTGCGGCAGTGCTTTTGCCAATTTTTTTGCCCGAATCACGAGTTTCATAGAGGCGAACAATGTCAAAAAGATTGAGTACGTCCCAACCTTCGTTGAGTTTGTCCACAGCAAAAATGGCTCGAATATGGTTGTCAGCAGATTCTAGCGTGTTTAATTTGATTTGTAATTTTTCTGTTTCTTTTTCTTCGTTGGCAGAAAGACATCGTTCTGTGCCAAAATCTATTTTTATTTCTTCGATCAAATCTTGCAAATCCAAATTTTTTTGTTCAAAATAGGCAAAGGCTTTGCCCAAAATTCCTGTACGGTTTGCCTTTTGGATTTGTTCCAAATCAGAAGTGTGAAGTTGCGTTGTTTTTTCGATAAAATCTGACATAAAAACCTTGCTCGGTCCTATGTTTTTGGACTTAAACAAAATAACAGGCTTGATGTCAAAACCCATTTCTGCAAACAATTTTTTGCGATAATGACTCAACAAAACTGCTTGTAAGGCGCGTTCCATCTGCTCACTATCAGACTTAAAAATTTCTACTTCCTTAGAATAAAGGTCTTTTCTGAACGCTTTTAAAGGATAATCGAACAGCAATTTGTCTTTGTATTTGTTGGCAATCATGGCATTTTTTAGATCGGCAGTGGCAGTAAAATCTAACAACAAATTTTCTGGATCGCTATTGAAAATACTTTTTACCACACCTTCCCAACTGCCACCTTCCCAAGCAGAAAAGGCATCTTTTTTTCCGATGGCTAGTTGTTTGCTATTTTTTTTGGTGTCTGCCGACAAATGATGTGCCTCGTCTGCGATCATCACTATTTTTTTGTTTTCAAAATCTTGTTCTGACAAGGCATTTTCTTGGGAATTTACTACTTGGCTATACAAACCTTGAATCGTATTAAAAACAATGCAAATATCGTCTGAATCTTCTTTGAAAGAATCGGCGCAAACAATTTCTACCAATTTGTTTCCGATCTGAATTTGTGGCGCAAACAAATATTTGCTAGAAGCAGGATTAAGAAAATTGTCTTTGGTTTTTTCTAAAATATTAGTGCTGTTTACAAAAAACAAGAAATTTCGGTAGCCTTTTTCGTATAAATACAACACCAAACCTGCCATCATCAAGGTTTTGCCACTGCCTGTCGCCATTTGAAAAAGCACATGGGCAGGAAATTTGCGCAACTCATGATCGCCTTCCATATAAGCCAAAAAATATTGAAAAGCCTCTTTTTGATATTCACGAATAGCCAATTTCGGATTCAAATTTTGAGAAATTGACAAAGGAATTTCTATTTTCGCCAATGCTTTTTTGCCTATTTCTTCTTTGATTTGTTGGTATAAAAAATTAATTTCTGCCATGTTTACAATTTATTTAATGTCTATTTGATAAAAAAGGAACTTAAAATCTACTATTCGGGTGGATGTTTGCCTACTTCTGCCAATAAAGCCCTCAAATTTTGCAATTCCTGACGATTTAGTTTTAGTGCATCAATCGTAACACGACCTATGGCAGTAGTTCCCAAAATTTCTAGAACATCATTGCTCCACACAAAATTATCTATCCATGTTTGTTCTCTTGGATGAAACAAATCTGTTTCTTCATTTGTGAGGGTGTCAATTCCTGAAGTTTTAGTGTATTTATGATTATTACAACCCTGACAAGACAATGCCAAATTTTCGGCAATCGTTTTTCCTCCCTTGCTTTTTGGGATAATATGTTCTATCACAAACGCTTGAGAAGAAATATTGGCAGGACTTTTACAGTATTCACACAAACCTTTTGCCCTCAAAAAAACCAATTCTTTTAATTTAGTTAATGACATAGATACGTGGTTTAATTTGTAAAACCATCAAAATTTCATCAAGGCTTTGGTTGCGAGCTTTGGCTAATTCTACCAAATAACCTAAGCGTTTGACGGTATGTGCCTCTTGAAAAGCCGTTAATTCCAATAATTCCTCTCGTTCGAGATCAGAAAGTGACTCGGCATAACGTTTTTTCAACAAAAAGTTATACCGTTTTTGGATACTTTTAGACAAAGACGCATTTATTTTTCGCAACAATTCACTTTCTGTTTGAGAAAGGACTGTGGGCATCTTTTGTTTTCGTAGCCGTAAAATTTCTTTCATAAGTTCCTCTAATTCGAGAATAGTTAGAGATTCAAGCCCTTGCGAAATATTTTGAAAATGAGAAGTTTTCATTTTGTTTTTTTGATTAAAAATAAAGATTTTTTTTAACAAACCTTATAGGTTTGTATTACAAATTTTGATAAAACGACCTACTCCCCATTTTGTCCGACTCACTCATGCCAAAATCCTCGTTTTCCATATCGCAAAACGGAACATAAAGCATATTTTTGCAAAATTCAAAGATTCAAATTCAGCTTTATAAAAATTGCCTTTGTTTAGATCAATCCGATGGCTAATAAATGCTTTTTCTTGCATTTTTTCCCAAATTACCGACAAAGTGCTTTCGTTTTTAGCCTCAAAAATTTGCTCTACTAAATGTTGGTTTGCTTTTGCCAATTCCAAATAGACAAAACTGCCTCCACCTTGCCATAAAACCGATTTAGAAATACCGCCCTGTTCGCCTGAAATTACTTTTTTTAGCCTTTCTACCGAAACTGTTTCTATATAATCCATTTGTTCTACGCCAATATAGCGTCTGCCCATTTTGTGAGCCACTGCGGCGGTAGTACCACTGCCTAAGTGAAAATCTA
>RDXG01000097.1 GCA_004292785.1 Bacteroidota bacterium
ACACCATCACATTTTGAACATTTCTGAAAACGATTTTCCTGAAAAATATAGGGAAATTATCAGGCGTTTGCAAAAGGCGCAAAGTGAACAGGCTTTGCGCAACCAAATGACTCTGGAAGACGATTTGCGCTCGCAAATAGAAAATATTTGGCGAGAATCTGCGGAAAATAAGGAAAAAATTGCCAAGCAGGAAAAAGTGATCGAGGAGAAGGAAAAAACCATTGAGGAGAAGGAAAAAACCATCGAGGAGAAGGAAAAAGCTCTTTCAGAAAGCAAGCAAGCCATCGAGGAAAAAGAAAAAGCCATCGAGGAGAAGGAAAAAGCCTTGCAAGACAAAGACGATTTCATTCGAAAACTTCAAGAAGAACTCAAAAAAATGAAAAATAAATAAAAATATGCTTCAAAATCTGCTAGATTTTCTTTCGTTTCAAGACATAAATGTGCGTTATGTAACCTTCGGATCGGTGCTGTTGGCGGCTTGTTCGGCGGTGGTGGGTTGCTTTACTTTTCTCAAAAAAAAGGCGTTGGTCGGCGATGCGGTGGCTCATTCGGTTTTGCCAGGTGTTTGCTTGGCTTTTTTGGCAACAGGAACTAAAAACCCCGTTTTTTTGGTCGTAGGAGCATTTTTGACAGGTTGGATTTCCCTCATTGTCATCGACTGGATTACGGCAAACACCAAACTCAAAGAAGATACCGCCATCGGTTTGGTTTTGTCTGTTTTTTTTGGGATCGGAATTTTGCTTTTGACTGCCATCCAACATTCTGGAAATGCCTCACAAGCGGGTTTAGATAGCTTTTTGTTTGGCAAAGCCGCCGCTTTGGTTGGCAACGATCTGATTGTTTTTAGCACTTTGGCGGTGGTTTTGTTGGCGGTAATTTTTTTGTTTTTCAAAGAATTTACGCTAATTTCTTTCGATCTTAATTTTGCAAAAGTGATCGGCTATCCTGTCCGAAAATTAGAACTTTTATTGACCACTTTAACCGTTTTGGCGGTTGTGGTTGGGATTCAGGCGGTTGGTGTGGTTTTGATGGCGGCGATGCTGATAACTCCTGCTACTGCGGCGCGTTTTTGGACAGACAAATTGCCCGTCATGGTTTTGATTGCGGCTTTAATGGGTGCGTTTTCGGGTTTTATGGGGGCTTTGGTTTCCTATTTGAGTCCGTCTATGCCCACAGGACCTTGGGTGGTGTTGGTGCTGTCTATTGTGGCTTTGTTTTCGTTTATGTTTGCCCCAAAAAAAGGAATTTTGGCAAGAATGATGTTGCAAAGAAGCAATCAACGCAAAATTTGTGATGAAAATATTTTGAAAGCCATGTACCAAATTGGCGAAACAGACAAAGATTTTTTTGCAGAACGCAAATTTGAGTTGATTCAAGAAAAAAGATTGTTTCAGACAAAATATTTGAAAAAAGGGCTAAATAGGCTAAAAAGAGAAGGATATTTGCAAAAAAAGAACAATTTTTGGAAATTTACGAAAGAAGGTTTTGAAAAAGGAAAAAGAGTTACCAAATTGCACAGACTTTGGGAATTGTATTTGACCGAATATTTGCGAATTGCCATCGATCATGTGCATGATGATGCCGAAACGATGGAACACATTATTACGCCAGAAATTGAGGAACGCCTTGAACAGCGTTTGCATTATCCGACTGTTGATCCACACAATACGCAGATTCCAAAGTAGTTACTTAAATCTCAAATCTAAAAAAATGTTTCTTGGATTTGAGATTTAAAAAAATTGGATAAAATTTTAGAAATAAATCCTAGCCAAAAATTGCAAAAAACCAAACCACAGTCAATAAAGCTACAGCTCCAAGCAAAATTGCCAACCAAGCAACTTTTAACAAAAGCGAAATTACTGCACCAACAATCAAAAGCAACACAAAAATTCCTAAACCAACCATCAAAGCAAACAAAGCTGCACCGTATGCCGCATCTCCTCCACCATGACGAGTTTTTTCTAGCTTTTTATTAACTTTTCGTAGGATAAATTTTTCTTTCCAAGTCAATTTTTTTTCAGATAAAGTATTTTGTTGATTTACCAAAACAACTCTTTTTAACGAATCGCTTTGCAAAGAATCCAATTTTTGCGGTTTTTGTGCAGCAAAAGCGGAAAATGAAAATAAAAAAACTAACACGGAAATTTTCATACAAAAATATTTTAGAAAACGATAAAAACTTATACGTATAATTTTTTTTTTGGCTTAAAATAATTTATAAGTCAGACAAAATTAGCTTTTAGGCTATTTTGAAAGATTAAAATTCATACATTTGCCACCAAAACCAATCCAAAAATTATGAAATTAACCGCCAGAAATGTTCATAGAGATTTGGCTTATCTCTATTTGGGACTTATCATTGCTTTTTCTTTTTCGGGAATTTTTCTTAACCACAGAAAAGTTTGGCATCCAATAAATTATGTATTTTCTGAAAAAGAAATTAGCCTTCAACCCATCGAAAATAAGGATTTGATTAATGACGATTTTATTCAAAAATTAACCAAAGAACAGCAAATTGACGACAAAGTTAGGCGTTTTAGGGTCGAGGGAAATCAACTCAAAATTTCTTATGTCAATAACGATTTGAGCCTTGATTTGACCACAGGAAAAGGCAAATTGGAAAGCTACAAAACCACACCAATTTTGGGACAAATGACTAAATTGCACGTGGACACAAGCAATTGGTGGATTTATTATTCCGATATTTTTGGAATTGCCATGCTCGTGATCGCTTTTACAGGAATGTTTATCCAAAAAGGCGAATTTAGTTTTAGGGCAAGAGGCTGGAAATTGGCATTGATCGGCATGATTTTTCCGCTGATTTTTTTGTTTTTGCTTGCTTAAATTTTTTAAGGTTTGCCAACGTCTGAAATAGACGATTGGCAACCTTAAAAAATATCTTGAATTCCCTTTGTTTGTGTTTTTCTTTCCGCTTTTTTCAAAACTTCTACCTTAATTGGCAGGGACATTCTTTTGCCCGAAAGCAATTCTTCTACATGGATAACTTCTATTTTGGGATGGCTTTGCCCAAACATTTTGTTTTGATAAATGCCATATCTTCCTACTTCTTTAACCAAATTTGGCATCGGATATAAGGTCAGCAAATAGCCCATTACGGCTTTTTCGCGCTCCATAGTTCCGTTCAAATCTCTGATTACATTTTGAACTTGCCTTAATAATTCGTTCCAAAAGTGCTTCAGGTTTTTGGGTTGGGTAGCCCAAACGTTCTTTTGCAGTATTCCCGACTCTATTAATATTCCAAACATCTGATAAAGGCGTATCTGTTTGTTCTCTGTAAATAATTTTGCCTTCTTTATCTTTTTTTGAAACTTTTTTACCATTAACCAATTCGACTAAATTACGTTTTCTATTCACTTCTAGCGCAATTCTTTGCTCATTAAATATTGTTTTTTTATTCTTGCTATAAAATAAAATTACATCATGTTGGCTTTGAAATTGTGCCTGAACATTTGTCCATCTTGTATAACTCCAAACTATTTCATTACGAAAATCTCCTCCTCTTGTGCAAAAAATAGCATCACAAACCAATTTTAAATAATGGCTTGCCGTAGGATCGCAATGCAAATAAAAACTTCCTGTAGGTTTTAAAACCCTGTAAATTTCTGCAATTCGTTGAGTCATGCTTACTAAATATGCCAATAAAGAGCTTTTTCCAAGCACTTTTTGCAAACCTAGTATCAAATTTATGCTTTGTGGCGTAAAAACTCCGTTTTTGTTGTTTGTAATTTCCTCAAAACCTTCATTTGCAATCGTGTTCCAAGTCCAAGTATCCACAAAAGCCTGCGCTTGTGCGGCATCTTCTTTGCCAATATTGTTATAAATTTGGTTGTAATTGCGTTTGGAATTGAAAGGCGGGTCTATGTAACACAAATCAACCGTTTCGTCTTTGATACTTTGACGAAGTACCAACAAATTGTCGCCATAAAAAAGTTTATTTTGAAAATTCATGATTTCTTTTTGGATATATTTTTAAATTTTTTTATCAACATTATGATTTTTTAAAAAAATATCCTAATTTTGCAAATCTATTTTAATCTTTTTAAGGGTATATTAGTATAAATGTAACATAGGTTTTGACCTGTGAAATAGTTAGTGTAAAAATATTAGTTAAAGGTTTTTAAAATAATTTTTTATCTTTGCGAAGGGAACTTTAATTTAACAAAAATATGCTTGTTTGTACTCAAATGCCTTGTTAAAGACCTTTTTGGGATAGATTTTGAACCAGAAACCGTAGAAACTGAAAAGCGTTTTGAACCCAAAATCTCCTATATCGATTTTAAATATGATATTTTCGCAGAAAGCAAAGACAAAAGAGTAGTTGTAGAAATCCAAAAAGTAGATTATGACTATAATTTTGACCGCTTTTTG
>RDXG01000098.1 GCA_004292785.1 Bacteroidota bacterium
TTCAAATTTTCTGCAACTTGTCGGTACGCCAAGCCTCGATACGATCTATTTTCTGCCAATAATTCGGCTTTAAAAGCGTGATAAGTTTGTTTTAGAAAAGTCCAAAATTCGTAATAATTATTCAAAGTTTCAGATAAATTGGCGTTCAATTCTTGCCCAAGTTCCTGCCCCCAACGTTCCAAAGATTTGGATTTGTCCAAATAATCAAACAATTTATCACCATCGATCAAATTTTTGTCGATCATGTCAAAATCTTGCAAAATGATTGTTCCTAGTGGTGCAAATTGTTCTAGCGTATGTTTGGGATCGTCGTCAAATTGCTTGTAAACCCTAAATAAATGAAAAAGCAAAGTCAAACGTTGCGAAATTTCTACCTCTGCAATGTCGGTAATAAAATCGTCCATAGACAAAATATTGGGCGAAAGAAAAGTTTTGTCCACAATTTCCAACAAATAATGGCGCATATACAAAACTGCCCT
Source organism: Bacteroidota bacterium (assembly GCA_004292785.1). Lineage (GTDB taxonomy): Bacteria > Bacteroidota > Bacteroidia > Cytophagales > Thermoflexibacteraceae > RDXG01. The sequence goes on from RDXG01000098.1 coordinate 480, forward strand.
TCTGGACGGCAAAACTATCTGTAAATCAGAGAGTTGGGCTTCGTATTTATCAAAAATTTCTTGTGCAACTCTTTGCAAAAAAGGTTGAGATTCTGGGTTTTGCATGGTTTTTTTTAGTCAAAATATTTTTCAAATTCTTTTTTTAGGTATTCGTTATCCAAAATTATCCAACGTTTGAAAGCCGTAAAAGCCGATTGCTTGCTCAAATGACGTTTGATTTTTTTCAAAATTTGAGGTTTTTCTTCTGCCAAACATTCCTCATATTTTTTCAAGCAGGTTTTGAAATTATCGACCTCCTCAATTAATTTTTTACGCAGGTTTTCAGATTCTATAGGCCCCAAATAAGTGCCTTCTTTATAGCCAACACCATTGTAAATTTTTAGTAAAAGTTTGATCGTATTGTTGATAAATTTCTTGTATTTTTCACTAGTGCCTTCATATACCGACTCTAAAATTACCTTTTCAGAATCATCTATCTTGTATTTAATCCAATTCGAAACATCATGTTTTTTATTGGTACAATTCAAAATAGGTATATTATCTTTAGCTTGATTACAATGTCCACAAGACCAGAACAAATTTTTCCAAGAATAATAAAATTTAGGGTTATTTTTCGCATTATGTGCCTCAAAATGTTCCACATGAATACTTGTAGGATTTTTCTGTTCACACAAATAACATTTGTTGTAAAATTCTTCACATAAAGCATTTAAAACTTCAGGAGATTTGCATTCGCCTCCTATTATTTTAGCCTCTTTCAAAGCCTTTTTAGCGTTCTCATTATCTGTTTTTTCAAAATAAACCATTTTTATTTGGATTTAAAAGTTTAAAAATTTATTTGTTAAAAATATTGTTAGGTAAAATGTTTTATTTCTACAAATTTGACTTAAAATTAGCAATTTTTTTAAGCATAAAAACCAAAACCTTGACAAATTTCCCCCAAAAATAACAATTTTACAAAAAAATAAAAGATTTTCTTAAATTTGACTCGAAATTAATAAATAAAATCATGACTGAAGACTTACTTAAAGACTATATTCGCCAATGTATGCAGCAAAATGGCGGACAACTTTCTGCCAATGACCGCAATGCTTTGCGTTTGGAAGCCGAAAAAGTAAATATTCCTTTGTTTCGTTTCGATGAATTGGTAGCTGAAATTGGTAAAAGTTTGTTGCCTCCAGATGAAAAATCAGTGCCTGTTATCGCAGAAAAACCTGTCGAAAAAGAAACTACGCCTCCTGCAAAAAAAACAACGCCTGCCCCCACAGGAAAACCTAATTTTCCATGGATTGCGGTAGCGATTGTGGCGGTTTTACTTTTAGGGGCGGCAGGCGGATTTTGGTATTATCATCAAAATCAAGAAAAAAAGCGTTTGCAAGAAGAAGCATTGGCAATCAAAAACAATAAAATTGCAAATTTGGAAGAGTTGAGAACCATTTATCAAGGTGATATTTCGGGCGCGGTGATCAGAATTGTGATCACTGAAATTTCTACCGATCCTGGGCAAGTGCGTTTCAAATACAATATTGTTGGGCGAAATTCGGAACAAAACGAAGGCTCGATCAATGAAGAAGTCAAAGAAATGAACTTTGAAAAATTCGGAGAATTGAACAGAATAGAAGGGGCAAGTCCTAATTTGGGTGAGGCTACTTTCGAGAAAAAAAATGGCAAATATTTTATTTCTGCCAAAGATGGTTCTTGGAAATTGGAATCTGTAAAATAAGTTTTTGGAAAGGGTATTGTTAAAAAAACGCTACCCTTTTTTTATTTTATTTCAAAAAATCGGCAAGCAAAACAGATAATTTTTGGGTTTCAATCAAAAAACCGTCGTGTCCGTAAGTCGATTCCATTTCGATATATTTTGAATTTGGAATGTGATCCGCTAAAAATTTTTGTTCATGCACAGGAAACAAAATGTCCGAATCAATGCCTACAATGAGGGTTTTTGCTTTAATTTGCCCCAAAGCCCATGCTACTGACTCTCTATTTCTACCCAAATTATGCGAATCCATCATTTTGCTTAAAGTCAAATAAGTTAAAGCATTAAAACGATTTACCAATTTTTGCCCTTGATAACGTTGATAACTCGAAGCCCTAAAATCGTCAATTTTATTGTTGTTTGGCTCGGCTTGTGTGCGGTTGTACGTGCCAAAATTTCTGTAAGAAAGCAAAGCAATGGCACGCGCAGCAGCCAAACCTGCCTGTCCTGCGTCTTCACGTGGCTCATTCCAAGTCTGGTCGGCATAAATTGCCATGCGTTGAGCCTCGTTAAAGGCAATTCCCCAAGGCGAATGAAAAGCATTGGTAGCAGAAATCATCAAATTTTCGAACAAATCGGGTTGTAAAACTGACCATTCCAAAGCCTGCTGACCGCCCAAAGAACCGCCAACGCACAATTTTATTTTTTCGATGTGCAAATGTTTTCTCAACAAATCCAAAGCATTTGCCATATCGCGAATGGTAACCAAAGGAAAATCAGTATAATAATTTTCGCCTGTTTTTGGGTTTATCGTAACAGGACTGCTCGACCCATAAGGCGAGCCAAGCACATTTGCGCAAATAACAAAATGCTCTTTTGGGTTAAAAAAATCGTTTTCGCCAACCATACCTTCCCACCAATCCGTTGTTCGGGCATTGGCAGTAAAAGCGTGGCAAATCCAAATGATGTTGTCTTTGCGATCATTCAATTTGCCGTATGTAGTATAGGCTAATTGCATTTTTTCCAAATATTCGCCACTTTCTAGGGCGAAAGGCTGATCATAGACAAAAAGATATTCCTTCACAACAGACAAATTTTGGTGAATAGATGATGGCAAATATACAGATTTATCAGGGTTTTTCATGCCAATTTTTAAACAATAGAAAAATGTGAAATAATAAAATCATCAGAACTAACAGTTCTTAGAGAACTGTTAGTTCTAAATTAAATTTGTTCGAATGCTTGTGTTAAATCAACAATAATATCCTCGATGTGTTCGATTCCTGTCGAAATTCTCAACAAATTAGGCGCAACTCCTGCCGATAATTGTTCCGCATCAGAAAGTTGTTGGTGCGTTGTAGAAGCAGGATGAATGATCAAAGTTTTTGCATCTCCAACATTTGCCAAATGGCTAATCAATTTGAGTGCATTTACAAAACGTTCTGCCCCAGCGCGATCTGTTTTTAGGTTCAAGGCAAACACGCCTCCGAAGCCTCTTTTCAGATATTTTTTAGCCAATTCGTGATATGGGCTACTTTCCAAACCAGGGTAATTTACTTTTTCTACTTTTGGGTGAGCTTCGAGCCATTTTGCCAATTTTAAAGCATTTTCTACGGTTCTTTCTACTCTCAAAGATAGGGTTTCTACGCCTTGCAACAGCATAAAAGAGTTAAACGGACTTTGTGCAGGACCTAAATCACGCAAACCTTCTACTCGCAAACGGATGGCAAAGGCAATGTTTCCAAAGGGACCTGGTGTTCCAAAAACGTTCCAAAAAATCAAGCCATGATAGCCATCGGAAGGTTCTGTAAATTGTGGGAATTTTCCGTTTCCCCAATTATAATTTCCGCCATCAATTACAATTCCGCCAATGCTTGTGCCATGTCCGCCAATCCATTTGGTTGTGGATTCTACGACTACATTTGCGCCATGTTCCAAAGGTCTGAACAAATATCCGCCTGCGCCAAAAGTGTTATCAACCACCAAAGGAATGTCGTATTTTTTA
>RDXG01000099.1 GCA_004292785.1 Bacteroidota bacterium
TGTTAATTAGTTCTCAAAAAGTTTTTGTTAGGCAATTTAACAGATATTCGGGAAAAAAACTAATTTGCACTTCCTACGATTCTTTGCAAGAAATTTTGATTTTTGAAAGTTTTGATTTTTCTATTTCCTTACAAGAATTATATAAAAAATGTAAATTTTAAAATCCTGTTGTACGTAGAAACGCTTAAGCTACGACACTACGCAAACATTCTTGCGTTGTAGCTTTCAAAGGCACAAACAGGAATGTTTTGTGATACTTTTGCATAAGTCCTAGAAAATACAAATCTATTTTTTGTATATTTGCAAAATTTATTTAAAAAAAGATGGAAACAAAAAAAGATATTCGAAAATTGACTTTGGCACAAATCAAAGATTTTTTTAAGGAAAACAAAGAACAAACTTTTAGAGCTACCCAAGTTTACGAATGGATTTGGCAAAAATCTGCCCGTTCATTCGAAGAAATGACCAATTTATCCCTCAAAACCAGAGAGTTATTAAATACTTATTTCGAAATTCGAGCCGTAAAAATTGCACAAAAACAAGTTGCCGCAGACAAAACCATCAAAGTTTTGTTCGAACTTTTTGACGGAAACAAAGTAGAAGGAGTCCTCATTCCAACCGAAAATAGAATGACCGCCTGCATTTCTTCGCAAGTGGGTTGTTCGCTAACTTGCAAGTTTTGCGCTACAGGCTACATGGACAGGTTGCGCAACCTCGATGCCGCCGAAATTTACGATCAAGTGGTGTTAATCAGGCAGTTAGCACAAGAAAGTTACCAGCAAAGTTTGAGTAATATTGTGTATATGGGCATGGGCGAACCGCTGTTGAACTACGCAAATGTGTTGCAATCAGTCGAGCATTTGACTTCGCCACAAGGACTCGGAATGTCGCCAACTAGGATTACGGTTTCTACTGCGGGTATTGCCAAAATGATCCGAAAATTGGGCGATGATGGGGTAAAATTTAACCTTGCTTTGTCTTTACACGCCGCAAATGACGAAAAACGCAACCAAATTATGCCCATAAACGAAAGCAATACGCTTTTTGCCTTGCGTGATGCACTCAAATATTTTTTCCAAAAAACCAAAAATAAAGTTACTTACGAATATATTGTTTTTTACAATTTCAACGACACCGCCCAAGATGCGGAAGAATTGTATCAATTTTCTAAACATTTGCCCGCCAAAGTAAACATTATCGAATATAACCCAATTTCGATGGCAAGTTTCCAAAATACTGACCCCGAAACACTCGATAAATTCGCAAATTATCTGGAAAGAAAGGGTTTGGTGGTCAATGTTCGCAAAAGTAGGGGCAAAGATATTGATGCGGCTTGTGGGCAGTTGGCAATTAAAAATTAGGTTTTTTAAAGTAGTGAAAATAAATTAGTTTACATTATTTCACTGATATAACTCCTTGATAATCACATTTATCCGACACCTTTGAGGTGTCTGATAATTATTTTTTATCACTTAATATTTCTAGTTTATATTTTTCATAAAACCAATTCTTTAATTTTTCTTAAACAACAAATTACTTGTATCAAATCGGGAACTTTTGTGATGTCCAAAGCAGGACTTAAAGTATAATTTTTTCCTTCCAAAACCGAAAAAAACCAAAGTCTTCCGACCACATATCCGCCCAAAACGGGTTTTTCGTCTTTGTGCAAAATTTGCGCCGCAAGCATTGCCGCCAACATTTGCGCTTCTGGATCGTTTGAGGATTTTTTGCCTTTTTTGAGTTCTTGCAGAAAAAAATACGGAATTTTAGGCGTATTCAAACCTTTTTGCGAAGCCAACATCAGATCAACATCGACAGAAATTTTGTAGTCTTTGTAATCCGCAGTAAGATTGCGTTCTAAAAAAGCCTTGATTTTATTTGGCACTTCTAAGTCGGACAAAAATAGTAAATGCGCCAAAAACCTCACTTTTAATTCTTCTTCATTCCACGCATCGCCCTCTTTTTTATAACTTTTACTTAACTTTTCGATGAGCGCAATTTGCAAAGGTTCTAAATTGTAATTTGCTGATAACCAATTTTTTAGCAAATCACTTTCTTCTAAAACTTTAAGTTCGAAAAAATCTAATAACCAATCTGTTTCTAAAATTACTTTATTTTTCATGTTTTTTTGCGTAAATTTATACAATTTTAATTTAAAATGTTTTGTTTTTTATTTTTTGTAATCTCTAAAAAATTTCCCAATCAAAAACAATTCTATATTTTTCTGCTAAATCTAATGTAAACAAATCAAATTTTCTTATTTTTTAATAAAATCCAACCATATATTTTCGTTGTTTCTGAAAATCCATTTTTTTTCTCCATCAATTTTATAAAGCGCTTCCTTAACACTGCAAACTGTTGCTAATTCTGCTATATTTTTACATAAATTCATTTTTAAATTTTTGTCAGACATTTGTTGGACAACTTCCCACCAAACAAGTCAATCCCAAACAAATAACATTTTTCACATAAAAACCCAAGATTTTTCTTAGTTTTGCAATCAAAAAAAATCCAATCATGAAAAAAATATTTTACATTTTATTGATTATTTTTGCAGGAGCTTGCCAAAATAAGCCTAGCGAAATCAAATCCGATACTTTATTTACTTTGTTGCCTTCCGAATTTACCAACATAGATTTTGAAAATACGGTAGAAAATAATGATGCTCGTTTCAATATTTTTACTTACAGAAATTATTACAACGGAGGCGGAGTTGCCATTTGTGATGTCAATAATGACGGTTTGCCCGATATTTATTTGACTGCAAACATGAAAGCAAACAAACTTTATTTGAACAAAGGAAATTTTAAGTTCGAAGATATTACCGAAAAAGCAGGCGTAGCGGGCAAAAAAGCATGGGCAACAGGCGTGAGTGTGGCAGACGTAAATGGCGACGGTTTGCTCGATATTTATGTTTGTAATTCTGGAAATGCCGCAGGCGATGACAAAGCAAACGAACTTTTTATCAATCAAGGAAACAACTCGGATGGCGTGCCGACTTTCAAAGAAATGGCGAAAGAATACGGTTTGGCAGACGAAGGTTTTAGCACCCATGCCGCTTTTTTTGACTACGATCACGACGGAGATTTGGATTTGTATTTGTTAAATAATTCGTTCAGACCGATTAGTAGTTTTGGTTTGGAAAACATTAGACACATCAGAGATTCGGTAGGCGGAGATAAATTGTTCCAAAATAACAACGGAAAATTTGTTGATGTTAGCGAAAAAGCGGGAATTTTTGGCAGTGTGATCGGTTTTGGTTTGGGCGTTACAGTCGGAGATGTAAACGATGATGGTTGGTTTGATATTTATGTTTCAAACGATTTTTTTGAGCGCGATTATTTGTATATCAACAACCAAAACGGCACTTTTACCGAAAGTTTGGAAAAAACCATGCGCCACATTAGCGTTTCTTCGATGGGTGCGGACATGGCGGACATCAACAACGATGCTCGACCTGAAATTTTTGTTACAGATATGTTGCCCGAAACCGACCGCAGAATAAAAACCGTTACTTCTTACGATTCTTATGACGTTTATCATTCCAAACTCAAAAACGATTATTATCATCAATTTATGCGAAATATGTTACATCTCAATTTGCCTTCGACCAAAAATGAGGTCGTTTTTAGCGAAATTGGGCAGTTGTCGCAAGTTGATGCCACCGATTGGAGTTGGGGAGCTTTGATTTGGGACATGGATAATGACGGCATGAAAGATATTTTTGTGTCGAATGGAATTTACAAAGACCTTACTAATCAAGACTTTATAGATTTTTTTGCCAACGATCAACACATCAAAGAATTGCAAAAAGGCAAAGCCATTGATTATTCCAAAATTTTGGATCAAATTCCTTCTACGCCAATTCCAAATTATGCTTTTCAGAATCAAGGAAATTTAAAATTTGTAAATCAAGCCAAAAATTGGGGTTTAGACAAGGCTAGTTTTTCTAATGGTGCGGCTTATGGCGATTTGGATGGCGACGGAGATTTGGATTTGGTGGTAAATAATGTGAATCAAAATGTTTTTGTTTACAGAAACGAAAGCAATCCGAAAATCGAAAATAACTATCTGAAAATCAAATTGTTAGGCGAAAAACAAAACCTTTTTGGCATTGGTGCAAAAATTTATGTCAAAGCAAACGGACAAACTTTTTAT
>RDXG01000100.1 GCA_004292785.1 Bacteroidota bacterium
AGGAACTTCTGTATTTTTAATAACAGGTTTTTCGCCTGCAATGACAGGTTTTGCAAGTTCAGAAATTGGTTTTTCTTGCTTTATTTCCTGATTTGGCAAAGTTGCAGAAGGTCTTTTTTTGCGTCTTCTTTTACGTTTTCGTTTTTCAGAAGGAATTGTTTGCGTGCCTTCCACTTTTAAAGGTTTTGCTGTTGATCTTTCCACAATTTCTTCCAAAGTCAAAACCTTTTCGATGGCAACATCTTCCGTTTTTGTAGAAACTTCTGCCAAAGGAATATTTTTAACCAAAGGTTTTTGTATTTCCTTACGATTGTTGTTTCGTTCTGGTCTTACAAATTTGCTAGGCTCTTTTTCCTGATTCAAAGGCTGATTTGGTCTTTGATTTGGGTTTTGAGGCTTGATTTGGTTTTGATTCGGATTTTGGTTCAGAGTCTGATTTGGATTCAAATTTGGATTTTTCTTTTTCTGATCACGTTTTTTACTAATATTTTTTTGATCTTTCGAATTAAAACTCAAATCGTTTTTGAAATCCATAGAAATCGCTTTTTTGGTATCTGCCAACAAACTTTCCACAATTTTTCCTTGTGCGTTTAAAGCCATAATTTCAGACACGCGATCCACAGAAAGCGGATGCCAAACACTTTCCTGATCGTAAGAAAACCACATCATCTTTCTGAAAATGTCGGTTTTTTGCAAAAATGCAGTTCCTTTTTCGGTAAGCAATGGTTTTTCGACCTTCGGAATGTCCACCAAAGCGTCCAAATAAGTTTGCAATTCGTAGTTTAGACAACATTTTAATCTGCCACATTGCCCCGATAATTTGCTCGGATTTAATGACAAATTTTGATAACGTGCCGCCGCAGTAGAAACGCTTTTGAAATCACTTAGCCAAGTTGAGCAACAAAGTTCACGCCCACAAGAGCCGATTCCGCCCAAACGACCTGCCTCTTGACGCAAAGAAATTTGACGCATTTCGATTCGAACTTTAAATTCGGCAGCCAAACTTTTGATGAGTTCCCTAAAATCTATGCGATCTTCGGCAGAATAATAAAAAGTTGCCTTCATTCCGTCAGCTTGATATTCCACATCAGAGACTTTCATGTCCAATTTCGATTCATCAACAATTTGTCGGCTTCGGTACAAAGTAGTCATTTCTTTGTTTTTAAATTCCTCCAAACGTTCTAAATCTTTGGTATTGGCAATTCTATAAATTCGTTTGATGTCAGCGTCGTCTCGCACTTTTTTGCGCGACATTTGCAAACGCACCAATTCGCCTTGCAAAGACACATGACCAATATGAAAACCTCCATTTGCAACTTCTACGACTACAGGATCGCCAGTAAAAAGTTCGAGTTCAGCTGATCTTCTGAAAAACTCTTTTCTATTGCCTTTAAAACGTACTTCTGCTATATTAAATCGTTGATTTCTAGGCAATTCCATATTGCCTAACCAATCAAAAACGTTCATTTTATTACAACCGCTTGTTCCACAAGTGCCGTTACTTTGGCAACCTAAGCTCGTGCCTGCTTTGGCGGTTTTGCTACCGCAACCTGAACTGCAAGAACCCGAAGAACATGATCCACAAGACATAATTTATAAAATTTTTAATCTTTTTTGCAAAAGACGTAGGTTTAATCTTTTTGAGAACCGTAAATATAAATAAAATTCGAAGATTTACAAAAATTGTGCGAAATATCTTTAGTGTAAAAATCTTTTATAAGACTTTAAATATTTTGCGGATTTAATTGTTTTTCAGAAGATTAAGCCATTGTTTTGCCAATTCCTCCACATATTCTACAAATATTTTGGCGTTTTTGATTGTGTAAACAGGATATTTTTGACTTTTATCCAATTCCAAAATACTCTCCATATCATATCCGCAACCAAACAAAAAAACTTCGCCTGTCTGCTTATTATAAAAAGTTTTTGAGCCGTTTATTTCTTCAACAAAACAAAGCATTTCTTCTGCTTTAAAATTGTAGTCGAATCCTGTTCCGACATACTTTTCCAAAACTTGTTGGGAAGAAAATTGATAACAATACTTATTACTAAACAAAAAATTCTTGCCGAAAGTAAATAGTTTTTCATCTTCTTGATCTTCTAAAACTTCTATTATTCCGCCAATATTTTGAATCAATAAAAGATGTGCTGCTAAAAAATCGGAGATTTGAGGAATAATTTTTTGATAGTTCATATTTTCATCATTTCCTATTTCCGTACCTTGATCTAAAAGCCATCCTATTTTTTCAGACTCTTGATTCTGCCAAACAAAAACCCTTCTAAAAAGACCATGAACAGAAACTTCTGTAACTTCTGCTTTTTCTACAAGAAGTGTAAGATTTGGAAAAGTATTTTTAAATTTGATAGTCAAAGGAAAACAAGAATGATATTCTTTTAAAATCCTTGCTTCCGAATCAGGATTAAATAAATCATAATTTGACATTTTCTTTAATATTTGATTTATAGACAATTACACTTCTTATAGTATTTGGACAAAAATACAAAGCAATAATTTTGGAATGCTTATTTCTAGTTATTTTTGAAAAATAAAAAATTATTTGCGTTATTGCGTACCAATTTATTCCAAAATTTATGAATCCTATTTTAAAACAACTCGTAGAAGAACGCAAATGTAATTCTTTGGACGGTAAAAGTTTGATTGATATTTCGGCAACTTCTATTTCGAATGTGGAAGGCGAACTTATTTATAAAGCCGTTCAAGAAGTCAAGGCGCAAACAAGTGTAGAGACAGGTTTGGCGTATGGAACTTCCGCTATTTGGATTTGTGAAGCACTCCAAAAAACTGCTCAAAGCAAACACATAGTCATTGATCCAATGCAAAATGCAGAAGGAACTCCTTGGAAAGGTCTGGGAATCAATAATTTACGTTTGGCAGGCTACGAATCGATGATCGAATTTCATGAGCAATATTCACATTTGGCTTTGCCACAACTCGAAAAATCGGGCATAAAAGTAGATTTTGGTTTTATAGACGGATTTCATACTTTTGATCATACCTTGATCGACTTTTTTTATATCGATAGAATTTTGAAAGTGGGAGGAATTTTGGTTATTGACGACTGTAATTGGGAAAGTATCAGAAAAGTTTGTTCTTTTATTTTGACCAACAGAAGTTATAAAGTTTGGGATTATGTAAAATCGGATTTTGAATTGACTAGCTCACGAAAAACTCTGAATAGTTTGCATCACTTTTTGAAAAAAAAACCTTCCTTAAAATCCTATTTTCAACCCGATCACGCAGTTTATGGCGAATTATTGGATCAAATTAGTTATGGCGGTTGCATTGCTTTTCGCAAAGAATCAGATGACAAAAGGCTTTGGAATCATTACCAAGAATTTTAATTAAATTCATCTAAATAATTTCTAAACCAAATTTTGATCATGGTTTTACTTCAAAATTGCCCACAAAACCATGATCAAAAGTGTAACTTTTTCGCCATAAATAATTAGTTTCTACTTGTCCGCTAATTTCGTATTTGCCTGCTTTTTGGGGAACGAAACGCAAAAACAGAAAACCGTTTTCCTCAAAAAAAGAACTTTCATAATCTGTTTGGCTTGCTTGTCCATCGATTTTAAATGTTAAATTAATATATTTTCGGTTGTTGTTTTGCCCCGCTTTTTGCAATCTTAGGCAAGGTGAAATCAAAATGGTTGCCATTTTCCCGATTTGCAAATTGCCTTCAGGAATTTCTAGCATGGTTAATTCTTCGTTTTCTACGTCTTCGAGTTCGTTTGAAATGTTGCCATAAATTTTTTCTGTTTCGCTGACAATCAAGGATTTAAAGTAAACATTTAAGCGAATCAGATAAAAAAATAATTGCGTCATTTGCAAATCTTTTTCGTAAAGTTCTTGGGCATATTTGGTTTCTGCGAGCAATTTTTCGTTTTTGAAACCGCTTTCTGTGGCATATTCAAACAAGATTTTGGCAAATCTGTCGACTGCGGGTTGCAAATCAATGAGGTCTTCTTTGGAATAATCTAAATATCCTTGTGCCATAATTTGCTCTTGGCTTTGTTTAGAAGCTGTTTTTTTGTTAATTTGCTCTATATTTGCAAAAATTTCAGAAGTATATTTTTCTTTCAGATACATTGTTCTTTTCAAAACTTTTAGATGTTCTGCTGTGCTACCGTTTTTCT
>RDXG01000101.1 GCA_004292785.1 Bacteroidota bacterium
GTGCTATGTGTTTATCAGACAGAAATTTAACAATGCCTGTCAAATCGATGATGATCGGAAAAATGCCATCGTCTTCTATGATTTGTTTTTCCATGTTAATCAAAAATTTCGTTTAAATTTAAAGCAAAATTAGAAAATTTTTTTTATCTTTCAAGCAGGAAAAATTACGTAATCATAAAAATATGACCTTAGAAAATTTTGAATCTGTTGTAGAAAAAAAAATTGTAAATCGCGGTTTTGATTATTACGAACAAGATTGTATAGAAACCGTAGAACAAATAGATGAAGGCGAATTTTGTGCAGAAGTGGCAGGTTCTTCGCTTTATGATGTTTATGTTTGCATCAAAAACAGGGAAATTATAGAACATTCTTGCACTTGCCCCTACGATTGGGGAAATGTTTGCAAACACGTTATTGCGGTTTTGTATCACATTCGAGATGCTGAAATACTTGATGAAAAGCCCGAATTTTCTGTTTCTGAACAAGCAAAAACGCTTTTGAAAAAACTTTCGAAAAAAGAATTAAGCCAATTTATTCTCAATTATCTGAAAAAAAATAAAGGTTTTCGAGAAGATTTTTTTGAAAATTTTGGGTAAAACTGATACTTTTAAAACTCTTTTCCATGCGTTTGTGCCACCAAAAAATTAGCAAATGCGGGCATTTTTTTTGCAAATTGCAATAAAATTTCGGTTAAAATTGGGTTTCCGAACATTTTTTGCAAATTTCTGCCTGCCCAAAGTCTGCTCGAAAATTGTGAACTCCATTGTTTTTGATAAGATTTTTCTAACTCTGTTTTGCTGATTTTTCCTTCAAAATGTAAAATCAAAAGTTCAGATAAAATTTTTGCGCCATGAATTGCCATCGTCATGCCATTTCCGCAAAGTGGTGCGATCATGCCTGCACTGTCGCCTGCCATCAAAATTCCGTTTTCGATCAATGGCTTTTTTGCAAAAGAGATTTCGTTGATCACTTGTGGTTTTTCCCAAACAAATTCGGCTTCTTCAAAAATTTGTTTTAAAAATGGATTTTTGCTAAGTATCTGTTTTTCAAGGGTTTTTATATCTCCTGTTTGCTTTAAATTTTGGCGTGTAGTCAAATAACAAAGGCAAAAAATATCATTTTCTACTCTTGACATTCCACAATATCCGTCTGCGAAATTGTGCAAAGCAATTTTATGATCGGCTTGCAAATTGGTTTTAATATGGTATTTTACGCCAATGTAAGGCGATTTTTGTGTAAAAAAACTTCTTTTCAGAAAATTATCCAAATTGGTGCGCTTTCCGTAAGTTCCAATCACATTTTTTGTTTCAAAACTTTGGCTTTCGGTGCTGACCAAATGCGTTTTTCCTAAATTTTTTACTGAAATTACTTTTTCTTTGAATAAAAAATTCGTTCCATTTTCTTTTGCTTTTGCAAACATCTGATTATCAAGCAAATAACGGCTAATTCCAAAACCACCCAAATCCAATTTTAAATCTAAAAAATTGCCTTTGGGCGAAGTTAAAGTAAAATCTGTGATCGAAACTGCGCCAAAACTGAAAGGATCAACGCCAATTTTTTGTAAAAAAGGCAAAGTTTCCTTAGAAATATATTCGCCACAAACCCTGTGAAAAGGATATTCATTTTTTTCGATAAGCAAAGTTTTTAAACCTGCTTTTCCTAGCAAAATAGCCGAAGTCAAACCCGACAAACCGCCACCAATGATTACAAGATCGTACAAAATAATTGGAATTTAAATTTTTTGAAAGTAATTTAATCTAAGTAGTGAAAATAAATTAGTTTACATTATTTCACTGCTATAACTCATTGATAATCAGAATTATCCAACACTTTCGAGGTGCCTGATAAATATGCTCTCTTACTTATATAATATTATAGCTTGGGCATTTTGCTCAAAACTGCCCAAAAATAACATTTTTTTAGTAAATGTTGTTTTTGTAAAACTTTGATAACCAAAAAATTGCGTAGTCCTACGAAATGCCTAAATCCTAAATGTTTGTGGTGCAATTTTGTTTTTATAGCATTTTTCTTAAACAAAATAGCCTTGACCGTATCGTTCAATATACAATCAAGGCTATGTTATTCGAGATTATTGTTCTAAACTTTTCCTGTTTTTACCCAATATTTAATCAAAATATAAGCCACCAACATTCCGCCCAAATGTGCAAAATGAGCAATATTATCGTTTGGTGCATCTCTGATGATCGAGTAGGTTTCGTAAGCACCATATAACATAACCATATATTTGGCTTTGACAGAAATAGGCAAGAATAAAAAACGCAATTCCATGTTTGGAAATAACATTCCAAAACCCATCAAAATTCCAAAAATTGCCCCAGAAGCCCCTGTAATTGTTGAATTTGCATAAAATTGATACAATAAAGTCAGTCTTTCTTGACTTCCTGTAATCAAATTTGCATCTGTTGGGTTTGCTGCAAAAACATTGATAAATTCATACCAATCTTGATACAATAATTTTGGAGCTTTTGCCAAAATCAAACGGTTAAATTGCTCTGGATCAGGGTTGTTTAGATATGCCTGAACCAAATTTTCGAATTGTTTAATTTCAAAAAAATGTATCAAAAAATGTAAAAAACTTGCACCCAAAGCACAAGCCACATAAAAGGACAAAAATCTTTTTCCGCCCCACGCATATTCCAACATCGGCGCAAAAATAAATAAAGGCAACATATTGCCAAGCAAATGATCAAAATTTGCGTGAATAAAAAAATGTGTAAAAATTTGATACGGCTCGAAATCCGATGAAAAAATAGATCGCAAACCGCCAATTTTAGCTAAATCTATGCCTTGACCATCTAAAACTAAGGCTTGTAAGGCAAAAATAATGACATTTATAAGCAACAAGCCTTTGACGACTGGTGTTAATTGTGAACCCATGCGAATGTGTTTTTGGTATAATTTGGTTTTAAACCTTTTTTTGTGCAAGTTAAAGAATTTGCAAACCAAAATAAAGAACGTTGAATAAAAAACATTGTTCAGAAAAATTTTTACCTAGAATAAGCAAAACCAATTAATTTTGAGTATAATTTTGCTTATTTTCAATCAAATTGATCTCTTCTGAACTCAAATTGTAAAGTTTATAAACCAAAACATCTATTTGCTGATCGGTTTTTTCGAGCAAATTATGCAAAGGCAAAGCATCAGCTTGTGCAAAGCTAAAATCTGTTTTGAGTTTTTGACGTTCTTTGTAGTCCAATTTCCCAATATCGATGCCAACTTTTAACATTTCTGCCACAAAAAACTCAAAATCCCCCAAAAACCAATTTGCCAATTTTTTAGTCAATTTCTTTTTAGGTTTCAGTTTTTTGGGCAAAAGTACAAACCAATCCGATTGCAAAGTTTGCAATTCTCTGCCTTTGGACATCATTAAATCCACTTTTTCAACAAAAATTTGCTGATCTTGATCGGAAATTAACGGAATCGGCAAATTCCTAAAATCATCGGGATAAAAGTAGTTTTTGATGCTACTTCTGCGAAAATTATTCAAAAACCAATAGGCGTATTTCGAGTTAATAATTGCCAACAAATATTTTAACTCAAATTTTGTAGAAATTTCTTCCAATTCTTCGCGTTTTTTCGCAATTTCTTCAGAAGTTTTGCTACCAAATTTTTCAAAATGATTTTTAGAAATGGAAACCGAAATGCTCCTCGATTTTACATTTTGCAAATCAATAAATTTTTTGAAAAGAATAATGCTGTCGTTGCAAACTAGACCTGTATTTTCGTAAATACCGCCTGTAACACGCCCACGCATAATTTTTTCGCCTGTATAAAGCGAAGGAAAAGTAACTCTACTTAGTTTGGCAGGCACTCTTTCCGTTCCCCATTCCAAAAACCTGATTCGTTCTAGCAAATAATGTTTCAAATCTTTGCCCTCGATGTAAGGTTTGTTAAAGATTTTTGTTTTTTGGGCGGACACAATATCTGATTTTACAAATTCGTTTTTGGCAGTATGTTCGTCAGCATTTACGACCATTCCTTTGCTGATGTAACAAATATCACTCAACAAAACGGTTTCTGTTTTTTGGCTAATATCTTCGTATTGTTGCCTAAAAATTTTAGCTTGTTTGTTGATTACCTTTGTCAAATCAAGGATTTCGGAAGTAATATTTCCAAATTCGTTTTTGTGATAATT
>RDXG01000229.1 GCA_004292785.1 Bacteroidota bacterium
TGAATTGCCAAAATTCAATAAAACAGAATCAGAATTGAAAACCTTGGTCGAAAAATGGATATTTTTTATCAAAAATGCAGAAAATTTGACCGTTTTACCCCCAAATTTGGACGATGAGGGCTTAAAATCAGCATATACGGAGGCAGATCGGCATTTGTGGACAAAGGCGGAATTAGATGCTTACGCTTATGCTCGAATGCGCGAAACCGATGAGAGGGCAAGGGAAATGCTGGTCGAGGAAAGAGGCAGAAATCAAGGGATAAATCAGGGCAAAATGGAAATTGCTAAAAAACTTATCAAACGCAATCTGACCAACGAGGAAATTGCAGAAGATACAGGTTTAGCCATCGAACAAATTGAAAAAATGCGTAGCGAAACAAAATAAAGCTAGGTTTCATGTTAAATATTTAAACAAAAAAATGAATACTTCCACCGAAGAAAATTACCTAAAAGCCATTTATAAACTCTCTTTGCAAAGCACAGAAAGTGTAGTGTGAGTACCAACGCCATCGCTGACGAAGTGGCTACAAAATCGGCGAGTGTAACGGATATGCTCAAAAAACTTTACGAAAAAAAATTGATCAACTACCAAAAATATCAAGGTGTAAGTTTGACCGAAGAAGGCTTGCGACTTTCTTTGCAAATTGTGCGAAGACACCGACTTTGGGAAGTGTTTTTGAGAGAAAAATTAGGTTTTTCTTGGGATAAAATTCATGACATTGCCGAACAACTCGAACACGTAAAATCGGAAGAATTGACAGAAAAATTAAGCAACTTTTTGGGAAATCCACAATTCGATCCGCATGGAGACCCAATTCCTGATGCCAAAGGAAAACTGCCTGATAGTAAATTAATCAAACTTTCTGAAATTTTGGTACAAAAAAACGTCATTATTATGGGCGTAAGCGAACATTCTGCCAAATTTTTACAACATCTCGAAAAAACAGATTTAATTATTGGCAAAAAAATAATGGTCAAAGAAATTAATGATTACGACCAATCCATGCAAATAGAATCAGGGCAAAAAATTTTGTTCATTAGCCATGACGTTGCCAAAAATATTCTTGTCAAATATTCATGAAAAAACTAAATCCTTATTTTGGATATCGAATTGCAATTTCTACCATGTTTTTTACCAGCGGAGTCGTGTTTGCAAGTTGGGCATCTCGCATCCCTGCTATCCAAAAAAAATTGGGCATCAGTGATGGCGAATTGGGTTTGGTTTTGTTAGCGGGACCTGTCGGTTCTTTGCTTTCTCTGCCTGTGGCAGGTTGGCTAACTACCCGTTTTCAAAGCAAAAATATTACACAAGTTTCGGCAATAGTTTGTTGTTTTATTTTGTCTTTTCTGGCGCTTGCACCCAATCCTTTTTTGTTGGCTTTGGCTTTATTCTGCTATGGTTCTGCGGGAGATATTTTGAATATTGCCATGAATACGCAAGCTGTTGCGGTAGAAATTGCATATAAAAAGCCAATTATGTCCTCTTTTCATGGAATTTTTAGTTTGGGCGGAATGTTTGGCGCTTTTTTGGGCGGTTTGTCTGCCGAATTTTTGCCAAATGTGATCAGTCATTTTGCTATCATTTCAGGAACTTTTATTTTAATTTCTACTTATTTTTCTTTTAAATTATTGCCTATTCCCATCGAAAAAAAGGAAAAACAAGCCTTGTTTGTTCGTCCTGACGCTTCGCTTTGGGGTTTAGGATTTATTGCTTTTTGCGTCATGCTTGGCGAAGGTGCAATGGCAGATTGGAGTTCGGTTTACCTCAAACAAAACCTTCCTGAAAGTGAGGCAGGTTTGGCAGTAGTTGGTTATACTGTTTTTTCTTTGGCAATGGCAGTTGGTCGTTTTTGGGGAGATTGGCTTGCCAAACATTTGGGAGCTGTTAAAATGTTGCAAATTAGCGGGATTCTTTCGGCAGTTGGTATGGCTTTGGCTTTGTTTACGAGTCATTTTTATCTGATTATCTTCGGTTTTACTTGTGTAGGGGCAGGTTTTGCTACTGTTGTGCCTTTGGTTTATGGGGCGGCAGGCAGATCAAAAACTATGTCGGCGGGTATGGCTTTAGCGGGAGTTTCTACGGTAGGTTATTTGGGTTTTTTATTTGGACCTCCATGTATTGGCTTCATTTCTGAATATTTTAGTCTCAAAATTGCCTTAATTTCTGTTTTGGTTTTGAGTGCCATGATTAGTTTTTTGTCTTTTTATCTGAAAAATGAAAACGATTAGTATTTTAGGTTGCGGTTGGTTGGGACTTGATTTGGCAAAATATTTGGTTTTGCAAGGTTTTTGGGTCAAAGGAAGCACGCAAACTCCCCAAAAAATAGAAATTTTAGAAAAATCGGGCATCGAGCCTTTTCTTATTTCTTTGCAAAATATCGAAATTAATTCTGAAAAAATAAAATCTTTTTTGAGTTCTGAAATTATTTTTATCAACATTCCGCCTTCGCAAAAAACGCAAACTGCCGATTCTTTTTTGGAACAAATCAAAAATTTGATTGGCTTGCTAAAAAAATACCTTGCCCAAGAAGTGATTTTTGTAAGTTCGACTTCTGTTTATGCAATGTTAAACCGAGAAGTTTATGAAACGGACATCGATTGGCAAAGCGATCATGTGTTGGTACAAGCTGAAAAATTATTTTTGGCAGAAAGCGTTTTTAGAACAACTATTTTGCGTTTGTCGGGTTTGATTGGTGATGATCGGATACCTGCGAAATATTTGTCGGGCAAAAAAAATGTGGCAGGCGGAAACGACCCTGTAAATTGGGTTTACCGCAAAGATGTGACTAGAATTGTAGAACAAATGATTTTGCAAAACAAATTAGGCGAAATTTTTAATGTTTCTTGCCCCATTCAGCCTTTGCGAAAAGAAGTTTATGCCAAAAATTGCGCAGACATGAAAATGGAAGGCGTAGCATTTATCGACAATTATTCGCCTGAAGGTTTCAAAAAAATCAATTCCGACAAAATGATTTCGGCTTTGAATTATCGTTTTTTGTATCCCGATCCGATGGGTTTTCCGTATGTTAAAAAATAAAAAGGGAATGATCTGGAATTTTTGAATTAGTTTTGTAGGTTTGGTTTTCGTAAACGTGAGTGGTTTCGTTTATGTCATTGTTACCAGCAAGTCAAAAAAACAGTAACTTTAACAACTTAAAATTTAATAAATATGGCAACATTAAAAAGACCAGAATTCAAAGCCCATTATGATAATTTCATAGATGGCAAATGGACAGCTCCTGTTCGTGGGAGGTATTTTGACAATATTTCTCCTATTGATGGGAAAGTATTTACCAAAGTAGCACATTCTTCAAAAGAAGATTTAGAATTAGCAGTAGATGCTGCTCATCATGCTTTTGCTACTTGGAGCAAAACTTCGGCAACCGAACGAAGCATCATTTTAAACAAAATTGCAGATAGATTAGAGGCTAATTTGGAGTATCTCGCTATTGTAGAAACCATTGACAATGGCAAAGCGGTTAGAGAAACACTAAATGCAGACTTACCTTTGGCAATCGACCATTTTCGCTATTTTGCAAGTGTTATTCGAGCGGAGGAAGGTTCGGTTGTAGAACTGAATGAACATACTGTTTCGATGATTATGTATGAGCCGATAGGTGTAGTAGCTCAAATTATCCCTTGGAATTTTCCAATTTTAATGGCAGTTTGGAAACTTGCTCCCGCCTTAGCTTCGGGATGTTGTGTAGTTTTGAAACCTGCTGAAAGCACGCCTACTTCTATTTTAATTTTAATAGAGCTTATTGCTGATCTACTACCAAATGGGGTTGTCAATGTAGTAAATGGTTTTGGTTCTGAGCTAGGCAGAGCGTTGATAACAAATCCTAAAGTTGCTAAAGCAGCATTTACGGGTTCTACAGCCACGGGTCGTTTGGTAATGCAATATGCAACAGAAAATATTATTCCTGTAACACTTGAATTGGGTGGAAAATCACCTAATATTTTCTTCCCTTCTGTAATGGACAGTGATGATGAGTTTTTAGACAAAGCCATTGAAGGTGCTGTATTATTTGCTCTTAATCAGGGAGAAGTGTGTACTTGTCCTTCCCGTATTTTGGTTCACGAAAGCATAGCAGATGCGTTTTTGAAAAGGGTTATTGAAAGAACCAATGCCATAAAAATGGGAAATCCATTAGATACTGATGTAATGATGGGAGCGCAGGCTTCTGTAATTCAGATGGATAAAATTATTTCCTATCTCAAACTTGGAAAAGAAGAAGGTGCAGAGGTATTAGCAGGTGGAGATGTCCAAAATTTGACAGGAGATTTAAGTGAGGGCTATTACATTAAGCCTACTATTTTTAAGGGGCATAACAAAATGCGAATTTTCCAAGAAGAAATTTTTGGACCAGTAGTATCTGTAACTACCTTTAAAACCACAGAAGAAGCCATTGCAATTGCTAACGACACACTTTATGGACTGGGTGCCGGCGTATGGACAAGAGATGCACACGAATTGTATCAAGTTCCTCGTGCTATTCAAGCAGGAAGAGTATGGGTAAACTGCTACCACGATTATCCTGCTGGAGCTCCATTTGGCGGTTATAAACAATCAGGTATTGGAAGAGAAAATCATAAGATGATGCTTGGGCATTATAGACAAGAGAAAAATATGCTTGTTAATTACAATAAGAATAAGCTAGGTTTCTTTTAGTCTTTAATTTACTTGGGGAACAGAACATATTTTGTTTCCCCTAATTTTTCATATAAATATTTATACAAATGGTTAGTAGATTGTCAGTAACAAGCAAAGCCTTAAACCTTATTTCCGAATTAAAGGAAACTCACGGAGACCTTATGTTTTATCAAGCAGGTGGTTGCTGTGAAGGTACACAGCCACAATGTTTTGAAAAGGGGGAAATTTATTTGCGTATGAACGATGTATTGATAGGCTCAATAGATGGTTGTGAATTTTGGGTGGACAGAGATTTATTTGAATATTGGAAATATAGCCATTTTACACTTGATGTATTAGAGGGTTTTGGTCCTGGAGGATTTTCATTAGAAACTTCACTTGGAAAAACATTTAAAATTATATATCGGCTATTTACCGAGGAAGAACTGAACGAATTAGAGCCCATAGAAAGGGAAGGTTAGACACAAAATGACCTGCTGTTAACACGAGTTTTGCGTCAGGCGGGGTGATGTGCAAATTTGGAGCCTTGTGCTTCTATTCAAGTTCAGTGCTGGTTGACAGTTTTGTGCTCCGAAACCCGCCCAAACGCAAAGCGGCAAAACGTTTGTGTCTGCACAAACAATCCTTATGTCGTTTGTGCAGACACAAACAATGGCATAAAAGGTACGTAGAAACACTTTGCTACGACTTTACGCACACCTTAATTTTAAATTCAATGCTGATCAAAATATTTAGATTTGCTTTTCATTCTAAAATATTTTCTTTATTTTTGTTTTTCGTTACCTTTGTTAAATTTTAAATTTTATTTTGTATGCCTTTATTACCTAATGCTGAAAATGCAGAAATTCCAATAGAAAAACTTAAAAATTACTGCCTCAGTGAAAATCACCCAAAAGGCAAACATAAAGCAAGGGTTTTTAAGGCTACTTTTGGTTATACTGCTGATAATGCAGAGCAATTAAAAGACCTAATTCAAGATGAAGTGCTAAAAAACGAGGCTATCGAAAAAGGGCAAACAGATTTTGGCAAGCGTTATGAAGTTGATTTTGAGCATCAAAACGAAAAAGGAGAAGGCAACATTATTACGGGTTGGATTGTAGAAAATCAACAAGAAAATCCTCGTCTTACAAGTTGTTATGTAAATACAGAAAACAAAAAAAAATGATCACAGAAACCACTTTGCAAAACTTTCAGGTGCTTGATCTGGTGGCACTTAACAAGACTATGCTCCAAGAAAACTTAAAAGCAGGTACTATTGGTACTATTGTAGATATTTGGAACAAAGAAAAACAAGTTTTTGAGATCGAATTTTGTGATCAATACGGAGAAACTGTGAAAATTTGTGCCATTGAAAGTCATTTTTTAATCAATATTAGTATGGAAAAAGAAGTTGCCAAATTGCCTTTTTTTCATCAAATAGCTTTTGCTTATCGAATTTCGCAAAGACTTTTTCCCAATTATGTGAAGTTTGTTGAAACTGAACATTTTGGCAATATCGAAACCTTAGAAAAAGGCTTAAATATTCTGAAAGAAATTGTTTTGAAACAAGAAATCCATGAGGAAATTGAGGAAAAAATCAAAAAACTTTTGCCTGAAATAGAAGAAATTGCACCAGACACAGAAGACTACGGAAGTTTGGAAGCCACGCTTTCTCTCGATTCTTGCAGTGTTGTGTACGAGGCGTTGTTGGGCATTTTGGGGCGTGATAGTGCCAAAATTAGTTCTGTAGCGTTTTTTCCTTTTAACACCGCAGAAACGATTACTTATGCAGAAGACCTTAATCATTTTGACCTGCTACTTGCCGAAAAAGAATTTCAAGAAAAATTATTGATTTTGGCAAAAAGTACAGAAAGAGCAGAGGATATGTTTTAGTTTATATTGCTGTGTGGAGTGTTTTGGTAAATTCTATACACAAAAAGGTTAAAATATTGATTATCAGCAAGTTATACTAAATTTTTGTGCGTTCTAATTCTCAAAACCAAAAAACTATCCTTAATTTTCGAATGAGTCTGTCGATCTAATGAGTTTTAAGCCATCAACTCTTTCAAAATGATCTACATTGAAATTAGCTAAAGGCAACTCATTACTGATGGCTGTTGCAGCTATTAAAATATCATCTGCGCTAATCAATTTGTTTTCTTTTTTGAGTTTTTGATAGATCGAAGAGGCTATTTTGGCACATTCTCCGTCAAATGGTAATATTTCAGTTTGTGCAAAAAATTCTTCCCAAAACGCATCTTCTTGTTTTAAACCGCGCTCAAACTCATATTTAGTGATGGCACTTACTTTAAATCCAAAATATGCCGCCAAACGATACAAAAATGTATTTTTCTTTTCTTTTTTTCGAAAATATTCGATAAGTACTCCAGTATCTAAACAGACTGATTCCATTGGTTAAAATGATTACGTTTTTGGATAAATTCCTGATGTTGTTCGTCTGTCATGATACTTCCTTTTAACAAAAAATCTTGCATAGATGACTTATTTGGCATATTTTGTTGTGCCATCATGAGTTGCATAAAAAGACGAAATTGTTGCATAAATGCCTCATTTTGAAGCAATGTTAAAAGCATTTGCAATTCCTCGATGCGTTTTTGCATTTGCTTATACTCACTTATTGGAATGGTTATCGTTTCCATTTTTGTCTTATATTTTTGCAAAAATAAGATTTTTTTGTGAAACCTTTTGAAATTTTACAAAAATGCGCAGAAAAGTTTTGCTAAACTTTACGCACAACAAGCATATTATTTCAACGAAATTTGCACAAAATCTTCTGGCATACTAAACTTATTCATAATTTTGGCAATTTTATCCATAAAAGCAGAAGCAGAAAAATTTGTATGTATGAATAACTCGTCAT
This sequence comes from Bacteroidota bacterium, assembly GCA_004292785.1. Lineage (GTDB taxonomy): Bacteria > Bacteroidota > Bacteroidia > Cytophagales > Thermoflexibacteraceae > RDXG01. Next base: position 7,515 of record RDXG01000229.1, read on the forward strand.
TACTAAGGTTTTCAACTTTATCCCATATTTTGCCGTCAAATGTTTTGTAACGGTTTGTTAAACTGTCATTATCGTCAATTAGTGATTTTAGGGTAGCCCATTTTACAACAGTATTTTCTTCGAGTATCATATCAAAGTCATAATCTTGATTTTCTTTGATATATTTGATAAAATTGATAAAAATACCTTGCCATGATGTTACTCTTGTTATGGTATTCCCAATATATATTGCTGTTGGTTTGTTGCCTTGAGCCATATTTCCAGCATCATCATCAAGAGGAGAAAATGTATTGCTTTCATCATTTTCAACAATTTTAGTATTCCAATTTGATTTTTTCTGGTAATTATCTGGCAATGGGAATGTTTCCAAAAACCAAGTAATCATATTATGTTGATGTGTTTGGATACTTGTTTCATTCCAAATATCTTTATTTATGATATCCAATCTAAAATTTAAAGACGAGGTATTCAATTTTACCTTTTTGTCAGCAAATGATTTATTGCCTATTTCACTGTTAAACTCTGTAAGTATGAGATTACCTATGTTGTGTAAATAAGTTTTGTGAATATGGTCAGAGTTTAAGCCTAATTCAACTTCCCAACGATTATTAAGTTTTTGAGGCATAATATGTTCGATTGCAATTTTAGGGTTGCGAAAAGGGACAGCAACTTTTGCGTTGTGTTCTTCTATTTTACCCAAAATAAATTTGGAATATTTTTTTAACTCGTCATAAAAATCCATAGTCATTAGTGCCTTTTCCATTTCGCTATTATTTGGAAACCTCATTTTATAAAACATATTAGAAAGCAAATCAATCATTGTAACCTCTGCATTTGCCAATTTTTCAATATTTCTATCTTTAATTAGTAATACAATATTTTTGTTTTCACCCTGCGAGAGTCCCAGAATGCGACGACGAATCAAATATGTTCGAATGGTTTTTAAAATAGATATTAACATATCATCACGTAATTTAATGCCATTTGCACCACATTGGTTGTATTCTAACAATCCCAAAACAAAAGGTTTAAACGCTTCTGCTTTAATATCGTGAAAAATATTTCTAAGTAATTCTATAATTTCGCTATTGTTTGACGAATTTGTAGATATTGTATCTTTAACCTCTTCGGTAATAATCCATTTGTACCAATTTACATAACGGACAATATCACTGATAAAATCCTTATGGTTTTGGAATGTTTTATTCACAAAATCCTTAAATAAATGGTAAACTTCTTTTGTATTATTGTCACTTACCACTTTAATTGAACTTGCTTTTTTGTATTGAAGATAGTCCCGAAAAAATTCAGACGTATTTTCATTTAAAATAGATTCTATTTTTGGATGCCAAGTATTTTCATATATATTTGCTTGGTTTTTGCTGTCCATATTTAACAATACAAAATTTCTAACCAAATCAGATAAGGTTAGTGGTTTGCCAAGTGAATTTAGTGTTTCATAAATAATTTGAGGGTCTTCCCCTTTAAATGGTCTTTCATCTAAAAATATTACAGCAACATTCATTTTTGTAGTTGCCTTTATGTAATGATCAAATTGTATTTGTGGATTTGATTTTTTCTTGTCATTTATCAATTTTGAAAAAAGTAGATAAGCATTGTTAATGATTCCTGATTTGGCAGGTTCATGATTTACCAATGCCCTATATGACTCCCAATCTTTTGTTACTTGTTTGAGTTTTATTTTATCTTGAAAGGAGGAAGCATTATTTGTTAAATAATTTTGTGTAATTATTTCTTTTTTTGCTAAATCTGCTTCCAAATCACGCAAGGCAATTAAAAATAGTAAGGTTGTTGTAAGTCGCTGTTGCCCATCAACTACAACTGATTTACTTGCAAACCCATCTTTTTCGTCTTTTATAACAATAACACCAAAAAAGTGTTCTAATTTGTCGTTTTGTTTAGTATCCAATTCGGAGTCAATAATGCGCAAAACATCACTAAAATATCTCTCAATTTCAGGTTTCCCCCAAGCGTATGATCTTTGAAATGGGGGAATATAAAATGAAGTTACATTTTTTGTTAATACATCACTAATAGAATGGCTCTCAGGTTTCATACAAAGTTTATTTAATGATGAGTCAAATATGAATCTTTTTTTATAAAAAACAAAAAACAAGCAATATATTTTATAAAATTTTTGGTTATCAACAACCCTATAAGGTTTCTACATTTTTACAAAGCCTGCCTCAAATCTTGTATCAAGAATTTTTTAATAAATAAATAGAAAAAAGCAAAAAAATATCTATCTTTGCATCAAAGATGTAGGATAGATCGTTTTTTAGACGTATGCGCGACGCAGCCACAAGGCAATAGCACGTAGCACTATGGAATATCTTAACCGTTAAATTTTTATATTTTTTAACGGTTTTTTCTTTTGTAGATGGTTTGTAAAGCAAGTTCTTTTTTTCCTGTCCTAATTTCTTCTACATAAAAAAATAAAGCATTTTCGATAACTTTGGAGTATTTGATTAGGTCTTTCCCTAATCGGCTTTTTTCTCCTGTTTCTATTTCATCAGGGTCACTTACAATTTCCAAAATTTTTTCAAAGTCTTCGTTTGTAATGCCTATTTGCCCTCTTAATTCTTCTTTTTTAGCATCTCCATGTTCTTTTAAACTATGTTTAATACCAAAATTATCTAAGATTCTTTGATAGCCTGACAAGTCAATTCCTAATTGGGATTCGAGTTCCAAAACTTCTGTTTCTGTCAATTTGCCAAGAATTAATTTGTGTTGCTTGTTGCTAATATCTGCCAATATTTGATCAACAAAATCTCGTATATTTGTATCCATTTTAATTTTTTGCTTTCCTTAACCCACCAACATTTTAACAAAAAAACAGCACAGCCCGTAGGCTATGCTACATTTTTACAAAGCCTGCCTCAAATCATTAATCAAATCGTTTGCATCTTCAATGCCCACCGAAAAACGCAAAAGCGAATTTTTGATGCCCAATCTGTCCCTTTCTGCTTGCGAAATTTTTAGGTGCGAAGTGTTGTAAGGCGAACAAATCGTAGATTCTACGCCGCCCAAACTCAAAGCAGGAAAAATTAGTTTTAAGCGTTTCATAAACTCTTGCGAATCAATGGTTTTGAGTTCAAAACTCAACATCCCCCCAAAACCTGACATTTGTTTGTGCGCAATCGGGTCGGAAGAAGGATAATAAATTTGCGAAATTTCGTTTTGCGTTCCCAAAAAATCGACCAATTTTTGGGCATTTTGGTTTTGCCTTTCTACCCGCAAAGCCAACGTTTTCATGCTTCTTTCGAGCAAATAACAGGCTTGTGAGTCCATATTTCCGCCAAAATTGATGGCAGTATGATACACTTTTTCCATAATTTTTGCAGAACTCACAATCGCACCCGCACACATATCGCTATGTCCGCCCAAATATTTGGTGGCACTGTGCATCACCACATCAATTCCCAATTTGATCGGGTTTTGGTTGATCGGGCTTGCAAAGGTATTGTCGATCATGCTGACCAAATTATTCGCCTTAGAAATTTCTGCAATCGCCTGTAAATCAATGACTTTCAGCAAAGGATTCGATGGCGTTTCTACATAAATTAATTTGGTATTTGCTTGGATAGCTTTTGCGTAATCTTCGGGATTCATGCCCTCGACTAAGGTAAATTCGATGCCATATTTTTCCAAATCGGAGGTTACAAAATAATGCGTTCCGCCATACAAATTGTTTTGAAAAACGATATGTTCGCCTTTTTTTACCAACGCCAAAATAGCCGTTGTGATCGCCGCCATGCCCGAAGCAAAAAGCAAACCGCCTTCTGCGTATTCCAAAGCACATAATTTTTCTACTACTGCCTTCTGATTTGGCAAATTGTAATATCTTGGATACAACCTCACGCCATTCAAATAACCGTAGGCAGAAGAAGTATAAATCGGACTATTGACTCCCTGTGTTTGCTCGTCAAATTGCGTTCCTGTGTGTACGCAATGCGTTTGCGGAGATAAATTTTTCATATTTTTGTTTTATTTTTATGTTTACGTTTGCCAAGGTTTTACAACCGTTGGCAACGTTTATTTTTGTCTAATTGCCACCATCAAACCGTCTCTAATTGGAAATAGAGTATTAAAAACGCGCTCGTCTTCTTGGATTTTTTTGTTAAAAGCCAACATCGAAAGCGTGTCTTTGTCTTTTGCCTTTGGATCGACCACTTTTCCACTCCACAACACGTTGTCGGCAATGATAAAACCCCCAATTTTTACTTTTGGCAAAACCAAATCGTAATAAGCAGAATAATTAAGTTTGTCGGCATCAATAAAAACCAAATCGAACATTTCTGGCAAATTTGGGATAATTTCTAGTGCATTTCCGATGTGTAATTGTATTTTTTCGGTCAAATTTGCCTCTGAAATATAATTTTTGATCATGCTTTCTAGTTCTTCATTGATTTCGATGCTGTGCAAAATTCCGTTTTCTGTCAATCCTTGCGCCAAACAAATTGCAGAATATCCTGTAAAAGTACCAATTTCCAACACGCGTTTAGGGCGAATCATGTGCGAAAAAGTAGCCAAAACATTTCCTTGCAAATGCCCCGATAACATTCTAGCTTTCAGGACTTTGGCATGAGTTTCTCTGTTGAGTTTTCTCAAAGCCTCCGTTTCTGACGTGGAATTGTTTTGGCAATAATCGAGTATTTCTTCGGACAAAAAGTTCATGTTATTTTTTCTTTTTAGGCAAATCTTTAACCGTTTCATTTGCAACATTTTGCGTAGAATTTTCAATTCCCAATAAAGTTTTTCTGTTCAACAAAAAGAAAACACTAATGAGAATAAAAATAAAAGAGTGCATTACATACCATTTTTTTGCTGCCCACATTCCTTGATTCATCATCAGCATTGTCCAAGATTTGCCCATGCCTGTTGGTGTTTGCCATTCAGAACCAAAAATTAGCCATGCTTTTGAAGCAATTAAAGTAAGAACAATTAGCAAATAATAGTATTTTTTATCCCAATTCAATCTGTCGATCATTAAGGTAATAAAAACCAATAAAAAAGGAGCAAAAGCGGTCATAATTCGGCTTTGAGAATTTAAAAAACTTGAGCTATAACTTGCTACAAATATTAATAAAATTCCGATTCCGCCTTCTTTTCTTAAAGTTTCTGCCAATTTTGGATAAAAAACAAAACCTATAATGATGGCAGGGCTAAAATAAACAGCCGCATTTATCAAAAACTCCAAAGGAAAATGTAAGGAAAACGGATTAAAAAAAAGTCCTGAAAGCGCACTCACAGGATTGTTTGCTATACCTGTAGCAGTTGCCGCTATCACGCCACTTGCGACATCAGTACCTGCTGTACTTCCTTGATTGGCTGTTACAGTTTGATCCAAAAATAGATTGTGTAATTGACCGACAGCAAGATAAATTAAAACAATAGGAATAACTTTTTCTGCAATTCCTAAAATAATTTGTGTGGTATTTTGCGTTTCTGAATTTTTGTATAAATATTTAAAATTGTTTAAGCTCGAATTTTCGAACAAATATTTATAGTAAAAAAGATTAAAAATAAAAACCAAAAATAAACTCAACCAAAAAGAATCGACATCAATAGGAACTGCGCCCCATTTGTCTGTCATCATTTCTTTGAAAGTTTCGATGCCTTTGATTTTGTAATTTGTCCAAAAACCATAAACAAAAAACAAGGATGGCAAAATCCAAACTGCCCAATTAATGCCTTTAGTAATTTTGCTTTCATCTGTAAGAAGTGGCGTTTTTTTAGGAAAAAGCAATAAAATATAGGCATAAATGGTGATCGGTTGCCAAGTAAAAGCGGCAGCAAGGGCAACGGCAACTATACCCAATTTGCCTAACCAAGAGTCTTGCACAAAAAAAGCAATTAAAATCATTGCCATACAAGCGGCTGCGGTATCAGTGAGGGCAGGATAAAAATAGTTAAATTTGAGGTAGGCATAAGAACCAAAAAAGAACACAAAACCCAACCAACGACTTTTTTCTTGCATTGTCAGCTTAGAACTAATGTAGCTCCACGCAAAACTTGCCAAAAGCAACCAAATTAAGTTTTGGTATTCATAAGCTCGAATAATATTTTTCCATTCCAAAGGCAATTTCAAAAATTTCATGCCATGATAAACCAACAAACTTGGAAAAAAACGATCTGTTTTGGCAATATCTGCCATGCCAATTTCTGGAATGGGTTTGTTAAAACCACCATTAACAGATAATTTTTCGTAGTTTTGAACAATATACACATAATAAATTCCGTCAAAACCTGCACCGTTATTAATGGATATTTTTTCGCCAAAATTGATAAAAAATAAGCCGACAAAGCATAAAATTAAGGCGGAAATTGCGGTAAAACCTAATTTTTTGTAGATGGTTAGAAACATTGATGAGTTTGGATTTACAATTTTTGAATAAAAAATTTGTTTTTTGCAAAACAACAAAATTTTTACTTAATTTTCAAATATAAAAACTATTTGAGCAAAAATTAGTTTCTTGTTACAACGATAATCGTTTATACAATTATGTCATTAGAAGAAGAAATTAAGCAAAGCAAATTTGAAAGTGAGCAGCAAAAAGCAATGCTCAATTTGATGTTTACTAGCGGTTGGATTGCACTTTTGCAAAGTAAGTTTTTTAAAAAATACGACATTTCCTCACAACAATACAATGTTTTGCGAATTTTGAGAGGGCAAGCCAAAAAACCAATTATGCTTTGCGAAATTGCCAACAGAATGTTAGATAAGTCCTCAAATGCAACTCGTTTGGTAGAAAAACTACGCCTTAAAGATTTGATAGACAGGCAGTTATGCAAAGAAAATCGTAGGCAAGTGGATATTCGCATCACCGATAAAGGCTTGGAATTACTTGCAGAAATTGACATAAAAATGAAGACAATAAACAATTTTATGGATCAAATTTCAGAACAAGAGTCCAAAACTTTAAATCTGATTTTGGATAAAATGAGGGGATAAATTAATTTACGCAAAATTTCTTGCGCCAAACAATGTATCACAAAACTCTTGTTTGTGATACATTGGGATTTTAGCACATTTCAAAAACCAGCTCGAATCTGCTCGATTTGTTCAACACTCAAGCCTGTCAATCGGACAATAATTTGATTGTCGAAACCTTCCAAAATTGCATTTTTCGCAATTTCAATTTTGCCCTGATTTCGCCCTTTTTCAAGTACAAGCATTTCCCTAGCTCTCTCATCAGTTTCACGCATTTGAGCATATTCGTAAGCCGCCAAATCCGCTTTTGTCCACAAATGCCTGTCTGCCTCAGTATAAGCCGATTTTAAGCCCGCATCATCCAAATTTTGAGGTAAAACGGTCAAATTTTCTGCATTTTTAATGAAAAACACCCATTTTTCTACCAAAGTTTTCAATTCTTCTTCCTTTTTATTGAATTTGGGTAATTCAATAAAATTAAAATCCAAATCTTTCAATTTGTGTTCGAGAGTTTGAGCATCTAAAATCAAATGGCGAGACAAGTAATTCGCGCCTTCCAAAAACACAAAATTCAAAATTCCTATAAAAATCGTTGGCTTTAATTTCTGATAATCTTCGCCTACATTGAGTTGTGCAGAATAAGATTTGGCAGAATAATAAACGGCTCTTTTGGCAAAACCCGCTTTTTCGGTTACTTGCATTTCTACAATGTATTCAAAACCTGATTTATCCTTTGCTTTGACATCTAAAATCGTTGATTTTGCCCCCAAAACTATCGGAACTTGATAAGGATTTAAGATTTCGACCCAAGAAATTTGTTGAGTTCCTTCCAATTTTAACACAGCATTTAGGAAAGAAATCAGAATTTCTTTTTTGTTTTCATTGCCAAAAATTTTGCGGAAAGCAATGTCATTTTTTATATCGGCAAATTGCATGGTTTTTCTTATTTAGGATTGTGGCAAATTTACAAAATAAAAATTAAACACAAATTACTTTACATTTTCTTATTCTAAAATTTTTTTGAAAACAAAACGATAAATTTCTGATTATTAAATATTAAGTAGTGAGAATAAATTAGTTTACATTATTTCACTGCTATAACTCATTGACAATCAAAATTATCCGACACCTTTGAGGTGTCGGATAATTATTCTATCTTAGTTATGTTAAAAAAACAACATAAAGTATATTTTTTTTGCTAAAAAAAGTTTTTAACAAAAAAATTAGAAAATAGGTTGTAAATTTCAGCGAAAAATTGGCTTGAAAACACTACAAAATCGCGATGAAACCAATCATTGTTTTCTTATTTCTATGTTTTCCGTTTTATAGTTTTGCCCAAACACTTGTTTCGGTAGAAAACGATTCGGATTTGATCAATATTGGCAAAAGGGTACTTTTTTTTGAAGATAAATCTGGAAAATTAAGTTTTCAAGACATTTTAGAAGATAAAAATCAGCTAAGATTTATTAAAAATGAAAGTTACGTTCCTAATTTTGCCAATACTTCTTCTGTAATATGGTGCAAATTTACTTTTAATAACGAAACCGAAGAAAATTGTTTGTTAGAAATTGCTAATCCAACCATTCAAAAAATCGAGTTTTATTCTCCAAATCCTGATGGAAAATATCAAGTGCAAAATTTTGGTTCGTCAGAACATTATCACAAACGCTATTTCAAAACCAACTATTTTTTAATGCCTTTGGCAAGTGCAGCCACGCCAACTGTCAAAACTTTTTATATTCGTTTCCAAACCGATTATAATTTGGAAATACCAATGCAAGTGGGTACAATTAAAGCCATGCTAGAAAACCATCATCAAAGGGACACTTTAATCGGAATGTATTTTGGCTTGATGTTCATCATGATTTGCTATAATCTTTTTCTTTATTTTGCGATCAGAGATGCGGCTTACTTATATTATGTGGCAACCATTTTTTTACTATTTTTGCTAAATGCAACCCTAAAAGGTCATGTTTTTGGTTTCATTGGCGCGCAAACTTGGCTTTCCAATTATTTGACCTTAGTTCCAGATTTGATGATCATTTTTGTCTTACTTTTTTCTTCCTCTTTTTTGGAAACCAAAAAAAATGTTCCTTATTGGCACGCAGGTTTGTACGCTTTTATTGCGCTTTCAGTGGGAAGTATGTTGTTGAGTTTGTTGGGTTATAATTTGTTTAGCGATTTAGTTCTCAAAAATACTTCTTTGCTTTCTTGTTTGTATTTGATCATTATTGCGGGTTTAATGTATAAAAAAGGCTTTATGATCGCCCGATTTTACATTTTGGCTTGGGGAACTTTTTTAATTTGCAACATCATTTATGTGTTGTATTTGAGTGCATTTTTGCCCGCAAACGTGTTTACAAGTCATGCATCAATGATTGGCTCTGTTTTGGAAGTCTTGCTTTTGTCTTTTGCTTTGGCAGACAAAATTACTTTACTTCGCAAACAAAAACAACAGGCACAGGAGTCTAATTTTAGGTTAATTACGCAACAAAACAAGATTTTAGAACAAAAAGTAAACGAAAGAACAACAGAATTAAAAGAGAAAAATGAGGAAATTGCTTCTCAAAACGAAGAATTGAAACGGCAACAAGAAACCATGCTCGAATTTAATGATCGAATGTTTGAAATGCATGAACAAGTAGAAAGCACTTTCCAAAAACTCAAATATACTTCTGATCGTTTGGGCGAAAGCATTCGGTATGCGCAACACATTCAGCAGGTTGTTTTGCCTGAAAGCAAGCAATTAAAAGACTTTTTTACAGATTATTTTGCCATTTATTTGCCTAAAGATACTGTTTCTGGCGACTTTTATTGGTTTACTCAAATTTCTGAAAATCAAGGAATTTTTGTGTTGGCAGACTGCACAGGGCATGGCGTTCCTGGTGCGTTTATGAGCATGATTGGCAGTACAATTTTGTATGAAACCATTCACGTAAAAAAAATAATTTCGCCTTCGGAAATTCTGTTGGCAATTCATGAAGGAGTAAAAAATGTACTAAAACAATCGGAAGGCAAAAATTCTGATGGCATGGACGCTGCTATTTGTCTGTTCGAAAAAAATGAAAAAAACACAAAAATTATATTTTCTGGAGCAAAATTGGCTGTTTTTTATACCAAAAATCAGGAAATTGTCCAAATTTCTGGAGATAAAATTTCTATTGGAGGCAGAACTGAAAAAACGCGCAATTTTAGCAACTACGAATTTGTATTAAACAATCAAGAAATTTTGTATTTGACCACCGACGGTTATGTAGATCAAGTAAATGGTCAGAAAGAAAAACTAGGAAGTCCTCGATTTAAACAATTAATTTTGGATAATTTTGGGAAGAGTTTTGCAGAACAACAAGAAATTTTGCAACAAACTTTTTTTGAACACCAAAAAGAAGAACCGCAAAGAGATGATGTTTCGGTCATTGCTTTAAAAATGTAAACTACAGAATCTACGATTCGCTAAATCTATGAAAATGAAAAAATTAATTACTTTTACACTACTTTTATTAAGTTTTTTACCAATTTTTGCTCAAAATATTCCTTATTTTGATAGTATTTTTCAGGTTTTGCAAACGACCAAAATCGATACCGTAAAAGCAGATATGTTAAATGAGGTTTTTTTGCATTACATTTTTACTTCTCACGACAGTGCTTTGCATTATGCCGAAAAATCTATGAATTTTTCAAAAAAAATAGATTATCAGCGTGGAATTGCTGTTTGTTATAACAATTTGGGAGTCATGAGTCGGATCGAAGGCAATTATGGTCATGCCTTAGAAAATTTGTTCAAATCTTTGCAAATCAACGAAAAAATAAAATTTAAGTTGGGAATTGCAAATAATAGCATCAACATTGGGCTGGTTCATGCCGAACAAAAACACTACGATTTGACACTTCAATATTATGAAAGATGTTTGAAAATTAAGTTAGAAATCAACGAAATTTACGGAATTTCTAATTGTTATCTGGACATCGGCGACATTTATGTCAAACAAAAAAAATATCAAGATGCCATTATTGAATACGAAAAATGCCTAAAAATTCGCAAACAGTTGGCAACCCGTTCGCCTGCCAACGATATGGCACAAGTCTATAATGCTTTGGGAAATACTTATTTTTTGAAAGGCGACATCCAAAAAGCCATTGATTTTTTTTCACAGGCGGTGGATATTTTGAAAAAGGCTCGAAATACCTTCAATTTGGCATTTGTTTATAACAATTTGGGTAAAATTTATACCATCAAAAAACAATATGAAAAGGCTTTTGCTTATTTCAAACAGGCTTTGCGTTTGGCAGAATTGCATCACAATCAAGTTGAGGTAAAAACGGCTTATTTTGGTTTGGCAGACTGTTGTTTGCAGCTAGAAAATTCGGCGCAGGGCAAAATTTATTTCAAATTGTATGCAGCTTTGCAAGATAGTTTGTTCAACAGCGAGTCTTCGGACAAAATTGCACGCATTCAAAGTAGTTTTGCCATGCGTGAAAAACAAACACAAATAGAACTCTTGGGCAAGGACAAATTGTTGCAACAAGAAGAACTCGACAATCAGTCTTTTCAAACCAATGTTTTTGTGTTGGTTTTGGTTTTAATGTTGGGTTTTGCATTTTTTATGTACCAAAATAGCCAAAAAGAACGCAAAAGCAATGCTTTGTTAAAAAAACAAAAAATAGAAATTGAATCGCAAAGCAAAGAAATTGCCTTACAAAATCAAGAAATGAAACAACATCATGAGGAATTGATGGCAATTAATAATTCTTTGGAAACGCAAAACGTGTTGATCGAAAACCAAAAATATCGTTTGGAAATTACTTTTTCTAAATTACAAGAAACTTCCGAACGACTGAATCAGAGTATTCGTTATGCGCAAAATATTCAGCAGGCAATTTTGCCCAAACCTGAGCAATTAAGTTCTTTTTTTTGCGATCATTTTATTATTTATTTGCCAAAAGATGTGGTTTCAGGCGATTTTTATTGGTTTGCAGAAATAGAATCTTCTAATTTATTGAACAAAAAATCCATTTTGGTTCTCGCTGATTGCACAGGGCATGGCGTTCCTGGTGCGTTTATGACCATGATCGGCAATACACTTTTGCACGAAACCATCAACATCAAAAATATTCATGAACCTGATCAAATTTTGATGCACATAGATTCGGGTATTAGAACTGTTTTGAACCAAAAAGACAGCAAAAATTATGACGGTATGGACGTGGGGGTATGTTTGTTCGAAAAAATAGAAAACCAACAAACAAAAATTACATTTTCAGGGGCAAAATCCTCTTTGTTTTATATTGCAAATGATGAAATTTTGCAATTAACAGGTGATCGTTTGGTGATTGGTGGAAAATTGAATAGAAACAAAGATTTTACTAATAAAAACTTAATTCTTCCTAACAAGAGCCTAATTTATCTGTCTTCAGATGGTTTTGCAGATCAAAACGATTCAGAACGCAAAAGTTT
>RDXG01000102.1 GCA_004292785.1 Bacteroidota bacterium
CTCTATGCCAACCCTCTCTATAGTTATACCTGCTTACAACGAAGGCAAGACCATTCACTTGATATTAGACAAAATCAAAGCCGTACAACTTTTGCAAAATATGCAAAAGGAAGTTATCATTGTGAACGATTTTTCGAAAGATAATACAGAAGAAGCCATCTTGCAATACCAAGCCAACAATCCTGACTTGCCTATTCAATACCACAAACAGCCCAAAAATATGGGCAAGGGCGCGGCACTTAGGCGAGGCATAGAATTGGCTACAGGCGAGTTGGTGATTATCCAAGACGCAGACCTTGAGTACGACCCTGAAGAGTACAACCTATTGCTTCAGCCCGTTTTAGATGGTTTTGCTGATGTAGTGTATGGCTCGCGCTTTATGGGAGGCAAGCCCCACCGCGTGTTGTTCTTTTGGCACACCTTAGGCAATAAATTCTTGACTTTCCTATCCAATTTCTTCACAGACCTGAACCTAACGGATATGGAAACTTGCTACAAGATGTTCAAAAGCGACATCATCAAATCCATTCGTTTGCGTGAAAATAGGTTTGGCTTCGAGCCAGAAGTTACCGCCAAAATAGGCAAGCTATACCGCAAGAAAAACATTAGGATATACGAAGTAGGCATTTCGTACTATGGGCGCACTTATGCTTGGTAGGCAAGTTTTTTAAAATGAAAAATCACAAACTACTAAAAAGCAATATTTTGTATTTTCGGTAAGTTTTTAAGCGTTTGGAAGTAAAAAAATTTTGTTTTAGCTTTGTATCAAGTTATTCGCCTGAAGGCAAGGCTTTAGTAGGTACACATTTTGTATTGTAGAACGGACAAGTTTCTGGGTGTGCATAACAAACAATACAAAAAAGTACGTAGCGTATTTTGTATTGTTTAGGTATCATTGGCGTAACTATTTACTTTATAAAGTACTGATTTACAAGAATTTATAAAAATATTTGAGAAATATTTGGTGTATATAAAAATTTTTCCTACCTTTGCATCAGGATATGCGCGAGTTGCGTATATTAACGAGTTATCTGCATTTGCTTGGCAACTTTTTTGCAAAAAGTTGCGTAATTTCTACAGTTTGTGTGCAAGAAGTTAAACTTTTGACATTGGCACGAAAAAAGTGTGAAAAAAAATGTAATTTGAGTAGGAAACGCAACATTTTTAATATTATTGAACTAAACCCAATGAACTATGAAACTTTTATTATTTGTAGCTTTTTTCGCTGTATGCAATTCTGTGCATGGGCAATGGGAAGAGAAGAAGGAAGAACCACCAGAGGAAGCAAAAGAAATGGCGAAAGAATCGGAAACACACGCACAAATATTGGAAGTTTCCGAAACGAATGCTAAATACACATTCAAATTCCCTGAAGTGAACGTAGTAGATTTTCTTTCTTTCTCTGACCTCAAAACACTAAATGCAGAAATACTGACAAGTGTTTTTGGTGAAAGTATTTACATCAATGGCAAAGAGGAGCGCGTAGCCGCTTTGTCCGCAAAGGAAATATTGGAACACTTGAAGTTAGAAACCTACAAAACGAATGGAATGGGAACTGTAGGGTGTGATTACGAGGTTCTTTGCAATCACAATCAGGTTTTATCAATTCGGTTTACAGTCAATTTTATGGGGGCTTATCCAAGCGTCCACGCAGTTTATGCTTCTTTTAGCTTGACGCAGGGTGAACGCAGGAGGAGGATATCGCTCTACGACATTTGCAAGGACAATGACGCAAAATCGAGTATTTATGATATGATTCATCTGAAGATGAAAGAGCGTGGACGACAAAGGATAAAAGAACTTAACTTGCAAGACACTCAAATTATAGAGGCTCTTAGAAATCCACCACAACCCAACAGAGATAGAGAATTAGATTTTATAGTTACTGATGCAGGAATTATTTTTTACAGTCCATTTGGGTTTCCTCATGTTATGTTGGCAGCAGAACCCAATCCTGAATATCTATTTTCTTGGGCAGAACTCAAAGACAAGTTAAATCAAAGTAGCGTAGTGCGTTACTTTTTTGAAAAATAGGTTTGAAAGAAAAACCCGCCTGTATTGGCACGAAAAAAGTGCGTAAAATTCACGATCCAATCTTTTGAATGTCAATGTTTCGGCAAAAAGCAAAAGCAGATAACATTGCATTTGTGCAAGGCGGGCTAAGGTGCTAAATATGAACTTTTGTGCTTTTTATTTGGTTTAGTGCTTTGTGGGGCAATAGTGCTATCAAGCCCGCCCTGCACAAATGCTTTTCCGTTAGCGGGCATTGTAAAATTACAAAACAAAAGAAAGTTAAACAGCAATGAATTGTATGATACCCCCCGTTAGTTAAAGTCTTAGACTTCAACTAAGTGGAACTGCGGTCTGCGACTGCTACGCCAAAGGCGAACATAACCGTGCTAATTTATTTTTAGTACGGTTATTTTTTGTTTTTTGGTGTTTTATTTAGGCATATTATTTTTATTTTTTACGCTTCATTTTTTCAAAAATTACGTTTTATTTGGGGATATTATTTATTTTTTGATGTTTCATTTTGAGGTAGGCAAGGCAGTTGTCAATGTCGAAGACTTGACAATCTGTGGGGTTGTGAATATCCGAGAATTTGCCTTAGCCCAACCTTTCGAGTGGCGAAACGCTGAATAAAAAAGTGTGTCAATAGAAACGCTTGCCTGCCTTTCCAATACTCGAAAAGGCGAAAAGGTGCTATTTTTGTAACTTCTGTTACGCAATCCTTGCCGAAAAAGTCCGTTATTTGCAAACGTTTTTCAAGTATATGATAATAATAGGATATTTTTTGGCGGTTTTGGTGGGCGTTTCTTTGGGTTTGGTGGGCAGTGGCGGCTCTATCCTGACTGTGCCTATTTTGGTGTATGTGGTGGGCGTTCCTGCTTCTTTGGCTACTACGTACTCGCTTTTTGTGGTAGGCTTCTCGGCATTTGTGGGTACGCTCAAAGCCACACAAGACAAAATGTTGGATTATCGCACCGCTATCAGTTTTGGCATACCCAGCATTTCGAGCATTTTTTTGGTGCGTAGTTTTTTGATGCCCCTCGTGCCAACAAAGATTGTAAACGTGGCGAATTTTACCCTTACGAAAGATGTGGCGATTATGTTGTTGTTCGCTGTGCTGATGGTTTGGACTTCGGTGGCTATGATTAGGGAAGGCGCAGTAGGCAAGGCTGAAAATGCACCTACAGATTATAGCAAGATTTTTCTTCGAGGCATTTTGGTAGGAAGCATTACAGGCATTGTGGGCGTGGGAGGCGGTTTTTTGATTATTCCTACGTTGGTTTTTGTGGCTTCGTTGCCCATGAAACGGGCAGTAGCTACTTCGTTGCTTATCATTGCCACCAATTCATTCATTGGTTTTTTTAGCAGTTTGCAGGGGCAGGTGATGGATTGGCAATTCTTGCTTATTTTTTCGGGTTGTTCGGTGATGGGCATTTTGTTAGGCAGGTTTTTGTCCCAATTCGTGAGCAATGAAAAGCTAAAACCCGCTTTTGGTTGGTTCGTATTGGCAATGGGTATCTACATCTTGGCTACCGAGTCCGTAAAGTTGATGGGTTTAGGCAGGTAACATTGCCTTGCCTGCTGTAGCAAAACAAGCAGGCAAGACTCGTGCCTTGCCTACCAAGCAAAAAAAGAAAATACCATAAGTATTTTCTTTTCTAATAGAAAAATGAAAACAGAAATTTCTAAAAATATATCACTAAAACTAATACAAGAGGTTAGTCGTTTACTTCTATCAATACGGTTGTATTGTCTGTAAACAAGTATTTTCTGCCTTTTTCGTTTTTGATTTCTACGAAAAACACACCGCTATTAGAACGGTCAGCTTCAACTACTGTGAAGGGCGCGCTATGTCCACCATAAAAACAGGTGTCATTAGGCTTTAGGTTAAGCACATTTACCTTGCGATAGGTATTCGCTTTTTTCTTAGAGGAAAAGATAGATAGCATGGTAATAAGACGTTTTTTGGTGAAACCATTGTTGTTTTGTAGTTCTTATCATACTTATACGAGGCTTTGGAATAAAGGTTACAAAAAAATGAAAAAAAAACTCTCTTTTGCTTGTAGTATGTAAGTTTTAGAGTGTTTTTGAGGGTATTAAAGGCTTTTTTGGCGTAAAAATGCGCTTGTCTATACCATAAATTGTATCTATTATGTAAGTTTTTTTTTGCTGTAAGAAGCCTTAACAAGTTGTTAATGCACTTTTTTAGGAAAAAGCCGTATATTTACAGCACAAAACCTGTACATTTTGAGTTAGTAGAAGTGTACTCAACCAAAACCAAATATGAATACATACCTAAAATACCTTTTGTTGTGGGGGCTGTTGCTTCTGATAGCCTTGCCTACCCAAGCCACGCATATCGTAGGGGGTGAAATCCAAGTTAGGCATATTCGCGATAATAACTATGATTTTATCCTTAATCTATACTTTGACCTCATCAATGGCGATGCTGATGCGAAAGACCAAAGTATTCGTGTATCTATATTCTCTAAGAGTACAAATGTCTTTATGGATAGTTTGCGCTTGCCTATAGT
>RDXG01000194.1 GCA_004292785.1 Bacteroidota bacterium
AATTTTCTACACGCAAAATAGGCAAGGTTAGTACACATTTTCAAATAAAAACACCTAAAAAAGCCCTACTTGGTCTTTAGGAAAGTAGCGCACTTTGTCGGGGTTTTTAGGTTCGAGCAAACCACCCTTTTCGTTAATAGTATTTTTTATAGTATTGATGCACTCGTCTATTTCATATTCTATTTGATAAGTCGTAAAACGTAAAACAGACCAACCTAAGCTCTCAAGTTCATTTTGACGTTTTTTATCATACTTTACATCTTTTTCTGCCAAATGATAAGAGTCCCCATCACATTCAACATCAATATTTTGGTCTTTACAAAAAATGGCAAAATCTAAGAAGACGGTAAAGGCTGTTTTATGCTTACCTGTGCTTACAATATATTGACGTTCTGCTAAAATTTCTTCCTTCTTTAATTCCTCCCAAAGTAAATCTTCTATGTGACTATCATTAAAGAGGTCGTTCAAATTAGTTGTATTAAAAAACTTTTTTTCTGAAGTAGGTATAAAAAGCGGTCTATGCCCTTTGTCGCTTGTGATAGGTTCAGGCAAGGCTTCCAACTGTTCAAATTCTATCTTGTAATACATTTCATTTCGTTTAGGGTGATAACTCTCATGGGGTAATAAATCTATACGCTTTACAATGTTAATTTTGGTAATTTGGGCATACCAACGTATCGTATATTTTTCGTGTCCGAATATACTTGGTTGATATAGAGCTAAATATTTAAGATTGCCTTCTGCTATAATTTTTGGAGCAGAATTTACAGGTATTCTGTACCAATGTTCATTTTGGGCTATCAAAAAAGCCTCTTTATCTCGTAAATAAGCAACCAAAATTGTATTTTCTTCTTTCTTATAGCTTCTTTTTCGTCTCTTTTTAGTATAATCTCCCTTTTCAGGAATTACGTTTCTAACGCCTCCTTTTGGATTGAGAACATCATTCGTATAGCGCGGTATGACGTGAATATGCGTGTGGAAAATGGTTTGTCCTCCTGCTTTGTTTACATTGAAGCCCACATTAAAACCATCAGGT
>RDXG01000103.1 GCA_004292785.1 Bacteroidota bacterium
CATTTTGAAATTCCCATGCCCGCTTCTACGGTAGGTTTTGGCTGGTTACGAATTTTAGGATTTCCTAAACATTCAAAATAAAAAAGGGTTTAACAACCAAACCCTTTTTTAACAACCAAAAAACCATGCATTTTTCACCTGCTGATCTCATTTTAAATCAAGATGGAAGCGTTTATCATTTGCATTTGCGCCCTGAACATATTGCCCAAAATATCATTACCGTTGGCGATCCTGACCGAGTGGCGATGGTCAGCAGTTTCTTCGATTCCATCGAATTTAAAACCCAAAAAAGAGAATTTGTAACCCATACAGGATTATATAAAAATAAGCGTTTAACTGTTATTTCCACAGGAATTGGCACAGACAACATCGAAATTGTAATGAACGAACTCGATGCCCTAATCAATATTGATCTCGAAAAACGACAAGCTAAAGCCAAAACACAAGCCTTAAATATTATCCGAATAGGTACTTCTGGCACATTAAGCCCAAATATTCCGCTAGATTCGCTTTTGGTTTCACAGCAAGCCATCGGTTTGGACACGCTGATGTGTTTTTACGAACTTTCACAGACAGAAAACGAAAATAAAATTGGGAAAGAATTGCAAAATAGCCTCCAAATACCTTTTCAGCCGTATATTGTAACAGCTTCTGATGCTTTGCAAAAGCAAATTGCCTACGATTTGATCGCAGGAAATACGCTAACTTGTTGTGGTTTTTATGCGCCACAAGGCAGAAAAATGCGTTATGCACCCAAAATTGAAAATTATTTGGAAAAATTACAAAACTTTTCGTGTCTGCCAATAAGTAATTTCGAAATGGAAACCGCAGGTTATTATGCTTTGGGAAGAATTTTGGGACACAATATGCTTTCTTTGAATGCAATCGTAGCCAATCGAGCAAAAAATACATTTAGCATTCAGGCAGAAAAGACAATCTCGAACTTGATAGAAAAAGTATTGGATAGAATTTAAATAAGCATTATACTTGTAGAACGGGCATCTCTACACGATCATTTTTATAAATATTTGATTATCAGCAATATAAGTATTTTTTTGTAGTTGTCTTAATACTTCATTTAAAAATGCTAACAAATAATTTCTACTTTTTCAGATTTTTTTTGGTAAATTTTTCAAAAGTCTTGATCTATCGTTTCAGGACAAAAAAACAAAATTTTGATGTTCTGTTTCGCCTCGATTGCCAAACGAATTTCACGCAATCCCTCTATGATGATTAGGTTTTGTTTTTTGCGTTTTTGTGATGAATTATAGAAATAACATTTTCTAAAAAAATAGTATTTCTGATAGTTTTTATAAATTGCGTAAGTCCTTATTTTGTTTGCTGATTGATTTGCATTTTTTCTAACAAAATTTCGAACATCAAAGAAAACGATTTGTCAGGATTAGCAAAAGATCGTAAACTTTCTAATTCTTTTTCAGACATTTTGTTTCTTCCTTCCAAAATCATATTTTTTTGAACAGAAATGCAACATTGTTGAAAAATTTTGATCTGTTTTAACCTTAACATATCCAAACTTGGCGAATCTAAACGAAATTTTTGTATGGTTTTACTACCCAAAATTGAATCGGGTTTCATGGTAATTTGTTCATCTTCAAAAGTAAGATGTTTTTTTATTTCTTGGTCTGTGTCCAAAAAAGGATTTAGTGCTTCTGTAACAGGAATTATCTGGTGCGGAATTTTCCCATTGCAATTTTCGCAACTCAAAAACAGATTTTCCCATTCATAAGCACCTTCTTTGTATTCGCTTACTTCTTTGTAATGGTCTATTTCGCTTACTTTTCCTTTGAGTTTGCTTTCACAATAAAAACATTTGTAAAAACTTATATCGTTTAGACAATCACGAACTTTTTTATGTCCATATTTGGAAGTATCAGGTCGTTTTTTATTGCTTTCGAGAAATTTTTCGAGTCATTCCTTCTCTTTTTCTACCAAAATTTGAGGTTTAGGAAATCGTTTTAGATGTTTCATGGTTTAAAATTTAAGGTTTGGAAATTTTTTTTCAAGTCCAAAATAAGAAAAATACTCAGGATTTAATTTGCTAAGTCTATCTTCCAAAATTTGTCTTTCAGTTTGATTTCCTTGTCGAATGGCTTTTTTGCGTTTTTCCAATAAATCCGTAATTTCAAAGCTAAATGGCTGTGTACCAAATATTTCCGAAACCAAAATTTCATCAACAGGTTTGCTGGAATATTCCGCGCTTCGATCAATAATTTCTACTTGATTGTTGCGAGATTCACAAACAAAAACTTTTGCATTTTCAACAGAAGCCACAATAAAAGGCGAATGAGTAGTTGCAATAATTTGTAAATTAGGAAAAATATTTAAAATAGATTTCAAAAAAGTTTTTTGCCATTTTGGGTGCAAATGATTTTCGGCTTCATCAATCAACAAAACTCCTTGAAAATCACACATTTTTTCAATATTTGATGAATTTATTTGATAAACTGCATACATTTGTCCTAACAAAGCCATCAAACGTTGGATCAAATACAAATTTCCGCTACTTAGTTTTTCCAAAGAAAGTTCTTTATTGCCCACTTTTACCAAAGGAGTCAAACTTTTGCGTTCCACATACAAAAATTCACCCTCAAAAAGACTTAATTGAATAATTTTTTTTACTTTTTCCATCAAAAACTCTCCTTCTTTTTGTTCTTTTCTGTTTTCACTAGATTTTAGATAATCAAAAAAAGTGATCAGTTCGATGACCTGAATATTTGGCTGTATCCCTGACAAAACATTTACCAAATATTTATTAGGATCAAGATTTGTAATTTTGCTAATTTTAAGTGCTTTATTGTCTGTTTTTGAAGTCCAATAATTCAAAATCCAATCGTAAGTAATTTGTCTGAAATCTTTGATTTTGGCAGAAAAATGTTTGGAAAAATAAATGTTGGTGCTAACTCCATGTTGATTACAAACAAATTCTTGTGATTTTCCATTGACAAAAACATTCATATTGATCTCAAAATTTTCTTTGTTTCGAACAATATCTCGGTCTAATTTTGTCAAATTTTGCCAAAGCATTGCCCTAATAGCATCAAGAATAATTGTTTTTCCAGAACCATTTTCGCCTGTAATTAGCGTGATCGGAGTTTTATTTGGGTTATCCTCGTCAATAAAATTTAGCTTTGCCTCCGAAAATGCGCCTATATTTTTAATTTTTAAATCTGTTATTCTCATAAAATTTTTTATTTTTAGAAATAAAACAAGTTTGAATTTAAAAACTTGCCTGACAAATTGCTATCAGACAAATTTTTAAGGTAATTTTAAGAATTAATTTTTTCCGCAATCAAATAATCGTTGCGTTTGGGCGAACTCAAAGAGATCATTTCTGCCAAAAAACCCGCCAAAAACAACTGAAAACCAATGATCACAATCGCCAAAGCACAGTAAAAAAGCGGTTGGCTGACAATTTCTCGGACTTCCAAATTGGCGTATAATTCGTAACGTTTTCTGATCCACAAACCTAAAACCAACAAAAAACCTATAAAAAACGACAACATTCCCATAGTTCCAAAAAAGTGCATCGGTTTTTTGCGGAAACGACTTACAAAAGTAATGGTTAGCAAATCCAAAAAACCGTTCATAAAGCGTTCCAAGCCAAATTTGGTTACGCCATATTTTCTGGCTCTGTGTTCGACTACTTTTTCGCCAATTTTTTTGTAACCCGCCCATTTTGCAATCACAGGAATATAACGGTGCATTTCGCCATAAACTTCGATATTTTTGACCACCGCCAAACGATATGCTTTTAAACCGCAATTAAAATCGTTGAGTTTAATGCCTGAAAATAAGCGAGTTACGCCATTAAATAATTTGGTTGGAATGGTTTTGGTCAAAGGATCGTAGCGTTTCTTTTTCCAACCTGAAACCAAATCGTATTTTTCTTCGACAATCATTTTGTAAAGGTCGGGAATTTCGTCGGGGCTGTCTTGCAAATCTGCGTCCATAGTGATCACTACTTTTCCGCTAACTGCCTGAAAAGCAGTATGTAAGGCGGCAGATTTTCCGTAATTTCTGTTAAATTTGATGCCTCTGATGTGTTGGTTTTGTGCAGAT
>RDXG01000104.1 GCA_004292785.1 Bacteroidota bacterium
GTTGGATCGCAATGCAAATAAAAACTGCCTGTTGGTTTGAGAACTCTATAAATTTCTGCAATCCTTTGCGTCATGCTCAACAAATACGCCATCAGTGAACTTTCGCCTAAAACAGCTTTTAATCCTTCCATCAATTTTATACTTTGGCGAGTAAAAACTTGATTTTTATTGGCTTTGATGTCTTGAAAATCGTCATTGGCGCGCTTGTTCCAAACCCAAGTATCAATAAAAGCCTGCGCTTGCGCCTTGTCTTCTTTGCCCAAATTGTTATAAATTTGGTTATAATTCCGTTTAGAATTGAAAGGCGGATCGATGTAACACAAATCTACGCTTTCGCTTGGAATATATTTTTGGAGATTTTCTAAGTTATCTCCGTAAAAAAGTTGGTTTTTCAAGTTGGTTTTTCATGGGTTTTGGTTTAAGAAATAAAATTTTGTACTACTGC
This sequence comes from Bacteroidota bacterium, assembly GCA_004292785.1. Classification (GTDB taxonomy): domain Bacteria; phylum Bacteroidota; class Bacteroidia; order Cytophagales; family Thermoflexibacteraceae; genus RDXG01. The sequence continues at coordinate 446 of RDXG01000104.1, forward strand.
CAAAAATTCCGCAGGTTTTTCGGCTTGAACCCAATGTCCTGCGCCCAAAACGCTTTCTAATTTGGCATCTGGAAAATATTTTTTGATTTCTGAAAAATCAGAATCCAGTACATAATTAGAATTTCCACCTCTAACAAACAGAACTTTGCCTGAAATAGCTTGTTTAAATTCCAATTTTTCATAAATATTTTCAATGTCTTTGCTCAAAAGTTTCAAATTCATTCGCCAAGCAAATTGATCGTCTTCGGTTTTGTATAAACTTTTGAGCAAAAACTGCCTGTTTCCCAAATCTAAGCCGTATTTTTGCAAAACCAAATCGGCATCATTTCTAGAAGTTAAGGCTTGCAAATCGATGGCATTCATGGCTTCCAAAATATTTTGGTGATGCGGTAAATATTGCTTTACACCCATATCTACGGCAATTATCGAGTCCCAATTCGAAAAAGAATTTACATAATTTAACACCGTTTTTCCTCCCATCGAATGCCCGATCAAAATAGGTTTGTCTAATTTTTGAGTTTCGATAAATTCGTTCAAATCTTCGCTTAAAACCTGATAATTATGAATTTCGCTATGCGGACTTCTGCCATGATTGCGTTGGTCGAGCAAGAAAACGCGGTATTTTTCTGCCAAAATTTTGGAAAGCGTGAGCCAATTGTCTGAAGAACCAAACAAACCGTGCAAAATAATGATCGCTTTTGAGTTATTTTCGCCTAATTCTCTAAAAAATAGTTGCATTTTTGTATTTATTTTGCGTAAAACTAATCAAAATATTTGAGTTGAATAATTAATTTTTTTTCTTAAATTTTTTACTAAATCAAATTATTTTCGTTTATTAGCAACAGACAAACAATTTTTTAATTTTTAAACTCATTATTTTCACTATTTTATGAGAAAATTACTTGTTTCTATACTCTTTTTATTTTCACTTACTGCCTATTCGCAGTGTTTGGTGAAAGAGGTTACGGTTGTTTTGAACAAAGGCAACAAATATACAAATACTACGGTTGTTTCGCTGAGTATCAAAGCCTTACACGCCAAAGAATTTAAGGTTAGCAACCATGAGAACTTTCAAGCTGCCGCTTGGCGTTTGTACACAAAGGAATTGCCAACTTGGGAAATTAAAGACGAGGAAGGCGATCAAACGGTTTATGTGCGTTTCAAAGACGAGGCAGGCATAGAAAGCGAAACTTTTACGGCTTCGGTTTATTTGGACAGAATGCCACCTGAAAATCCCTATGTAAAAATTAATTATGACAAAGATGCTTATCATGGTTCAGCTTCTTTAGTAGATTTGACTTTGAGTGCCTCTGACGCAGATTATATGATGCTTAGTAATAGTGAAACTTATTATGGAGCAAAATGGGAAACTTACCAACCCGACTACAAAGCCTGGTCGTTGGCAGGAGAATCTGATGGAGTAAAAAAAGTATATGCCAAATTCAGAGATCGTACAGGAAATATCAGCGGAACAGCTTTTGGCGAAATTACAATAGACACCAAAGCACCAGTAAGAGGAACTATTTTTATCAATAACGGACAAAATGCCACCAGAGACTCCACAGGAAAAGTACAAATTGCTCTTAATGCTATCGGCGCAGACGAAATGATGGTCAGCAATAGTGTTACTTTTGAAGGGGCAGAATGGCAACCTTACAAAAAAACAGCCAATTGGGTTCTTGCCAAAGGCGAAGGAATGAAAACGGTTTTTGTCAAATTTAGAGACAAATCGGGAAATCAATCACAAACCATCACCGCTACCATTTTGCAAGATTATACGCCACCAAAAAATTGTAACATTGCAATCAATAATGGAGCAGGCGAAACTTCGGACATTGACAATATTGTTAGGTTAAATATTAATGCGCCTGATGCCAAATTTATGATCATTAGCAATAGCGTAAATTTTGCACGTGCAAGATGGACAGCCATTACCAAAGAAATTCCTAAATGGACTTTGTTGCAAGGATTGGGCGAAAAAACGGTTTTTATTCGTTTTAGAGACGAAATAGGAAACGAAACAGGCGTTTATCAGGCTACAATTATGGTAAAAAAATAAGCAAATCCCCTGCCTCCTTTGAAAAGGGGGCAGGAGATTAAAATAATTTTATTTTTGGCTTAATCCCAATCTTGGCGATTCGATGCTCACCGTATTTTCTGTAATTGCCAACAAACGAACTTTATAAACCACCGAAGGCAAATACTTTCCGCCCAAACTTCCCCACAAATTGCTTAAATCTGGAATGGTCATATTTTCTATTTCGAAAGTAAGTTTTTCGATGTCGGAATCCAAATTTGGCGTATTTTGTCCGTCCATCACGTTATTCGCCTGAAAAAAACCTAAAATTGCAGACAAAAATTTAAGCGATTCGGGATAATTTTTTCCTGTAAAATAAGCCGTAAACAAGACATATAAATTGATTTTGATAGAAGATTCTTGTCGGCTACTTGCTGTACTTCGTTCTTGTTGAATGTTTACCAAAGTCATGATCACTTTGTCCGACTCGGTGAGTGCCAAAGAACCATCTTGGTTGATCAAATTCGCAAGAATTACTTTGTCTTCGGTTTGCGAAAATTTATTTCTGAAAAATTGGTTCAATTCGTCAGCAACTGTACTTAAAGCATTGAAAATCATTTGATTATCTGTTTATTTTTATGGTTATTGAATCAAATTGGAACGCATTTTTTTTAAGGATTCACACAAATCCAACATTTGCTGATCGCTGTTTTCGACAGCATATTCTTTTTCAAAATCATCAAAAATCAAATCGTAATCTGTTTCTGTATGCAAAAATTTTATTGGCTTTGAAGATGGACTTTTTTTATTAATTTTTGCATAAATATTTTTTAATTTTCTCATTTCCTGATGAATATTTCGTATTCCTGAACGGTTTTTGAATATTTCTAAAGCCGAAAACAGTTGTTCGACAATGATCATTTGTTCTACAATTCTTTCTTTTAAGGGCTGACAAGGCTTTTTTTCGTAATACAAAGTTGCCAAATACATGACTTCAACCCAACTTCCTAGTTCGATCAAAGTGTTTACTTCGTCTTTTGAAAGTTTTGTAAAATGCCCTTTCATATCCTCAAAAAAGAAATTGGTTTGCACTAAAACCATCGAGTCCAGATTGATCATTTCTTTTGACTTTACTTTTTCCAAAGCAAACAAACGCTTTTTTAACAAATCGGAATGAGCAAGCATTTCAGACTGCAATTTTCCGATGGCGTACAAATAATTTCTGGCGTTTTCGTAGCGTTTGTTGTGGCTGCAATAGTACAAATCGGTTCTGTAAACGCCCATATTGACCGCCATTTTGTAGCTAGATTGGTATTTTGCCAAATCTTTGTTTATTCCGATCAAATTTGTGTTCAAGGACAAATCTGAAGAATCGCAATCCAAATCGGAAATAAAATTGCAAGTTTCTAAGGGATTTGGCAAACTTTCTAAAATATTTTCTACTTCTAAGGCTTTTTCGGGGCTTAAAACCAAATTTTTCGATTCAGAAATATTTTCTTTTTCAGGTTGGCAAGCCAATAAAAAAAATAATAAAATTGCTAAATATTTCATGTTTTTGCGTTTTAATTTTTTTTTATTGGCTAAAAATTAACTCTTTTTATTGTCCGACAAATGTCTGACTTTCTTATTTGGCTAAAAATTTAACTTTGTCTTACAAAAGGATTGTACTTTTTTTCTGTGCCAATGGTCGTTTCTTCGCCATGTCCGCAATAGACTACGGTTTTGTCGGGCAAACGATACATTTTTTGTTGAATACTTTTTTTCAAAGTTTCAGTATTTCCACCAGGCAAATCAGTTCTGCCCACAGAACCTGCAAAAAGCACATCTCCGTTGATGCAAAAACCGTCTTTTTCACTATAAAAAACCACATGACCCACCGAATGACCTGGCGTA
>RDXG01000105.1 GCA_004292785.1 Bacteroidota bacterium
TACCATCTTAGGAAATATTTTTGCTCAAACCCAACAAATTATTTCCTATCCTTTGCCCGATACTTTGAGTTTTGCAGGCGAAAAAGTTCCTCTTGAAGATCAGGATTTACGTGAAAGGTTGTCAAGAGAAATAGACCAAAACGTTTATAAACAAGCTGCAACTTTACTTATTTTAAAACGAGCCAATCGTTGGCAAACAGAATTATCTAAAATTTTGAAAGCAGAAGGAATTCACGAAGATTTTTTCTATTTGGCTATTGCTGAAAGCGAATTAGACGAATATGCAGTTTCTGCCAAAGAAGCCTTAGGATTTTGGCAATTTTTAGCACCTACCGCCAAAGAAAATGGTTTGGAAGTTTCTACTTATGTAGATCAACGCAAAGACCCAATAGCAGCTACTTATGCTGCCTGTAAATATTTGAAAGTTGCCTATAAAAAATTTGGAAATTGGGCTTGTGCGGCGGCTTCTTATAACAGAGGAATGGCAGGTTTTGACAAGGCGGTTCAAGGACAGAAAACAAGCAATTATTATGAAATGTATTTGAACAGAGAAACTTACCGATACATTCCGAGAATTTTGGCTTTGAAAGTAATTTTGGAAAACCCTGAAAAATATGGTTTTTTCTTAAAAAAAGAACAAAAATATGCGCCTTTTGACTACCGAGAAATTGTAGTAAATGCTTCCATTTCGGATTTGGCGGCTTGGGCAATTGAACAAGGAAGCAATTATAAAGTTCTTAAAATTTATAATGCTTGGTTAGATTCTTCGGATTACACTTTTGTCGTTCCTAAAGGCAAAACTTATACTTTTCGTTTGCCAAAATAATATTTAATGTTTGGCAAGATCAAAAAACGTTGGCAATGGTTTTTTAACCTTGCCAACGCGTTTAATGTAAATTAAATTATTTTTGTCCTGAAAAAGAGTCAAACAAATCAGAGAGTGCATTCAAAACATTTTGTTGTTTGTCTTTCACAGTAAAGGCATATTGCTGTTTAAACACATTTTTATCTTGTTTTACGCCCACCAAACGCATAGACTCTAAAGCAGCTTTCAAAGTAGCATAATTTTTTTTGTCTTTTTCGCTTGCTTCTTTCATAGAATTTGAAATAATATCAAAGATATTTGGAAAATCAAAATAGAAAACGGTAGAGTTTTCTGCGATCATGCTTTTCAAATTGGCAGGAAGTTGTTGATCTTGTGTTACACCTTGTTCCAAATTCAAATCAGTATCATTGGTGATAATGACCAAATTTCCGTTTATTGCCATCGTAAATTCCATCGCAGTTTCAGGGAATTTAAGAGTATAACCTTTGCCTTTTGGTTTCGCAATTTTGAAGGCTTTTAAGGCATTAATTATTTTTTCTACATTTTCTTTGTTTCCCACAGTCAAAATTGCTGCCCCCACAGGCATCTGTTCTTTGCGAGTTTTTGTAACTTCGGTAGCATTAAAATCGGCATCATATTCGTAGTCTGTATAAGTGTTTTCGAACTCTTTTGTGCCTGTAATGGCTACCATTGCTCCGTCTTTGAACAAAGTCAAAAGTGCTTGTTCATCAATAGCAATGCCTAACAAATCTGTTACTGCAAGGATTGTTTTGCCTTGATCTGCATCTTTAAGCAAAGGTTTGTAATAATTAATGATAGCATTAGAAAGAATCTCTAGGTCTAAGGCTATGCTAGAAAATCCTAAAATTTTGTTTCCTTTGACAAATTTAAAGGCTTCAGGATTCAAACGTTTGCTATATGCCCCTTCAAAATACTTTGCCGTAGATTCAGCCATGTATTGATCCATGTCCAAAGTCAAATCGCCTTTATTAAAATTTAAGAGCAAATGAACGTAAGCACCGCCAAAAATTGTGTTAAAAATAGCATCCATTCCACCTAATTGAGAAGAAAATGACGACATTTGTTTGCCATACACTTTACCCATTTTTTCCATGTTTAACCAAGTCCCAATGTCATAAGGTTTTGCATTAAATGCCTTAAAATTTTCGTTGGTTACAATCGATCTTTCCACTGCAACATCAAGCACTTTGCCCAATTGGTTCAGCAATTCTTTGTTCTTAATTTTTCTGAAAGCCTCTTGTTGTTTCATCATTTTTTCTTCATAAAGACTGTCTGAATAATCAATAGCCGTAGAACTTTCAGAGCCATTAATGCTCACCAACGAAGCAATGCTCCCGTTCCAAATAATTGCGCTTGCGTCGTCAATCATGGCGTATTTATTTTTGCCTTTGGTAGTTACAGTTTGTGTCTTGCCCGCTTTTGACAAAGTTTTGATGATTACTTGTTCCAATTTGGCTGCGTCAGAAATATTAAATAAGTAGCTTAACGAATAAAGGCTATCCGCTACAATTTCTGCAACCATGTAAGAACTTGGGTTTAAATTTATGCCCGCTTCATTAGGATTATCATAAATTTTTGACAACAAATCATGGTCTTCACCAGTTACTTGTTCTGCTTGTTTGTTAAAACTTTTGTACCATGCACTTTGGCGAATTTTGGCAAAATCTACTTTTTTTCCATAACTATCCAAATTAATGCTAACAATAGCAAAAGCATCTTTAGAAATTTTACTAGACAAATCTTGGGCGTATATACCCAATGCCATAAAAAAGGCAAATGTAAAAATAAATAGTTTTTTCAACATAAAATTTAAAATTGTGAATGTGAAATTTCTGCAATTTAAACAGAAAATTAAAAAATTAAAAAAATATTACACTAAATAAATTTAACGGAAACGAAGATAACAAAGTTCTAAATCCATTTTGAATCTTATAATTCTCCTAAAACTTTTGTTCTTTCCAAAAAAATTATGCTAATTGCTTTTTTATAAAAATATAGATTAAGAAATTGTTAAATTTGCATCGAAAAAATGCTCAAAAATCATGGAATTAAAAGAAAAAGTTAAGAATCTTGCCAAAGAATATGCTGCGGAAGTATTGGAAAATAGGCGTTATTTGCATCAAAACCCTGAACTTTCCTTTCAAGAATACCAAACCTCTAATTTTATTTATCAAAAACTCGAATCGTTTGGACTTTTTCCAAAAAAGATCGCTGGCACAGGAGTTTATGCTTTGCTAGAAGGCAAAAATCCACATAAAAAAACGATTGCTTTGCGAGCAGATATTGACGCTTTGCCTATTAAAGAAGCAAATGAAGTTTCGTATAAGTCTAAAAATGAGGGAGTTATGCACGCTTGCGGACACGATGCGCACACAGCCTCGTTGCTCGGAACTTGCCGAATTTTGAACCGAATGAAAGACGATTTTGAAGGAACAGTCAAACTAATTTTTCAATTAGGCGAAGAAAAACTACCTGGCGGAGCCTCGATGCTCATCAAAGAAGGCATTTTAGAAAATCCAAAACCGCAAAATATTATCGGGCAACACGTTATGCCTTTGATTCCCGCAGGGAAATTTGGTTTCAGATCGGGAATGTATATGGCAAGCGCAGACGAAATTTTTATGACCGTGAAAGGCAAAGGAGGACACGCCGCCATGCCCGAAACCTTTGTCGATCCTGTGCTGATTGCCTCGCATATTATTGTGGCGTTGCAACAAATTGTTAGCAGAATGGCAAATCCTAAAATTCCTTCTGTGCTTTCTTTTGGAAAATTTATTGCCAACGGCGCAACCAACGTGATCCCAAATGAAGTAAAAATCGAGGGAACTTTCAGAACCATGAACGAAAAATGGCGTTTTGATGCCCACCAAAAAATGCGAAAATTAGCCGAAAGTTTGGCAGAAGGCATGGGGGCAAGCATTGACTTCGAGATCAAAGTAGGCTACCCTGTGTTGGTAAACGAACCAGTTTTGACCGCCAGAGTCCGAGAATTTGCAGAAGAATTTGTTGGCAAAGAAAACATTTTAGATTTGGATTTGTGGATGGCAGCCGAAGATTTTGCTTATTATTCGCAAGTTACAGACGCTTGTTTTTATCGTTTGGGAACAAGAAATGAGGCAAAAGGCATTGTTTCGGGAGTTCATACGCCAACTTTTGACATCGACGAAGACGCTTTGGAATTGGG
>RDXG01000230.1 GCA_004292785.1 Bacteroidota bacterium
GATTGCTCAATGGAAAGAATTGAGAGAAGACAAACAACCTATCAGCAGACCAAGACAAATTTACACAGGCGAAAAATTACGTCCATTTGTTCCAATTACGGATAGAAAATAATCTTTTTTTTTTAAACTACGCAGTTTTCAAAAACTGTGTAGTTTTAGTTTCAAAATATACGTTACGTTTGTAAAAAATAAATGTTAATTAATCATGAAATTGAAATAAAATGACGTTATTTGGAATGTTTTTAAAACATTTGGATTCGCCATGAATTTCTTTCGGATTTTATTTCTTTCTTTACTTTTTTTGGTAAATAAGCAAACTTTATTTGCTCAAACCGACTTTCGAGATCAATTAAGGATAAGATTAGAACAAGAAAAAATTGATTCGAACAAAGTAAATATCATGAACGAATTAGCCTTTAACTACATTTTTTCTATTCCAGATTCTGCCATTCGCTACGCTGATTTGGGTTTAAGACTTGCCGAAAAAATCAAATTTAAACACGGAATTGCTGACGCACTAAACAATATTGGCATTTTGCACCGCGCCGAAGGAAGTTATAAATCTGCCATCGAATATCATTTGAAAGCCTTAGCAATCAATGAAGCAATAAATGATAAATTGGGAGTTGCAAACAATTACATCAATATTGGTTTGGTTTATTACGCTCAAGAAAATGCTGCCAAAGCTATCGAATATTATTATAAATGTCTGAAAATTAAAGAAGAACTCAATGATAAAGAAGGAGTTGCCAATGCTTTGAACGACATGGGAAATATTTATGTGAATGTTAAAAATTATGAAAAAGCCTTAGAATTTTATAAAAATGCCTTAAAAATACGCTACGAACTCAACGATCCGCGAAAAACTGCTTGGACAATCAAATCGATGGGCATGGCTTTGAGTCATCAAAAAAATTATGAAGAAGCCTTAAAATATTTGGATCAGGCTTTGCCTTTTTACGAACAAGCCCAAGATCAGCACGGAATAGCAGAAATTTTTAATTTGATGGCAAATGTATTTTTTTCTAAAAATGAAACTCTAAAATCTATCTTTTTTTACGAAAAATCTGTTTTGATCTCCAACAAATTCAATTACAAATTATTGGCAAAAGACTCGTTTAAAGGGCTTTCTAATGCCTACAAAAAGCAAAATAACAAATCCAAAGCCTTCGATTATTTGGAACAATACACCATTTTGCAAGATACTTTGTTTAGTGTGGAAACCACCCAAAAAGTGGCACAAATGCAGGCAGTTTTTGAAAATAACAAAAAACAAATTGCCATCGAACTGCTTGCCAAAGACAACGAAAATCAGAAATTGCAACGCAACGCAGTCATTATTGGTTTTGCTTTACTTGCTTTACTCATTTTTGTGCTGGTCAGAAACAACAAGCGCGAACAGCTAAACAATGCCATTCTCAAACAGCAATATGTAGAAATTAGGAAAAATAAAGAGGAAATTGGACTTAAAAATGAACAAATTGAGCTTTTTAATAAAAGTTTGGAGGAAAAAAACCGAAAAATGACCGACAGTATTCGTTATGCGCAAACCATTCAACAATCTATTTTGCCAAGAGAGGAAGAATTGAAACAAGTTTTTGAGGATTATTTTGCCATTTATTTGCCCAGAGACATTGTCTCAGGCGATTTTTATTGGCTCGATCACAGCCCAGACTACAACATGGCTTTGATTGCTTTGGCAGATTGCACAGGTCATGGCGTGCCAGGTGCTTTGATGAGTATGATTGGAGGTTCGACCTTAGACGAAATTGCACACACCGAAAAAGTTTTTGATCCTGCTTTGATTCTGGACAAATTGAACGTAAAAATTAGGCAGGTTCTCAAACAAGACAGCAAAGCATCAGACGGAATGGACATTGCCATTTGCAAAATTGAAAGAATTGACGGAAAAAATTTACTTACTTTTGCAGGCGCAAAGCGGGCTATTTATCATTTTGATGCTTTTAATCATGAATTTAATGAAATAAAAGGAACAAAAAAATCGATTGGTGGTTTACGAAAAGAGGAAAATAAAACTTTTGTCAATGTAGAGATTTATTTGCAAAAAGATGATGTGATTTATTTGACCACAGACGGCATGGCAGACCAAACCAATGACAAAAAAGAAAAATTTAGCTCGCAAAAAGTAAAATCTTTGTTGTTTGAAAATGCACATTTAAAAATGTCGGAGCAAAAACAAATTTTTATGACAGCCATCAAAGCGCACATGAAAGACGAAGAACAGCGAGACGACATTTCTATTTTGGCAATAAAAATTTAATTTTTTTATAAAAAAACTCCTGATAAAAAAAATCGATGTCATCTTACGAAAATTTTTATGCCATTTTGGGACTTCCAAATTTTGCTTCTTTGATTGAAGTCAAACAAGCATTCAAAAAAATGGCGTTTTTGTATCATCCTGACAAAAATCCTGATAATTTGGAAGCAGAAGAAAAATTCAAAAAGATCAACGCAGTTTATCAAATTTTGGGAAATCCACACAAAAAAGCAATTTATGATCAATATTTAATTTATGGAATAACTAATCCTAATCCTACTGCACAAAATTCGGTTTACGAAACTCAAAAACATTATCACAAAATGCCTGTCAAAAAGCGAATAGATGAAAATTGGCAAGCAACAGTTTTTGCTTTTATTTTTATTTTTCATGGTTTTCTTTTCCTTGATTCTTTTTCCAAAATCAATGCACGCATACAATTTGCCTTAGCAACAGATTTTTATAAACAAGCAAAATACGAAAAGGCATCATTGCATCTAAGTTCTTGTTTGACTTCAAACGAAAAATATGTAAGAGCGCATTATTTGCAAGGAATTATTGATTTGGAAAACCTAAAATATTATAAAGCCGCCGCCGAAAGTTTTGAAAAAGCAATTAATTATACCGAAATTGTTCCCTTAGAATATTTTTTGAAAAGAGGCATAGCATACAGTCATTTGCAAAATAAAGAAAAAACAAAAGCCGATTTTGCTTGGGTTTATTCCCAAATTGGAAATACCGATCACCAATTATTGACGCAAATGGCAGATGCTTATTTTGAAGCAACCGATTTTGACAACGCCATGATTTTGTACCAAAAATTGGATAGTTTAGGTTTTGCAAACAAAGAAACGTATTTGAAAAAGTCTTTGATCGAGAAAAATAACGGAAATTATGTACGCGCTGCCCAATTTTTGACCAAAGCCATCGAACTCGATTCTTTGAAAGCAAATTTATATTACGAAAGGGCAATGTTGTATCTTCAAGCCTCTGAAATTCAAAAAACTTGCGCCGATTGGCAGAAAGCGCAAAGCCTCGATCCTTTCTTAAAAGATGCTTCGTTAGACTTTTTTTGCTTAACGGACAGCACAAAAAACTAAAAAATAGCGAGAAAATTTTTTTTACTCAAAAATTATAGAATTTACAAAAAAAAGTGTTACTTTGTTAAATTAATTAAAAAAACAAAATGAAAGAACTTATTTATGTTGCTTATTATAGAGTTTCCACCAAAAAACAAGGCGAAAGCGGTTTAGGATTGGAAGCACAACAGGCAGAAGTCAGAAAATTTGCGGGACAAAATTTGATTGCTGAATTTGTAGAAATAGAATCAGGAAAGAAAAAAAATAGAAAACAACTCGAATTGGCAATTGAAGTTTGTAAAGCAAAAGGAGCAACATTGCTTACCGCCAAATTGGACAGGCTATTGAGAAGTTTAGAAATTTTGGTTGCCTTAAGAACTGCAAAAATTGAATTTAAAGCCATCGATTGTCTGAACGACAACGCCATGATCATTAGCATCAAAGCATCTTTTGCAGAAGAAGAATTGCAAAAAATTAGCGAAAGAACCAAAAAGGCTCTACAAGCAAAAAAAGCACAAGGTTTTAAGTTGGGAAAACCAGAAAATTTGACCAAAGCCGCACAAAAAAAAGCCATCGAAGCCAACATCAAAAAAGCAGCAAACAACCAAAATAACATTACTGCCACAGAACTTATCAGGCTTTATTTAAAAGAAAATATATCTTATTGTCAAATTTCTAAACTTTTGAACAACAAAAATATCAAAACTTCGCAAGGCAAAATGTTTAGGTACATACAAGTAAAACGACTTGTTTTGAGAATGGAAAAAGACTTGAAAAAGGTCTAAAAACAAAGAATGGATAGTTTTTTAAACCCAACCTTTTGCCCAATAAACTACAAAACCGATCCATTCTTTGATCAACCTGTTCCAATCTTCTAGTTCTTGCGGATCAGGCAAAAAATAGGCGTTTCGGTCAGTGGAATAAAAATCACAGGCAAACATATCCGTTTTTAGTCCTGCTTTGTCAAAACAGGCTTTTGCTCGTCGCAAATGAAAGGCAGAAGTGATGAGCAAAAAACGTTGATTTGCAAAATCTGTAGTCAATATTTTTGTTGAAAAAATGGCATTTTCATAGGTGTTTTTAGACGAATTTTCAACCAAAATGTCTTCATTTGGAATGCCACAATCTAGCAAAACATCTTTCAAACTTCTGGTAATTTCCGATTTAACTCCGCCTTTCCAATCAAATTCAGACGCACCACTGATCATAATTTTACGAATTTTGCCCAAACGGTACAATTTTACGGCGTGCATCAAACGATCTGCACCTTTTTCGAAATAAATTCGGTCTTTGGGACTGCGCATATCTTGTGTGAAACCTGTCAAAACAATGCCAACGTCATAATTTTTTACTTCTTTAAGCGGAATTGGCGCAATTTCCCAAAGCGTTAGCGCTTCATTTACCAAAATAGGATTTGTAAAAAAAATCAGCATAAATAGGTTTAAAATCATCATTTTTTTACGCCTTTGTTCATTTTTGCAAAACAAAGTATAAAAACCCAAGCCAATGATCCAGTTCAAAGGCAACGCAATAAATAATAAAGATTTGGAAAGAAGAAAAAACATAATTTTTAAGTTAAATAATTTAGATGAGTGCTAGTTTTACTTTTTTTACACAATTTGATATAATTTTTCCTACAAAGAATTATTAAAATATTGAAAAATATGCTACGCTTTGATTCGCAGGATAATTTGATATAGAAAATTAGGTTTTGATTAGACAAATATAATTTTTTCTTTTTTTTAGCTTTGTTTAAAAGAGAAAAAAATAATAAATTTGAATTTTAAAAAATTATTACAAAAATTAAAATTCACATCCTATATTGCAATATTGAACTTTATTGAGAATTTACAAAATTCTATGAAAAAATTAATACTTTTAATCTGCTTTTTAGTACCAACTTATTTTGTTTTTTCGCAAAATAAATTGGAATTGGATAATCAGCATCAATTATTACGTTCTTCTTTGCCTGATTCTGCGAGGGTTAAAGTAATGAATAAAATTGCTTACCAATATCGTTCTGCCAATACTGATTCAGTGAAGTTTTATGCTGAAATGGTAATTTCTGTAGCCCAAAACAATGATTGTTGTCATGCCGAACTATCTTTTGCACTTGGTTTGTTGTCAGGACATTATAAACGCAAACAAGATTTTGCTGTAGCCAACGATTATTTGTTACAAGCCTTAGAAATTGATGAAAAAATGAATTATAAAGAAAACCTAATTTTTGATTATATCGATATTGGAAATTTATATGTAGAAAGTTTAGACATAGACAAAGCCTTAGAATATTATGAAAAAGCACTTCAAATAGGCAAAGCAAGCAATGACCCCAAATTATACGCCACCACTTTGTATAATTATGGAATTACTTGTGTTAAACTCAAAAAATATAGCGAAGCCGAAAAAATTTTTAACGAAGGAATTAACATCAATTTGCCTAAAGATATTTATCGTTTGGGCACACTTTTGTACGGCTTGGGCAGAGTCTATATGCTTTCTGATAGTCTGAAAAATTCGGATTTGGCTTTGGAACATACCCAAAAATCTCTCGAAATTTTTATCAAAGAAAATAATAACTCTTGGCAATGCAATAGTTATATCCAAATTGGTGATATTCATAGGTTAAAAAAAAATTATACGCTTGCTTTACAGCACTATCAAAAAGCATTGCAAATTTCGCAGTACAAAAAATATGCAGATTTGTCTATCGAAATTTATGACGGAATAAGTAAATTGTTTTATGACCAAAAAGACATAGTAAAGGCTTACAAATATCAATTAAAATATAGTTTGGGTAGAGATTCTTTGGAACAACAAAGAAAAATATTTTCGATCAGCCAAACGCAACGAAGTTATCAGACTCGCAAAAGAAATAAAGAAATTTTGCTTGAAAAAGAACAAAAAGAAGAACAGCGTAATTTTTTTATTGGTATTGCCAGTTTTTTGGTTTTGTCTGCTATGGGTTTGAGTTGGACTATTTATCAAAAACTTAAATCCAACCAATTGCTCAACCAACAAAAAGAAGAAATAGAGTTGCAAACTCAAAAATTACAAAGTACCAACCAACAATTAAATTCGGCATATAGCAACATTCACAGAAAAAATGCAGATTTAACTTCCTCTATTATTTATGCTCAACGTATTCAAAAAGCCATTTTGCCTTTCAAAGAACAGTTAGAAGAGTCTTTTGGCAAAGATAATTTTTTTGTGTTGTTTCAGCCCAAAGATATTGTTTCAGGTGATTTTTATTGGTTTGAGGAAATTCAAAATCTCAAGCAAAAAATAACTTTTGTAGCCGTAGCAGATTGCACAGGTCATGGCGTTCCTGGTGCGTTTATGTCCATGATTGGCAACCAATTATTGCACGAAATTATTATCAAAAACCAAACTCATGTACCAAACCTAATTTTGAACGAATTACACAAAGAAGTTCATAGAGTTTTGCGGCAAAAAGAAACCAATACCAAAGACGGAATGGACATTTGCCTGATTGCTATTCATAAAAACCAACTTTCAGACCGTTCTGAAATACTTACAAAAATTGAATATTCAGGTGCTATGAATTCGCTTTTTTATGTGCAAAATTCAAAATTAGAAGAAATTAAAGCCACCAAACGTTCTATTGGCGGTTCTCAATTTGAAAGTGAACGTTTTTTTGAAAATAACGAAATTCTATTGGATCAAACCCCTTTGACTCTCTATTTATGTTCTGACGGTTATCAAGACCAATTTGGTGGAAAAGAAAATAGGAAATTTATGGTTAGACAAATGAAAAGGGTTTTTGGCGAAATTTCAGAAAAACCAATGCCCGAACAAGGAAAAATTTTGCTTCAAACCATTCAGAATTGGATTGCTGAAGGAAGAGAAAGACAAATTGATGACATGACCATCATGGGTTTGAAACTCTAAAAAATTTGGTAAAGGCGAAAGGACTCGAACCAATAACCACCATATTGTTGGCTTCTTCCAAAACCCTGATGGTGGTTTGAAAATACATAAAATTTATTGAATAAATAAAGAAATTGAACCTTATAAACTTATTTATTCCGAAATGGTTATTTCGTTGCAAACAAAATATTTTCAAAATCAAGACTTTCCCAAGAGTTTTCGATGTCAGGAATTTGCATGATTTTTTGCATGATTTCTTCTTGTTCAAAACCAATTTTTTGGGCTTCTGAATAAGGAATATGCGAAAAAGTGACCATACTATACAAAGGCAACCATTTTTTTGGAAATAATTGATGAATTTTTGCCTCAATTTTTTTCTGTAACAAAAACTTTGGATCGGCAGTTTTGTCTCGCATTTCAACAAAATTATTGAGTGCCAAATCGGCAATGGCTGCGCTATCTTTTATTCTAACTGCTTGATAATCAGTAAAAACTTGTTCCAAATTTTCAGAATATTTATCTAATAATTCGTTCAAAATTCGGCAATCTTCAAAACCTGCATTCATTCCTTGACCATAAAAAGGCACAATCGCATGGGCAGCATCACCAATCAATGCAAAACGATTTTCGTAAACCCAAGACGAAGCCCTAACCGTAAGCATAGCTCCCGTAGGGTTTTGAAAAAACTGCTCGCAAAGGTTTGGAATCAAAGCAGAAATGTCTGGAAAATGGGTTTGCATAAAGTCTAAAACGGCTTTTTCTGTGGTCAAATTGGCAAAATGATGTTCTCCTGACTCAAAAGATAAAAACAAAGTGCAAGTAAAACTTCCATCAAAATTGGGCAAAGCGATCAACATAAATTTTCCACGCGGACAGATATGTAAAGCATTTTTTTCGAGCAAAAATTCGCCATTTTTACCCGCAGGAATCAATAATTCTTTGTAACCATCAGGCAAATACGACTGCGAATAAGTGTAGCGATCTGTGCGTTGCATTGCCAAACGCAAAGCCGAAAAAGCACCATCAGCTCCAAAAGTCAAAGTATTTTCTATTTCTTGAATTTGTTTGTTTTTCGTATTTCTGATCCAAAATTTATTGGCTTTGAGATCAACTTTTTCGCAAACAGAATCAAAAAACAGATGCACATTTTCCATTTTTTCAGCCTCATTTAGCAAAACTCTGTTCAAATCTGACCTCGAAACCGAATAAATACATTGGTTTTCTGTGCCATAAGGCTGAAAATTTAGCGTTCCATTCAAATTATGGATCATTCTGCCGTGCATCGGAATCGCAATTTTTTTGATAGCATCTGCCACATCAACAGTTTCTAAGGCTTTCCAACCTCGATCACTTAACGCCAAATTGATCGATTTTCCTTGTAAATGCAAATTTTTTCTAAGATCGGATCGGTTTTCATAAACATTCACAGAAAAACCTCTTTTTGCCATGTAAATAGCTAATAATGAGCCAACTAAACCTGCTCCAAGAATATTGATCGTTTTCATAATTTTTAATTTTTTTATGGAAGTTGTTTAGAATTATTTAACAAAATTTAATTTGATTAGTTTTTTATGTCGGACTTATTAGCCCATTAACAGCCACCTTTTACAATAAATTGATTGTATTTTTGCGTAAATCCTAATATAATAAGCATCTTTTAGTAATTTTTTTACGTTAAGCCGAGATAATCTTAAACTAATTTTTATGATAAAAAAAATATTTTTTAGCTTTTTTATTGCTTTTATTTCTACAAGTGCTTTTGCACAAAATATTTTGGCAGACGAAAAAATTTGCATTACCAATTTGAATTGCGTTTTGTCCGTACAGGCACAGCAAAAAGTACAAGAAGAAATTAATAAAACACTGATTGACAAAGAGTTATATTCACAATATCGACATCGAGCTGCTTTGTATTTTCCAAGTATAGAAAAAATCTTTGCACAAAAAAAAATTTCTACAGATTTTAAATATTTGGCTTTATTGGAAACAGGTTTGCTTTTAAACACAAAAAATAAGCCCGAAAATGCAGGAATTTGGCAAATTTCAGAAGAAAATGCCCTTAAAAACAAGCTCATTGTCAATGATTCTATCGATGAACGCCTAAATTTGGTTTTAGCTACACAAACCGCCATCAATTTACAAAAGTTTTCTGAACCAATTTTTGTTTCCCAAAAAGATAGCAATTTGGTTTGTTTGGATCAAAATTTAAGTTCGTTTCAAAGCAAATTTTTAGCTTATTCACTTATTTTCAAACAAAACCAAAGCATTGATCATTTGGAATTGATCCCCTATTTTGCAAAAAAAGGTGAACAATTGGATCAAATTGCCATCTTTTTTGACCTTGATCTCGAAAATTTATTGCGTTACAACGCTTTTATCAAAAAAACTTCTCTATTTTTTCCAAAAGATTATACTATTTTTTTACCCACTTTTCCTTCACAACGAAATCAAATTTTAGATAAAATATTACTTGCCAATTCTGATATTTCTTTTGACAAAAATCAAGTCAAAGATAGCTTTCATGTGGTTCAACCTGACGAGAATCTGGAAATCATTGCCAAAAAATATGATCTTAATATCAAAGATTTGATCAAATGGAATAATTTAGATAAAGACGGGATTGTGGTCGAAGAACAAAAAATATGGATTAAAATTACCAAAAAAGCAAATAAAATCCAAACCGAACAAACTTATTTAACCAAAAACGGAGACGATATTTATACGATTGCAGAGCAATTTGGCGTAAAAATTTCGGATTTAAAATTATGGAATGATCTGCCCGCAAATGTAGATATTTTTAAAGACGGCATCAAATTGATCATCAAAAAATAAGGATTTATACCAAAATTTTATCCATTTTTTATGTAACTATTTTCTGGCAATAATGATCCAATAATTTGGAATTGATTCTATTTTTAACTGAAAAATATCTAGTTTTCCAAACATATTTCTAATTTCGTCTTCATCAAATTGATGAACACAATTTGGATTGCTGTTATTTTTGGCAACTGTCAAAACAATAAAACGTTTTGCCAAACGACAAATATCTTTTAGAAATGATTGATAATCAGGCAAATACTCGATGACCTGAATTGCAGTAACTACATCAAATTCAAAATATTGCAAAACCGCAAGATCGGTTAGTTTGTTGGGTATAATTTTCAAATGTCCAAATCCGCCTTTATAAACGGCTTGCAAATTTTGCACAAAACGGCTTTGATTTTCTACCACAGTCAAAGAAATAAAAGGAAAATTATCCAAAAATTGCCAAACAAAAGTGCCTCTTCCGCTACCCAAATCCAACAAATTATCAGGTTGAATATTTTTGAGTAATTGAATTACTTTTGCATACAAATTGAGTTCTTGGGCGTTGTAAAACACAGACAATTTTAAGCCATGCCGTTGCCCAATTTCTATTAACTCATTGATTTGTTGATCTTTAAGTTCAAATAAAACCTTGTTAAAAAGTTCGTTCATATCAGTGATAGTGCCTCTAACAAAGGCTGCTGCGAGGCGTTGATGCAAATGTGGCGCAAATATGGGCATGACTTATGAACTTATTTTTGGGTAAAAATAGTATATTTTTAGGATTGAAACATAGAAAATTTTGTTTTTTTGTTTGAATTGTTCAAAAACTTTGTCAAAAAGCATTATATTTTAGAAAAAATAATTTTTTTGTACCAGAATTAAGAATGTTTGATTAGTTTTGAATAAAAAAAAAAAAAATGATTCTTTCGGATAGTGAAATATTGAAGGCAATAGCACGAAAAACCATTGTTATCGAGCCTTTTGAGCCAAAAAATTTGGGTACAAATTCTTATGATGTCCATTTGGGAAAATATTTGGGAACGTACAATGACGACATTATTGATGCCAAAAAACACAACCAAATCAGTATTTTTGAGATTCCTGAGCAGGGCTTTGTATTAGAACCCAATAATTTGTATTTGGGCGTAACCCAAGAATACACCGAAACCCACGAACACGTGCCTTTTTTGGAAGGAAAATCTAGTGTTGGGCGTTTAGGAATTGATATTCACGCTACCGCAGGCAAGGGTGATGTTGGTTTTTGCAATACTTGGACTCTTGAAATTTCAGTGTCCCATAAAGTAAGAATTTATGCAGGAATGCCCATCGGACAACTAATTTTTTTTAAGGTAGAAGGACAAATTCAAAATTTTTATAATGCCAAAGAGAATGCAAAATATGTCCAAATTACCGAAAAACCAGTAGAATCGATGATGTGGAAAAATAAGTTTTAAGGTATTAATAAATTTTGTGCGTTGGGAGAACCACGCACTTTTTTTATTCAAATGGCTTCAAACTCTCGTCTAAAATCCATTGCAAAACTTCGTGGGGTTTGGTAAAAGTCAAAGGTATATAATTTGGATTGATATAAAGATTTTTGTTTTCTAATTTCAAAAAACACCATGAAAAAGCATTGGTTACGCAACCATAAATGGCTTTTTTGGGTAATTTTTTTGAGTCATAAAAATAAACTTAGTTTTTTAGTACATTTTGTAGAAAACAATCCAAAGAATCGGTCAAAATATGAAATAAAAAACCTACGGCAAAAGCCCTAAATTTTTCAGAAAAACTTAGCAAAACATAACCTAAAATTGCTTTTTGGGAATGTAAAAAATGAAAATTAATCCCACAACGATCAGGATCGAAAATTGGATCGGCTAATAAATGATCCAAATCCATGAGCATGGTTGCTAAAATCATGAAATAGGCTTTTTTCCAATAATTTGGAAAAATAATTTTTGCCAAAAGGAAGGGCGCAGCAAAATGTAAAGAATAATGCAGCAAATTTTGCCCGAAACTAATCCAATTCATCAAAATATTTTTTGCTTACCCACAACAAACCAAAGGATTCAGAAGGCGATTTTTCTCTACTTTTGTGGTGCGCGCGGTGTGCTTTTGCAATTCCTGACAAATATTTGGTTTTTGGTCTGCCAAAAAATTTTATTCTTTTGTGAATCAGAACGTCATGCAAAACAAAATACAACATTCCATAAACTGCAACCGCCAAACCAATAAAAAAACGATAGTCGAAATTGTTTGCGCCCAAAACGATCAAAACCGTTGAAATTGTGCCAAAAAACAAGGAAAAAATATCATTTAACTCAAAAAAACCTTCGTTGTGTTCGTGATGAGTTTTGTGAATATTCCACAAAAAACCGTGCATAACGTATTTGTGAATTGCCCAAGCCAAAATTTCAGTGCCAACAAAACTGACGATAAAAACAAAAATATTGAAGTACATTTGCGTTTAATTTTCTTTTAAAAATCTAAAATTGTATCGAATTGTTTTGAAAAATGTTTTGAAAACTGATATTTTGTATTAATTTTCTGCTAATATTTTCAAAATGAAAACAAAATAATAGTTAATTTGCAAAAAACATTAAATTCTGATATTTCTATAAAAACCAAATAAATGAAAAACCAACTTTTTTACGGAGATAACCTCGAAAATTTGCAAAAATTTGTAGAAAATGAAAGTGTAGATTTGTGTTACATCGATCCGCCTTTCAATTCCAAACGCAATTATAACCAAATTTATAACAATGTCGGTACAGAAGACAAGGCGCAAGCACAGGCTTTTATTGATACTTGGACTTGGAATATCATGGCAAATGAGGCTTTTTTGGAAATTACGAATAATAAAAATGGCTTTTATACGCCACAGACCGTAATTTTGATCGAAGGTTTGCAAAAATTGCTAGGAAACAGTCCTTTGATGGCGTATTTGGTGAGCATGGCGCAAAGAATTTCAGAAATTTATAGGGTTTTGAAACCGACAGGCAGTTTTTATTTGCATTGCGACCCGACGGCGAGCCATTATTTGAAATTGATTTTGGATAGCGTTTTTTGTAGCAGAGGAGGCGTTTTTCAAAATGAAATTGCTTGGTGTTACGGTTCGGGGGGCGCAAGTAAAGAGCATTTTTCCAAAAAACATGATGTTGTACTGTTTTATACCAAAAATAAAATACACACATTTAATGTCAATGAAGTAAGAGAAAAATATTCTTCGCCTCATAAATCAATGACTCCAAAAGTGATAGGAAATAAATCGTATGTTAAAATGAATCCATTGGGCAGAATTCCTTTTGATTGGTGGCAAATTCCTATTCTTACAAATAGCGCGAAAGAACGTTTGGGCTACCCTACCCAAAAACCCGAAGCACTTTTGGAAAAAATAATTAAAGTTAGTTCGAATGAGGGTGATGTGGTTTTAGATGCTTATTGCGGCTGTGGGACAACAGTCGCTGTAGCAGAACGTTTGAAACGATCTTGGATCGGGATCGATATTACTTATCAATCTATTTCATTGATTATCAAACGTTTAGAAGATTCTTTTGGCGAAGATTTTACAAAAGATATAGTAGATAAGGAGAGCAAACAAATCATTAAACCTGCCAATTTGAAACTTTCGGGAGTGCCACAAGATTTTGCGGCGGCAGTAGCTTTGGCAAACAAAGAAGATGATCGGGTCAGAAAAGAGTTTGAAAAATGGTTTGTACTTAGTTTTTCGGATAACAGAGCCATGATTAACGAAAAAAAAGGCGGTGATGATGGCATCGATGGGCTTGCTTTTATTCTTGATTTCGACGAAAAAAATCAACAAGATTTAAAGAAAATAATCTTTTCTGTGAAATCGGGCAAAACACTGTCTACAAACGTAATCAGAGATTTGGTTGGCACAATGGAGCGCGAAAAAGCCGTTATTGGCTATTTACTAACCCTTTATCCGATGCCAAATTTGGTTAAAGATTCGGGTAGATATGGCATTTATCAAAGCAAAATGTTTGGGCATAGTTATCCTAAAATTGAGGTAATTAGTGTAGATGATTTTTTTGCAGGCAAACGCCTTGCTTTACCAACCAATAACAGCATTGAAGTTTTGAAAAAGGCAAAAATCAAAACCAAAAATATTACAGGAAAATTGGATTTATAAAAATTTGGCAACGGTCAGACGTTGGCAATGGTCGAATGAGCTTGCCAAACGTCAAAAACAAAAAATTTAACATGGAAAACACAAGATTTTTAGTAAAAACAGAACAACATATTGCCCATGTAAGCATCAACAGAGCCGATAAAGCAAACGCTTTTGACTTACAAACATGGGCGGATATGAAACAAATTTTTCAGGATTTAGACAACAATCCAGAAGTTCGAGTGATTGTTTTGTCCGCAGAAGGCAAACATTTTTGTTCAGGCATAGATTTGACCGTTTTAATGAGTTTGCAGCAGCAACTTACTTCAACTTGCAACGGCAGAAAAGCTGAACAATTACGAAAATTTATTTTGGATTTGCAAGCCACCGTCAACGCCATCGAAGATTGCAAAAAACCTGTTTTGGCAGCCATTCATGGCGGTTGTATTGGCGGGGGAGTAGACATTATTTTGGCTTGTGATATGCGTTATTGCAGCGAAGATGCCTTTTTTTGTGTCAAAGAAATAGAAATGGGCATGGTGGCAGATTTGGGAACTTTACAAAGATTACCCAAAATTATTGCCAGCGGAATCGCTAGAGAAATGGCATTTACAGGCAGAAATGTAGGCGGAAAAGAAGCAGAAAAAATAGGGTTGGTTAATAATTGTTATGCCGACAAAGAATTGATGTTGGAAAATGTCAAAAAAATTGCCGAGTCTATTGCCTCATATTCACCGCTTTCGGTCAGGGGAACGAAGGAAATGCTCAATTATACCAGAGATCACAGCGTGGCAGACGGTTTGAATTACATTGCTACTTGGAACGCAGGAATGCTTATTTCCGCAGATTTGACAGAAGCCATGCAAGCAAAAATGCAAAAAAGAAGTACGAAATTTGAGTAAATTTTTACTAATCCAAAGCAAAAAATTTGGTTAAATAAAACAAAATAATTATCCGATCACCTTAAAGGTGTCGGATATTTTGATTATCAATGAGTTATGGCAGTGAAATAATGTAAATTCATTTATTTTCTCTAGTTAGTAAAAAAAATAGGTATTACTGTTTACAGCCCAAATCTATTAAAAAACAAGCAATATAGAGGTCGATAAAAGCTATATCAATGGCGTGGCTATTTGCTTTTGAAAAAAAAATCTACTCATTTAGCACAGGAAAAATCCGAACCTAAAATAGAATTTTTAACGGAGGAGTTTTTCTGATAGCATTTGTTGAAAAGCTGATTTTGCGAATGTTAAATCATAAACTATTGATTTATAATGATTTAATTGATTATGATCTCTAAATAGTAATACCTATAATTTTAAATAAATTTTTTCATTTTTTGCAATAAATCATTTAAAATTTACGAATTTTGCATTTATAATCATATATTGCACAAAACCAATTCAAAAATATGGAAAATCCTTTTGAAGCACTCAATAAAGAGTTTGTTGAAACCAGCGAAAAGTTGTCTAAAAGTTTTAAAATGTTGTCAGAAGTTGAATCTGTGGACATTGCTACTGCCGAAAAACACTTGGTTTGGCAAGAGGACAACATGAAACTTTATCGCTATCAAAATGACAATATAACTTGCAAAGTTCCCGTTTTGATTGTCTATGCTTTGGTAAATACCTATCAAATGATGGATTTGCAGCCAGATCGCAGCTTGATTCGCAAATTGCTTTCACAGGGTTTGGACGTGTATTTAATTGATTGGGGACAAGTAAATTCGGCGCAACGTTACCTAAGTTTGAACGATTATATCAACGGTTATGTGGATAATTCGGTAGATTTTATCAGAAAAGCGCACAGCATTCCGAAAGTAAACTTGCTAGGAGTTTGTCAAGGAGGAACTTTCTCTTTGATTTATTCTGCTTTGCATCCAGAAAAAGTAAAAAACTTATCAACTTTGGTAACTCCTGTAGATTTTAGTGTCAATGATGGTTTGCTTTTTAGATGGTCAAAATATTTAGATGTTGATAAAATTGTAGATGGACACGGCGGCGTAATTCCTGGTAAATTCTTAGATTCTGCCTTCGATATGCTCAAACCATTAGGTAAAACTCGCAAATACAACGGAATTGCAAATGTTTTTGATGACAACGCCAAACTCATGAACTTTTTGAGAATGGAAAAATGGGTTAGTGATACACCTAATTTGGCAGGCGAATGTTACCGACAATTTATCAAAGATTTATACCAAAATAATAAATTGATCAAAGGCGAATTAGAACTCGACGGCGAAAAAGTAAACCTAAAAAATGTTACTATGCCTGTCATTACCATCTACGCAGCTGAAGATCACATCGTTCCGCCTTCTGCTACCAAACCAATTAATGATTATATTGGATCAGAAGATAAACAATTATACGAATTTCCCGGCGGACATATTGGCGTTTTTGTAGGCGCAAGATCGCAAAAAGAATTGAGTCCTGTCTTGGCTGAATGGTACAAAAGCCGTTCTTAAACAAAATTTAAAATTAATTTTAAAGATTTTTCATTTTCATATTTACTCGAAAAATGGTTTCGGCTTTGCTGGGACTTTTTTTTTGTGGAAAATTTATATCAAAACCTTCAAAGTTTTAAAAACCTTGAAGGTTTGAGTTATTTTTTACTCTTTTTTATTCGCACTTCTCACCGATTTTTCGATCATACGAACTAAAATCAGAAACCAAATAACCCGCCAAATTTGCCAATTCTTGATGTTCACCAACTCTTTTCAAAGGTACTTTGTTGGCAGGATCGAGCTTTCCACGCAGATCTTCTGGGAAAAGTCTGTCCCATGCTCCTTTTGTTGGAAAGGGACCTGGGGCAATGGCATTAGAACGAATCCCGTATTTTGCCCATTCTACCGCTAAAGATCGAGTCATGGCAAGTACGCCTGCTTTTGCGCAAGCCGAAGGCACAACATAAGCAGAACCTGTCCATGCGTAAGTGGTTACGATGCTCAAAATGTTTCCTTTTAGTTTTTGGTCGATCCAATATTTGCCCAAAGCAAGCGTAAAATTATACGTTCCTTGCAACACAATGCCAATCACCGTGTCAAAGGCTTTATGAGATAAACGTTCTGTTGGGCTGATAAAATTGCCTGCCGCATTGTTTAACAAGACATCGATTTTGCCAAATTTGGCTACGCCTTGTGCAATGACGTTTTCAACTTCCTGATAATTTCTGACATCGCAAGCAACTGCCAAAATATTTCCGCCTGTGGCTTGTGCCAATTCGTCGGCTGTGGCTTGCAAAACGTCTAATTTTCGGCTGGCAATGATCACATTTGCTCCCAATTCGAGAAAATATTTGCTCATCGATTTGCCTAAACCTGTGCCGCCACCTGTAACCAAAATGGTTTTTCCTGCGAGGGCGTTGTCTTTTAACATGGGTTCGTTGTACATGAATTTTTATGCGTTTTTGATTTGATCAAATGTAAACAAAAAAAGTAAAGGAATAAGTATTTGAAGAAATATTTTTTTTGCGAGTCAAAGTTTTTTAAATCTGTTTCGTGCAAAAGTTTACTTTATTTTTTTGGGTAGTGATAAAAATATTTAACAGCAGCTGAAAACGAAAGTACACGGTTCTGATTTGGTAAATTTTTGTGCATATAGCATAGAAATTAATGATTTTTTTTGTTTTTGAGAAATTATTTTTATATTTGCAACATAGTTGCATATTATAATAAAAAAAATGTAAAAATGACACAAACAAAAAAATTGCCTGTAACGGTTCTTAGTGGTTTTTTGGGAGCAGGAAAAACTACTTTGCTCAATCACATATTGCATAATAAAGAAGGGCTGAAAGTAGCAGTAATTGTGAATGATATGTCGGAAGTGAACATAGATGCACAATTGGTCAGAAATGAAAATACGCTTTCACGCACCGAAGAAAGATTAGTAGAAATGTCGAATGGTTGTATTTGTTGCACTTTACGTGAAGATTTGATGCTTGAAGTAGAACGTTTGGCAAAGGAAAATCGCTTTGATTATTTGTTGATCGAAAGTACAGGTATTTCTGAACCTGTGCCTGTGGCACAAACTTTTTCTTTTGTAGATCAAGAAAAAAATATTGATTTGTCTAAATTTACTACTTTGGACACGATGGTTACTGTGGTTGATGCCATCAACTTTTTGAAAGATTTTTGCACACAAGACACTGTTCACAGCCGAAAATTGAATGAAGACGGGACAGATCAGCGAACCATTGTTAATTTATTAACCGACCAAGTAGAGTTTGCCAATGTAATTGTGATTAATAAAGCAGATTTGGTCAGTGGTGCGGAACTAAACGAATTAAAGGCAATTTTAAAGAAATTAAATCCTGAAGCTAAATTTATTTTGTCTTCTTTTGGGAAAGTAGAACCCTCTCAAATTTTAAATACAAAATCTTTTGATTTCAATAAGGCGGCGCGTTCAGCAGGTTGGATTCAAGAACTCGAAAAAGGAGGACAGCACACGCCTGAAACCGAAGAATATGGTTTGAGTTCTTTTGTTTTTCGTAGTAAAAAGCCATTTCACCCTGAACGTTTTTGGAATTATATTACCAATAGTTGGCACGCAAGCGTTATTCGTAGTAAGGGTTTGTTTTGGTTGGCTTCTCGAAAAGATGACGCTTTGAATTGGAGTCAAGCTGGAGGCTCGATGCGCGCCGAAAAAGCGGGAGTTTGGTGGGCGAGTATGCCTTTTGCAGACCGAATGATGTATGGAGCTTTTGTAGAAAATAGAGAACTCATTGAAAGCCGTTGGGACAAAGAATTTGGGGACAGAATGGTTGAAATTGTTTTGATTGGGCAACACATTGACAAAGAGCAACTTACCAAAGAATTAGAGGCTTGTATCTGTACACAAAAAGAGTGGGGAGAAGCCAAAAAAGGTAAAAAATATAAAGATAATTTCCCTTCATAAAAAAGCATTTGTCAATTTTATTTGACAAATGTTTTTTTTTATATCAAATCCAACAATTTAAAGTTGCCAAACGAATAAGTTGATTTATATTTCTGCAATTTGTTTTTTCAATCATATTTTTGCAATGATAATCGATAGTGCTAGTAGTAAGGCATAATTTGTCTGCAATTTCTTTTCCACTAAATCCTTCCATTTTTAGTTTCAAAATATCCAATTCTCTTTCAACGAGCAGCCCATTTGCCTTTGTACTTTCTCCGTGAAGAATATTAATTACCTGATCATCAAGGTAAATGTTGCCTAACATAATTGCACTAATACCTATAATGAGTTTGTCCAATTCACTATCTTTGCAAAAATAACCACGTACTCCTGCGTCCAATAGCTTTTGAATAATGTTTTTGTCTTTAAACATGGATACACTCAAAATTTTAAGCTCTGGAGCAACCATTTTAATATTTTTTACAGTTTCTATTCCGTTCAAATGCGGAAAACTATAATCCAACAACAAAATATCAAATTTAACTTGTTCGATCAGTACAAAAAGTTCTTGTGTATTGTACGCTTCTGCAATAAATTTGGCGTAAGGATTTAGTATCATTGCGATTGCATTCGAATAACTTTTTTGATCGTCTGCCACCAAAATATTCATAAAATATTTTTTAAAAACTTAATAAACGGTGTATTAGAAGTTATATAAAGGTTTGATGCCGCCAGAATGAATGGCTAAAATTTTACTTTCTGCTGCAAAAAAACCTTTTTTTATTAAATCAACGATACCAAACATCATTTTTCCTGTATAAATTGGTTCTAAGGGAATATGATGCGCCGTATAAAATTGTTCAATAAAATGCTCTAAAATGATAGTTTTTTTGGCATAACCGCCAAAATGATAGTCATAGCTAATTGTAAATTTTTTGTCTTGGTTAATATGGGCTAATTTATTTGTAATTTCTTGTTCTAAAAAATTGCCTTTTAAAGCAGAAAAACCAATAATTTTTATATTTTCTGGTAATTTTGCCCTGATTCCCGCTAACATCGTTCCTGTGCCACAAGCACAGCAAACATATTGATAATCAGCAAGTTCGCTAACCATCTGCATACAACCTTTCATTCCTAATTCGTTTGCGCCGCCTTCAGGAACAAGGTAAATATCTCCAAAATTTTGTTTTAATTTTTCTAGGAAGTCTTCGTTTTTTTTGTTTCTATACTCGCTTCGGCTGATGTAAACCAATTTCATTCCACAATTTTGTGCGTGCGCCAAGACAGGATTTAATGGCAATGTTTTTTCGCCTCTGATGATGCCAATGGTCTGAAAACCAAACTCTTTGCCTGCGCTTGCAGTTGCAAAAATATGATTAGAAAACGCACCGCCAAAAGTAACTAAGGTATTTTTTTGTTCTAAACGAGCTTGTGCTAAATTTGGCATCAATTTATACCATTTATTGCCTTGAATAAAAGGATGTACCAAATCGTTTCTGCTAACGTAAAGTTTTACGTTTTGTTCTAAAAAAATTTGACTAAAAACTTGTTCTATTAGCATAAAATGTAAGATTTTGATGTTTTTTTGATAAAAAATGCTAAAAATTAAATAGTTTCTCTCCAAAAAAATGGATAAATACAGATAAAATTAATCCCCAAAAAACGGCACTTAAAAGCATATAAATCAATATTTTATGTTTTTTTTCGCCAAAACTTACCGCAATCAATGTTCCAACGATAGGACTAAACAAAAGCGGAGTAAGAAAAGCAACTCCAAAAATGCCATATTTTTGCCAAACTCTTACTATTTTTCTGTTTTTTGAAGTAAATAGCTTTTTGTTTTTTCCAAATTTTGCTTTTATTTTTTGTCTGAACTCATTTCCTAAAAAAGTTAATATGACTACGGTTGCCATCATTCCTGCTACTGTAAGCAAAGCTGTTAGCCCAATATTGAAGCCCAAAGACGTTCCTGTAAGGATTCCCAAAATAAATTTGAGCATACTTAGCCCAAAAACTGTGGCATATTTTATAATTTCCATAAGGTTAAAAATAAAATTCTTAAATATAAAACAATTTGATCAGGTTGTTCGTATGTGAACAGTTTTTTTGCTAAAAACGTACATTCATTGTTTTTGTATTTTTTGTTTATTTGCTAAAATATTAATAATCAACAGTTTACATATTTTGGCATACTGTTTGACTAAATGTTAGTGTGTCAAATTAATTAATTTTTAATAGCATATCATTTGGCAAGCCAATACTTTGTAAAACGTTCCTACCCAGAAGTTATACATCATAATAGGCTTGCCAGTTTTAGATAAATATTTGAATAAAAATCTATTTTTTTTGTAAAACATTCCTACCCAGAAGTTTACGAAATTTAGATTTGGAAATAACAAACCTAATTTAATTTGTATTTCCTACCCAGAAATGAATGTTTGAATTAGGTTTGTTATTTTAAGTTTTGAGAGAAAAATGAGAACTAAACCAAATTGGTTTAGGGATTTTAAGATAAATTTTGAGTAAAAGAGATTACAAGTAGATTAGTTTTTTCATGTGTGATTGAGCCAAAAATGACATTGCATCTTGCAATGTCATTTTTTATTTTAAAAACCTGAAATTCAAATAGTTAATCTTAAAACCTTTTGCCATAAAATGCTTTTCATAGCGCGTTTGAATCCCAAAATGATCGGCTAACATCACAGATTGATACAAGTCGTGAGTGTAAACCAAATCTGTTATTTTCTGATCTTTTAAAACTTCCAAAGTATAATTAAAAAAAGGCAAATTGTCGGTTTTTAAGTGAATTTGGGCATTTTCTGTGCAAATATTTCTGTATTTTTCCAAAAAAACAGGATTGGTTAGCCTTCTGCGCACTCGGTTGGTTTGCAACTGCGGATCAGGAAAAACGATCCAAATTTGATCTACTTCGCCTTTTTCAAAGAATTTTTCAATGAAATGTATTTTGGTTCTTAAAAAACCAACATTTTTTAGATTTTTGTTCGTTGCATTTTCAATTCCTTGCCAAATTCGATCGCCTTTGATGTCGACGCCAATAAAATTTCGGTCTGGAAAAATACCGCCCAAACCTGTTGTATATTCTCCTGCGCCACAAGCCAATTCTAGCGTGATCGGTTGTTGGTTTTTGAAAAATTCTTTTTGCCAATTCCCTTTAATGGTTTCATAAATGGGTTTTTCGGGTTCAAGAATGTAAGGATTTTGTTTATTTTCCTCAAATTTTGCTAATTTTCTACGCATTTTTTTTGCTAAAAAGAGTCAAACCTAAGTCAAGTTTGAACAGATTAAATTTATTCTTTTGGGGCAGCTGTTTGACTTTGATAAATTACGTCAGTAATTTCTACTTTTTTGTTGTCTTTGTAAGCAGAAACTTTTGCGTCTTTCAAACCCATTTTTCGTAATTTGCTTTTAAAATTATCAGCGTCCCAGTATTTTCTGAAATAGCCCAAAGTATAGCTATACATTCCGTTTTGGTCGGTTTCTACCATATAATTTTTAGAATTTTGTTTAAAAAATTCCTTGTTCATATTTTCATTTCCGCCAATTTGAACCTTAAAAACAACACCTTTTTCAAATTCTGAATTGTCTGCCACGTCCATTTCATCAGTTTCGGATTGCACATTTCGCCCTGTTCGTTCTGAACGAATAGAATCGGTTTGGCTAGAAAACTGTTGATTGATTTTGTCTTGTTCTTCCAAAGCCAAGCCAACTTTTTCTATTTCTCTGCTTAATTTGACCCTGATTCGGCTCAAACTGTCATATTTTTCCACTATTTTCTTAAATTCTAGCGGATGCAAGGCTTTTTTCTTTTTTTTCCATTCTTTAATTAAGGCTTTATCCTCTTTTTTCTGTCCGAAAACGGACATTGAGTAAGCAACAAATAAAAAGATCAACAAGATTTTCATAACATTTATGGATAAATTTTCTATTTTTATAAATGTAATAAAATAGATTTTATTTTTAAGCATCAAATTTATTAATTTTTTTTATTTTTAGAAATTATAGAAACGTATAGCGGTTTATTGTTGTCTTTGTAAGTGTTCAAATTTTGCAGACAGAAATTTTTTGCTGTAAAATTGTCTGACAAAGGTCTGACTGAATGAGTTTTTTAACAGAAATTTTTTGCTGTAAAATTGTCCGACAAATGTCTGACTGAATGAGTTTTTTAAAAGTGTTCAAATTTTGCAAACAGAAATTTTTTGTTGTAAAATTGTCTGACTGAATAAGTTTTTTTTGATTTTTATTTTGTTTCAAAATTTATAAAAAATTATCAAATATGAAAATATTTTTTGTCATTTATTTTTTTCTGTTGTCCAACTTGCTTTTTGCACAATTAGAGGTCATCAAAAAACAGGAACTGCCTGTTATAAAAGCCATTGGTTCAAATTACAAATTTGTGCATTTGTCTGAAAAAGGCTTGTTTTTGATGCTAGAAAGCGAAGAAAGTTTGCGAAATTCTAAGCGTGAAGTTTTATTTACCAAATATGATACCGCTTTAAATAGGCTTTGGTCTGGTTTTATTTCCATCAAATATGCGTCTGTAATGCAACAACATTGTTTGGATAACAACGATTTGTATTACCTCATTTACCGTGAAGAATTTGAATACGACATTTTGAAAATCAATTTGGAAACAGGTTTGATGGAAATTGTGCCTTTCGAAAAAATCATGGATTTGAAAATCACAGGCTTCGAAGCTGCACAGGGAGTCTTGTTTTTAGGCGGAATGGTTGATAATATGCCTGTGGTTTTGCAATATGACTACAAAAATAGTTCTGTGCCAAAAGTGCTTTCTTCTATTTTTCAGGTAAAAGCAAATTTGAACGCTTTAGTTATTGACCAAAAAAGGGAATCGGTTTGCGTGTTTATGACAGAAAAAAATAATACCAATCCCGATTTATATTTTAATGTCTATGATTTGGAAGGCAAATTGATCAACAAATGGATCAAAAAAAGTAGTGATGAACAGGCTTTTTTGACTTTCAAAATGTTTGCGCCAAATTCGCAAGAGCAATATTTGTTTGGAACTTATGCCTTAGGAAACCGAAGCAAAGCACAAGGTTTTTATGTAAATCGTTTTTTTAACAAAGAAGAAAGTTACGTTTATTTTTATGATTTTAGTTATTTGAACAATTTTTTCAATTATTTGGGCGAAAAAAGGAAAAATAATATGTTCGAAAAAATCAAAAAAAGGCAAAATAAAGGCAAAACTTTTATTCACGATCAGCAATTATTTTTGCACGATTTGGTATTTGGTGAGGACAAAATTTATTTGACCGCAGAGTCTTACACAAGTTCTGTTCAAGACAATAGCACAAATTCAGCTTATCCTTCTTCTTTGGCAAATTCTAACCTTATTTATCGAGGGATGTCAGGTTTAAGGTCTTATCAGCCATATTCCTCATTGTTCAGTACCCCAAGCAGACGGCAAAATTTTGTGTATCGTTACAAAAATTCGGTAGTTTGTGGCTTTGACAAGACAGGAAAGTTGCTTTGGGACAACAGTTTTGAATTTGAAAACCTAAATTATCCGCAATTAATGCCCATTTTGCAAACAGGTTTTCAACAAGATTCGATCACGATGTTGCATTTGCAAGACAAAAAAATACTTTTTAAACAAACTAAAAACAGTTTTGCAATAGATAGTTTGCAGAAATTTGAGCCAAAATTGATCGCAGAAGGCGAAGATTTGAAAGATAGTGAAGACGAAAACATTGATTTTTGGTACGGAAATTATTTTTTGATGCACGGAATCCAAGACATCAAAGACGAGGAAAAACAACAAAGGCGAAAAGTTTTTTATTTGGCAAAAATTGGAAAAACCAATGCCAAAAAAGAAGAAAAATAAAATACATAAAATACAATGAAAACACTTTTTTTAATATACTTTTTTTTGTTAAATCACCTACTTTTTGCACAAATAAATATGCTAAAAAGAGCAGAAATTCCATTTTCGAAGGTCGTTGGGGCTAATTATAGCCTTGTTCATTCTTCTGAAAAAGGCATACTTTTGATGCTTGAAAGTCAAGAAACCGAACTAACTTCCACAGAAAAAGAAATTATTTTTAGCAAATACGACAGCGCGCTAAATCCAATTTGGACAGCTACTATTTCGGTTGGTTATTTGGCGATCATGCAAAAACATTGTTTAGATGGCGATGATTTGTTTTTTTTGATCAAAAACAAGAAAAACGATTATAACATTATCAAAATCAATTTGCAAAACGGTTTGATAAGTTTGCTCAACTACAAAAAATTGCTAGAAATAGACATCAGCCATTTTGAAGTTGCCAACGGAATCTTATTTTTGGGCGGAACGGTTGATAATATGACCGTAGTTTTGCAATATGACTACAAAAATAGCAGATCGCCCAAAGTTTTGCCTTCCATTTGGCAGGAAAAAGTTAGTTTAAACACTTTGATAGTTGATCAAAAAAAGGAGTCGGTGCTTGTCATTACTTCCGAAAAAAGTAATTCTAATTCAGATTTATTTTTTTATAGCTACGATCTAAACGGCAAACTTCTGAACAAATGGGTAAAAAAAGGGAATAATGAACACAGTTTTTTAGCTTTTAAAACTTTTGTGCCAAATTCTGAAGAGTTATATTTATTTGGAACTTATGCTTTGGGCAAACGCGACAAGGCGCAGGGATTTTATGTAAGTCGTTTTTCGAATGCAGAAGAAAATTTTACTTATTTCTATGATTTTAGTTCTTTGAACAATTTTTTTAACCATTTGGGCGAAAAAGGAAAGGAAAAATTGTTGGAAAAAGTCAAAAATAAAGAGCAAAAAGGCAAAGTTTTTATTCATGAAGAAGATGTATTTTTGCACGATTTGGAAATTAAAGAGGATAGAATTTATTTGACTGCTGAACTTTATGTAACTGATCTTGCAGGCTATGAACTTAATCCTGCTCAGACGATGCAGAGGACAATAAATGAAAGTAAAATGAGTGGCGCAGATCGTTTTTACAAAACACTAGGCATGGATCAACATCAAAAGGCTATTTATGAAGGAAAGGCTTTGTACGCCTACAAAAGTGCAGTAATTTGTGGTTTTGACAAGACAGGAAAATTGCTTTGGGATAACGATTTTGATTATCAAAAATTGAAATATGTTGAACTTTCGCCTGTTTTACAAAATATTTTTAGCCAAGATTCTATAACCATGTTGCATTGGCAGGATCAAAATTTGTTGCTCAAACGCAGTTATGGCAATTTTACTTTGGATAGTTTGCAAAAATTCGAGCCAAAATTGCTTGACAAACACGAAAGAGTAGAATATGCTGAACGCGAAAAAATAATTTTTTGGTACAAAAACTACTTTTTGATATACGGATTCCACGAAATTACGGACAAAGAAAACAAAAGGCGAAAAGTTTTTTATTTGGTAAAAATTGGAAAAACCAATGCCAAAAAAGAAGAAAAATAAACCTTGTCAAGTTTTAAAACGTGGTTATTTTTGCTAAATTTATCCAAACAAGTACATTATAAAAAATTATTCTATGAGTCCGATACTGGTTTTTTCTATTTTGGCAGTTTATTTTAGTTTATTGCTCATTACGTCTTATTTTACATCAAAAAATGTAAGTAATGCCAATTTTTTTATGGCAAACCGCCAATCTAGTTGGTATTTGGTGGCTTACGGAATGATTGGGGCATCGCTTTCTGGGGTTACTTTTATTTCTGTGCCTGCTTGGGTTAAAGAAAGTCAATTTAGTTATATGGCGGTAGTTTTTGGCTATGTGCTTGGGTATGTAGTCATTGCAAAAGTGCTTCTGCCTTTGTATTATCGGCTAAATTTGTTGTCAATTTATACATACCTTACACAAAGATTTGGATTTTGGTCGCATCAAACAGGAACTGCTTTTTTCTTACTTTCCAAAATGCTCGGAGCTTCGGCTCGCTTATATTTGGCAGCGGTTGTTTTGCAATTATTTCTTTTTGATGCCTTAGAAGTACCTTTTTTTGTTACAGTTGCCATTACCTTAGGCTTAATTTGGCTTTATACATTCAGAGGAGGCATACAAACCATTGTTTGGACAGATACCTTGCAAACGACTTTTATGTTGGCGGCAGTAGTGGCTACGATCTTGGTTTTAAGCCAAAAAATGGATATTTCCTATTTGGATATTCCAAAAACAATTATTGAAAGCGATTATTCACAAATATTTTTTTGGGATTGGAAAGACAGCAAATTTTTTATAAAACAATTCATTTCTGGAGCATTTATTACAATTGTCATGACAGGACTAGATCAAGACATGATGCAAAAAAACTTGACTTGCAAAACCTTAGCCGATTCGCAAAAAAATATGTTTTCTTTAAGCGTAATTATTGCTTTTGTGAATGTTATTTTCCTTTCTTTGGGGGCAATGTTGTATTTGTATGCCCAAAAAAATAGCATTGATTTGCCTCTAAAATCCGATGAAATGTATCCCATGCTTGCCAAAGATCATTTGGGTACAATAGTGGGAATTTTGTTTGTGGTTGGTGTAGTGGCGGCGGCTTATTCGAGTGCAGACTCGGCTTTGACGGCTTTGACAACTTCTTTTTGTGTGGATATACTCAAAATTGACGAAAAACCTGAATCAGAACAAAAAAATTTACGAATGAAAGTTCATGTTTTCATGACTTTTGTCATGCTTTTGGTGATCGTCTTGTTTGATATTTTTAACGAAAGCAATGTAATTAAAGCTGTTTTTGTCTTGGCAAGTTATACTTATGGACCTCTTTTGGGTTTGTTTACTTTTGGACTTTATACTTCTTGGAAAGTCAAGGATCGTTTTGTGCCTTTTATTTGCATTGTTTCCCCGATTTTGTGTTTTTTCTTGGACAAATATTCTGTAGAATTATTGAACGGTTATAAATTTGGTTTTGAGTTGCTGCTGGTCAATGGTGCTTTAACTTTTTTTGGTTTATTTATTTTGAGAAAAAAATATTAATTTTTTATTAATAAATTTGTAATAAGAAAAAAAAAAGGTATGTTTGGAAATGAAAAAAATTGGTTTACTAATCTTGTTTTGTTGGTTTTATAATATGCTTTTTGCGCAGCAAAGTATTCCCAAAACCATTGACAGTTTACAAAATTTGATAAAAAAAGGAATCGAGGACAGCAATAAAGTGATGCGTTTGTCCGAACTATCCTATTTTTATCGAGGTTTTAAGCCCGATTCTTCTATGCTGTTAGCGGAGCAAAATTTGGAGCTTTCCAAAAAACTAAATTATATAAAAGGGTTTGCTTTGTCTTTTCTTGATGTGGCGGGTGCTTTTTTGTTTTTGGATAACTATAATCAAGCCATTTATTATTGCAAACAAGCTCTTACTTATTCCGATCAAATTCCAGAAAAATATGTTAAAGGTATGATTTTGAATATGTTAGGCAGGGTTTATTTGACACAAAGCGATTACAAAAAAGCCCTACAATATTTTTTGGAAGCCTTAAAAGTGCGCGAAAAATGTGGAGACCAGTTGGGAGTAGCACAAACTTACAATTATATTGCAACTGTTTATGACCAACAAGACAACAAAGTTTTGGCATTAGAATATCACGAAAAAGCCTTAAAAATTAGAGAAAAATATAACGATCATCAGGGAATAGCACAAAGTTTGAACAATATTGGCAAAATGTATCGCTTTAAAAAAGAATACGAAAAAGCCTTAGAATATTTCCAAAATGCCTATAAAATGGACAATATTCTTAAATATCATTACGGCAGAGCCATCGATTTGAACAATATTGCAAGTATTTATGTCCAACAAAATAAAAAACAAGAAGCGTTAAAAATATACGAGCAAGTGTTGGCGTTGCGAGACTCGCTTAAAGACGGCAAAGGAACAGTTTATACCTTAATTGCTTTGGCTCAATTACAATTATCTCTAAATAGTGTAGAAATAGCCAAAAAGCACGCAGAAC
The DNA here is from genome assembly GCA_004292785.1 of Bacteroidota bacterium. GTDB lineage: Bacteria > Bacteroidota > Bacteroidia > Cytophagales > Thermoflexibacteraceae > RDXG01. The sequence continues at coordinate 28,994 of RDXG01000230.1, forward strand.
AAGCCGAAAAACTTTCAGAAATTTATAATTTGCCCAACGAATTACAAGATATTTATTTCATTTTGTCCAAATGTTATGACTATGAAAACAATATCGCGCAGGCATTTCTGTTTCATAAAATGGGAACACAACTTAAAGATAGTTTGTTTAACATGGAAAAAAGTAAAATTTCTGCAAATTTACAATCTGCTTATGATTTAGAAAAAAAAGAAGCCCAAATAGATTTACTTTACAAAGACAAAACCATTCAAGATCAAAGCAATAGTTTTAAACTTAATATTGCCCTTCTGATATTTTTGGCTATGAGTATTATTGCTTTTCTGTTGTGGAAAAATTATCGTAAAAGTGTGATAATCAATGAACAGCTAGTGTTGCAAAAAAATCAAATTACAGAAAAAAACGAAGAACTTTTTCAGGCAAACGAAGAACTTACCATCAATTTGGATATTATTAATAAACAAAGGCAAGAAATATTACAAAAAAATAACAATATTACCGACAGTATCAATTATGCCAAACGAATTCAGATGGCAATTTTACCTTTGGAAGAAGATTTTGAAAACGTTTTTGGTAAAGACAATTTTTTTATTATTTATGAACCCAAAAATATTGTTTCAGGTGATTTTTATTGGCTTCATCTTGAAGGTAACACAACCATGCTTGCAGTTGTGGATTGTACAGGTCATGGCGTTCCTGGTGCTTTGATGAGTATGATTGGCAGAGAATCTTTGGATAAAATTGTCAGTGATCAGAAAGACTTAATGCCTAATCAAATATTGACTTTGTTAGACATTCATGTACGTCAAATTTTGAAACAAAATAGCACCAAAACCAATGACGGCATGGATATTTGTTTGGTTCAAATTGATAAAAAAGAGAACCAAATTGCATATTCTGGTGCTAAAATACCATTAATTTATGTACAAGACCATCAATTATTTAAAATTAAAGGAAATTCCTTTTCTATTGGTGGAAAAAAAATTGGCAAAGAAGAAAGTTTTACTACACATATTATAGAACTAGACAAAATGGTTCAGGAAGTAGTTTTTTATATGTCTTCTGATGGTTATCAAGACCAATTTGGAGGCAAAGAAGGCAGAAAATTTATGAGTAAAGCCTTCAAAGAACTATTAGACAATATTCACATCGATAATATGAAAGAACAAAAATATATTTTAGAAAAAACATTTGTTGAGTGGAAAAATAAAAGCGATCAAACAGATGATATCACTGTTGTTGGCATTAAAATAAACTCATTTTAATCTTTAACAAAAAAAATGTTTAATCTTTTTTTGATTTCTTTAAACAAAAAATCGAATTAATCATTATAGTTCATGTAATTTTAGCACACCAAAACATTTACTGACATGAGCCATTATTCGATTAAAGATTTAGAGAATTTGACAGGAATTAAAGCCCATACCATCCGAATGTGGGAGCAACGATACAACCTCATTACGCCTGAAAGAACGGACACAAACATCCGAACCTATGGAAGTGAAGATTTGAAATTGATGCTCAATGTATCTTTGCTAAACAATCATGGATACAAAATATCGAAGATAGCAAAAATGTCTTCGAATGAAGTTTGTAATTGTGTGATGGAAACCATCGAAAAACGCAGTTCCTTTGAAGACCAAATTGGCGCTCTAACCATTGCGATGCTAGATTTGAACGAACAATATTTTGATCAAATCATGTCCAAAAATATTACAGAATTTGGTTTCGAACAAACCATGATCAAAATTATTTATCCTTTTTTTTCTAGAGTTGGTACTTTGTGGATTGCGAATGCAGTTAATCCCGCCCAAGAACATTTCATTAGTAATCTTATTCGCCAAAAAGTTATTCAGGCAATTTCCTCTACGGATTGTCTTTCCAAAAATGCGCGCAAATTCCTACTTTTTTTGCCCGAAGGCGAACTTCATGAACTAAGTTTGTTATTTGCCTATTATTTGATCAAATCAAGAGGGCATCAAGTATTTTATTTGGGACAAAATATGCCCATGCACGATTTGTATTCGGTTTATGAAACTCATAAAGCAGATTATTTATTTGCCATCATTACTACCACGCCTTCACAAGACCAAATCCAAAATTATGTGGATAAACTTGCAGACTTGATCCCAAATGCAAAAATATTGCTTACAGGTCGCCAAGTGGTGGGGCAAGATATTCAAACCAAAGACAACACAACCGTAATTACGGATATTAGTATTTTAATTAATTTGATTGAGGAATTGGCAGAAAGTAATCGATCTTAAATCTATTTGTATTTTGTAAGTAATAGAGCATAACTATCAGACACCTCAAAAGTGTCGGATAAATTGATTATCAAAAATAATCTAAACTAAATACTTATGTTCATTTATGTACAAATTGTTTGATTTTTTGCAAAATCATTCCTAAATTTGTAAGAATCATTTGAATTTGAATGAAAGCATTAGAAATAAAAAAACTTTCTCGCCAAGAAAAACAGTGTGTATTATATTTTGCTGTTCTGCCTTCAAAACCAGAACCAATACTAAATTTGTCTGAATATTTTTTGTTAGGGCGAGATTTTGTAGATGATTTGTTGGACTGTTATCAGGAAAACACTTATACAAAATCTTTTTTTGGCAGAGTACGCAGAATGATCGGGGACTTGACGCACATCACATTCCAATTACTTGTTTATGAAAAACTAAATGCCCCCAATGGTTTGCAAAAAACCTTAGATTCTTTGGTTCAAAAAGGTTGGCTGTTAGAAGAAAATAAAATGTACCAAATGCCTGAAAACATTCAGCAAATTGCCTTAAAAAACATGAAAGTAAGGGCAAAAAATTTGGTACTTTTACTCGACGGTTTTAGCAAAAGAATCGCTTTTCATAGTTCAGTAATGCTTCATGCAAGGCTTTTTTATATGCCTTATTGCGAACATTTGCTCAAAACTTTGCATGAAGACCACGCTTTGATTGCAAAACTTTCCAACATGGTCGGCAGAATTTATATGTTTTTGGGAGATCACGAAAAAGCAATTTATTTTCAACTCCGAGATGTCCGAATTTGCGAAAAATTGTTTCCAAACAAACATTTGGATTTGGGATTTTGCTATGCAATGATGGCAATTTACTATTATTATTCGGCAGAATATAAAAATGCCAAATTTTATATCGAAAAGTCAGCCGACATTTTTCAAAGAAATTTGCCACAAGACAACGAGGATTTACAAAACGCTTTGGCTTGGAAAAACGACATTTACGAAGCCTACAACAACGATAAATAACAAAATTTTAAACTAAAAAATCATGGCAAAATTCAAAGATACAGCAAGTTTTATCAATACGCTGAACATCATTTATTACGCAATGTTTTGCGGACATATCATTTTCTTCTTTTTTGTGTATTTAAACAAGGAAAAAGAGGCTTTTTTCGATTTCCAAAACGAAGACATATTTAGCTACGTTGTTCCTTTGGTTTGTGTTGCAGAAGTGGCGATGGCTTATTTTTTGTTCCCAATTCGCTTAAAAGATGCGATCAAACAAGAAACTTTATCCAAAAAAATGGAAGGTTTTTTGTCTGCAAGCCTGATCAAATGGGCAATTTTAGAAGGTGGAGCTTTGTTTTCTGTGGCTGTTTTTTTCATTACCGCCAACAAAATGTATGCCGCTTGGTATGGTTTTATGGCTTTGGTTTTTGTGCTAAACCGCAACGATGCTCGGCATTTGGTTAGTTTATTAAAATTGAACAAAACTGAAGAAAAAATAGTAAGAGAAAATTTGCCTTTGGAATAAAATTTGGATTACTTTACTTTTGAAAATTTCCACAAAAAACATAAACCCCTGAACGCTATGTAAAATAAAAAAATCATCAGCTATGATTTCTAAACCAAGTATTTTTGACCCTGCAAAAAAATTACGTAATGCTTATCTTATTGCGCTTACTTTGCTAGGCTTATTGGTCATTTTTGGTCAATATTTTATCAAACAATTCCTAGAAGATCAAAAATCGGATGGCAGAGTGATCAATATTGCAGGCAGACAAAGAATGTTAAGCCAACGTTTGACCAAATGTCTCCTCATTTTGAGCATTTCCACCGATTCTGTAGAAATTAAGAAAAGGCATAAAGAACTCAAAGAGGTTTTTATGCTTTGGAAAAAATCGCATATTGCTTTGCAAAAAGGCGACTCTTTGCTACAAATTCCCGCTAATTTTAACAGTGATTCGGTAAAAACTGCCTTTCAAAAAATTTCTCAAAACCATGAGATCATGTTGGAATCGGCTCGTAAAATTATCGAAAATTTTGGAAAAACTAATTTTAAAGAAATTATTGCCCAAGAATTAACTCATATTTTAGAAAATGAAGGCATTTTTTTGAAAGGTATGAACCAAATTGTAGAAATTTATGACCAAGAGTCTGGACAAAAAGTGCTTTTTTTGGAAAAAATACAAATTGTTTTAACTATTACTACGATTCTGATCCTATTTTTGGAGGGAATGTTTATTTTTAGACCCAATGTTAAAAATTTGTCTAATTATATAAAAGTTCTCGAACAGAATGATGCGTTAAAAGCAGCAGAAGAAGAACTTAAACAAAACCTAGAAGAAATTAAACAAATCAATGAAAAAATGATTTTTTCTAAAATTCAGCTAGATAAAGTTTACAAAAATTTGATGTCAAGTATAAATTATGCCAAACGAATTCAGGACGCAATCTTGCCTTTGTCTGTCAATATAGAAGAAGGTCTTGGTGAACATTTTATCATTTTTCGCCCAAAAGATGTGGTAAGTGGCGATTTTTATTGGTTTGCAAGCCTTGATAATCAATGTATGATTTCCGTAATTGATTGCACAGGACATGGCATACCTGGTGCTTTTATGTCTTTGATCGCCAACGATTTGCTTAACCAAATTATTTTTCTCAAAAAAATAACAGACCCCGAACAAATTTTAACACAGCTAGATACTTATTTGTCTTTGGTTTTCAAACAAGAAAATACCATTAACCACAACAGCATGGATTTGGCTTTTGCAGTGATTACAGATAGGAATTTGGTTGAAATTTCTGCGGTCAAAAGTTCTATTTTTTATGTTCAAAATAATGAATTGCAACAAATAAAAGGAAGCCCTTTTCCTATTGGAGGTGAAGGAATGAAAACAAGAACAAACAAAAATTTTACTAAACATCAAATTTTTGTGGGCGAAGGAACGACATTTTATATGTTTTCAGATGGTTTTCAGGATCAATTTGGCGGAAAATATGGCAAAAAATTTATGAAACAAAATTTTAGAAAACTTTTTACTCAAATTCATACGCAAAGTATGGAAGAGCAAAAGTTATTTTTAGAAAATAGCCTAGATTTTTGGAAACAAGATTATGCACAAACTGACGATATTACTGTTTTGGGTTTCAGAATATAAAAAAATATCTAAATTTGAGTAATTTCGAGCCTTTAAAACGTTTATAAATAAATTTTTTAACCATGAAAAAAACAATTTTGTTATTTTTTGCTATTTTTTGCTGTTTTTCGCAAATTTTCGCACAAGACGCTGCTGCAAAGGCAATTTTAGATGCCATGAGTGACAAATACAAAAAAATGAAAGGCTACAAAGCCGATTTTACCTACCAACTAAGTAGTGATGCCGAAAAAGTAACCGACAACGTGAAAGGCACAATCTCTGTGAAAGGTGATAAATTTCGATTAAAAGTGGGAAAACAAGAGATTTTTAACAACGGAAAAACCGTTTGGACTTATCTCAAAGACGAAAACGAGGTTACGATCACCAATCCAAAAGCAGAAGACAAAGAAATGTCTAGCCCAACCGAAATTTATTCCATGTACAAAAAAGGTTTCAAATTTCTTTTTATTGAAGAAAGTAAAGTTGGAAACACGCTTTGCGAAATCATTGATTTGACTCCAGAAAACAAAAACCTGAATTATTTTAAAGTGCGTTTGAGCATTGACAAAGCCACAAAAATGATCAAAAATTGGCGAATTTTTGAAAAAACAGGCAGAAAATATACTTACCAAATCGAGAATTTTCAAGCAAATACAGATTTGGAAGATAGTTTTTTCAGTTTTGATAAATCCAAATATCCAAAAGTAGAAGAAGTAGATTTAAGATAAATAGATCAGACAAACCTAAAAAATTTGTCTAATCTATTTTTTTTTGTATCATTGTACGTTTTTTATCCATTGATCTAAGATTTTTATTTTATGAACGACCAAAATGCAGCTTTTTACAGACGCATCGACCTCATTCGTTTTCAAGAATTTGCCCGCCTAATTGGTTTAGACAAAGGTGCAGATATTGATTGTTTTTATGAACGCATCAAAAATGCCAAAATTTTGCTCGAATTAGGAGCAGGTTATGGCAGAGTGATCAATGGTTTGTTAAAAAAAGGTTTTCAAGGAAAAATTATTGCTCTGGAACGCAGCCCCGAATTGCTTGCTTACCTAAAAATGCACATTCCAAACATTGTTTTGCTGAAAGAACAAGACCTAAAAAAATTTCAGATCAACGAAAAACCCGAAGTGGTGCTTTGGATGTGGTCGGGAATTTTGGAATATTCGCCTTTGGAACAAATAGAAACCATGCAACATATTGCCAGCCAAATGCAAGAAAACGGCATTTTGATCGTAGAAATTCCCAAACAAGTGCGTTATGTTGGGCAGCAAATGGGCAACCAAATTATTGAAGTAAACATGGAATGGGGAAATTTGCAAGCCTATTTGCCAACCGAAAAAGAAATGTCAAATTTTTGCTCATTGGCAGGTTTTTCAGATTTAGAAATATTGAATTACAAAACGGCAACGCATTTGGAAAGGACTTTGTTTATTTATAAAAAATAGCTAGAAATTAGGAAATATTATTGCTAACAGATTTATTGCATATTCTGTCTTAACATTTATTTATTTTTATAACTAAACTATCTTTTTGAAATTAATCAAAAATTAATCCAATAAATAGCTAAA
>RDXG01000106.1 GCA_004292785.1 Bacteroidota bacterium
CAAAGATTTTATCAAGGAATTGGAAAAGAAAAAAGTCAAATTAACACTTTCGCAAGAGTCGGAATGGGAAGAATATTTTGCGTCTGAATGTAAGAAAGCGAATGAAATTTCTGCCCAAATTTTGCAAACCGACCAAGAAATTGACCGTTTAGTTTACGAATTATACAATTTGAATCAGGAAGAAATTGAAATGATAGAAAAAATGTAGCACAGACTTTTTCTGTGTAGAACAGCCTACACAGAAAAAGTCTGTGCTACAGAAAAACTATTTTTTTACACTGTATTTCCAATTAATTTTATCAACAGACATTCGAAAATAAATTTCGTTGATTGGGTTTCTGTTGGCATCTTCTGTTTGATAAAAACCTTGCTCAGGTTTTCCGTTTTCTAAAGGAACACCAACAAAAGTTTTGATGGTACTTGCCGTAGAAGCACTCGCAGGAACGCGAATAAGTTGCTGATTAATGATAATTTCAGTTCCATTTCTGCCATTTACGCCAAAATTAACTCGATATTCTATCGTAATTTTTTGGACAGGATCGGTTTCTTGAAAAATGACTTCGTTTTTGCTCGCACCTGCCTTGGCAGTGATTTCAATATCTCTGGAAAGCAAAAGATCGGATTCGTTAATTTTTCTACCTTTGAAAGTTCCTTGCGTGATGAGGGTAGCAAAGTCGGGCGGAGGCAATTCCACCACATTTTTGGTACAAGACCCGTTCAAAATAGCAATTAAAGCAAGCAATAAAATTGGGAATTTCAATTTTTTCATGAATATTTTTATATTAAGGCTTGCAAAATTAAATAAAAAATCTTTTCTTTCAAAGAATTTTAAACAAAACCGTTTTTATGAAAAAGTTATTAACATTTTTATTCTTTTTTTCATTGAGTATTTACGCTTTTGCCGTAGGTACAGAATCGCAGCAAGTGCAAACTCCTGCCAAATTGACCAATGCAGAAATGAAAGCCAAAATTGATGAGCAATTAGCCCAAGAAAACATCAGTTGGAAAGAAAAAACCGCACTCAAAATGCTTAAACGCAAAGTAGAAAAAGCCGAAAAAAGAGGCACAGAATCCAATATTAAAGGTTTTGCTTATACTTTGGGTGTCATTTTGGTAGTTTTGGGAATTATTGGTTTGCTGATTCCTAAATTCGGAATCGTTGGCGGAAGTTCCATTGTTTTGGGCATTGTTTTAATTTTACTTGCTCAATTTATTTTATAAAAAAACAAAGCCATCAAGTTTTTGATGGCTTAATTTTCTAAATTTCTCGCCTGATTTTTTCTTAGTTCCAAATTTTAGCAAATTTTTTAGCTGTAAAAGCAACTTATTCGATTTTTTACAATCTTATATCTAAATTAAAAAATTCAAAAGATGAAAAAAATATTTTTTACCTGCTTTTTAGCTATGTATATCTTGGCTGCTTTTGCACAAGACAATAAGGACAGCAACAAAGATAACAAAGAAGTTAAAACCGATAAAAATCCAAAAGAGATGCAAACCTTATTTGGCGGTGGAGTTAGGTTTGGAATTTTTGGCGGACCGATCATTAGTTTTGGAAAAATGGAAGGAGCTTTGGCAGTCTTTTCAGGCGGAGGATTTGCGGCTACACTCAACCAAAATTTGTTTATTGGCGGTTATTGGACAGGCATGAACAGCACCGTTAAGGTAAATTTGCCTAATTTTTCAGATGCTCGAATGCAATTTAAACATGGTGGTTTTTGGCTCGGTTATCATTTTAACCCAAACAAAGTTATTCATTTGACCGCAGCAAGCAAAATTGGTTGGGGGGATTTGAGTTTTACACAGATTTCAGGCGTAAATTATAACAACCAACGAAATAATATGTTTGTGGTTGAACCCGAATTTGGCGTAGAATTGAATGTTGCCAGATTCATGAAAATTGCCACTACGGCAAGTTACAGAATTGTTAGCGGGACTACCACAGAAAATTATGACGGTTCAAATTTGAATGGGGGAGCAGTCAATTTAACTTTCAAATTTGGTTGGTTCAACAGTAGAGAAAAAGGATCAAATAATTGGAATTGGAACAACAATAACAATAATAACTAATTATCAGAAATAACATTTCTCTAAGAAATGTTATTTCTAAAATTAACGAAAGTCAGACGTAGGTCGGCAATTAAAAAAAGCAAAAAAAAAGTGAAATACCCAAGAAAACTATCCGCAGGAGCTAACAATACGGTCATTGTGATTAGCGAAACAGAAGTAGGAAAATTATTTACTTCTGATACTCGTTCAGATATTGGTAGCGAAGCCGAAAAAATGCAATTTGCAAATGCTGTCAATAATTTGGTGGTTAAATTTGTCAAATTAGATTATAACGAAGCCATAAAAGCCGAAATGTTAGTCATGGAACGCATTTATCCGCTAGATTATAGGGCTTACGAAACAGAAATACGCCAACTTTGGATCGAAGTTTTTGAAGGTGAACTCAAACAACTCCACAAAGCAGGTTTTGTGCATCAACATTTGAAAAGACCATCAAACATTGGCGGTTTGACTTTTGACAATATTTTGCTTACACAAACAGGTTTCCGTCTGATTGATGTAGGTATTTCAGCATTGCAAAAACAAGTTGGGGACAAAATATTTCAAAAATATGTGGAAACAGAATTGCAAGAAATGGCTGAATTTAGCACTTATTTTTTGAACAGATAATTTGTAGCATAGGCTCGTAGCCTGTGTAAAAGCGCTATTATCTTTAATCACAGACTAAAGTCTGTGTTACATTCCTAAAATTATTTTTTGCAAAGTATTGCATTTAATTTCCGTTTCTGTCCATTCTTTTTCTGGGATCGAATCTTGCGTAATTCCTGCTCCTGCATAAAAAGTAACTTGTTTTTGCCAAATTTGTGCGCAACGCAAATTGACAAACAAATGGCTTTCATTTTCAATATTGACCGTTCCCCAATAGCCACTATACAAATTTCTATCATAATTTTCGTTTTCGAGAATAAAATTTAAGGCAGAATTTTTTGGAGTTCCACAAACGGCAGAAGTTGGATGCAACAAATCGAGCATGGTGCTTGCCAAATTTGGAAAATTTACTTGTTTCATATTTACTTCAAAATCTGTTCTTAAATGCCATAAATTTCCCGCTTTTACGGTTTTTGGTCCCGTTTCTTCATATTCACGCAAACGAATTTTTTTGAAACAACTAATAATATAACGGCAAACCATCGCCTGTTCCTCGATTTCTTTTTGCGACCATTGCACTTCTTTCACGTTTGTACCCTCAATATTTGCCTGTGTTCCCGCCAAAGCTACGGTTTTTAATACTTGATTTTGGTCTTGACTAATCAAAATTTCGGGCGAAGCACCAATCCACAAGCCAAATTTTGGCAAAAATACCAAAGACACAAAAGCATTCGGATATTGATCGCAAAGTTCATAAAACTTTTTGGTCAAATCAAAATTTTCGGGCAAATCCAAAGTTTTGCATTTGGACAAAACCACTTTTTGAAAAACACCTTTTTCTATATTTTCAATGCCTTTTTTTACCAAATTAATGTAATGTTCTCTGCCTAAGTTTGGATCATCTACAAAAACAGGCAAATCGGAAGTATTTTGTGGAAATTTGTTTTTTACTAATTTTTGTGTAATTTCTTGGCTAAAAATATCTTTTTTGGACAAAAAAACATCAGAATTTTGTGTTCTTGGGCTAAATTTTGGCTTTTCTTTCAAAGAATCCAAATAAAAATCGGCTTGAATAAAATATTTTTCTGCGCTCACAAAAGGACTAACCAAAAAACCTTTGCCTAATTGATCCAAATTTGCCTCTACTTTTTCGGTTTGTTCAGAAAAATCTACAAGTAATTGTTTATGGTTTTGTTTGGGCAATTTCCAACAAGCAAAAGCATATTTTTTTGCCAAAGCCGTTTGCGTAATTGCTTGAAAATGAGTTTTTTGCATAAAAAAATAATCATTAAAATAAAAAAATACAGGCTACGAAAGTAGAATTTCTGTAACATCAAAAAATATGAGAATGTTTGATTATTTTTTGTAAATGTAAAAATAAATTTTATTTTTGAACTTGTTTAGACAAATTCATTTTAAACAAGGCTTGTGAAATCTCATGTGTTTTCTTTGTGATCTTTGTGTTTAAACAGTTAGTACACAAGAAAAATCACCAAGAAAATCAAAAATGCCTTCTATTTTCAAAATAACGATGGTTTATCATTTCATCTAAACAAGTCCTTTGTAAAAAAGATTTCTGAAAAAGTAAAAACAAAGTGATTCCTTAGGAACAGCTGTGCTGATCGTAATTGTAGAATTTAGTCGTCCATTGGTTAAAATTTTAAAAAGATAAAGAAAATGAATGAAT
>RDXG01000231.1 GCA_004292785.1 Bacteroidota bacterium
TGGAAAATTTTGTTTCCACCAAAGAGTTTTAGAAGTAAATTGACCTTGACCTTATTTGATGATGCAATTAAAAACCTTAGTACGCAACGGACTTGCGTACTAAAAAATATTTTTTTAATTATTTTAAATTTAACATTCAAATAAAATCAATGAAGCTATTTTCATTAAAATTGCACTTGTAATGAGAGGAGTCGTGGATTGGTAAATAAACAAATCGAAGTTTCGGGCGGAACATTGATATAAATAATAAAAAAACAAGTAGCAAAAATAGGATGCTTTGCTACTTGTTTTTGTTTAACTCACTAATTTTTTAAGCCTTCAAAACTCTTTCGTACAAGACTTTTGCCAAACCCGCAGTTCCCGCAGGATCGACAAAATAACTCATGTGATCGCAAGCAACTTGCGAAAAATGCACATCAGCGCGTTCTTTGAAAAGCGTTGGGTGCGTAATACTTTGCACACTTACCGCAATATCGTGAGGTTCTTTGAACAAAAATTGTAACGCCACATCTTTGGTTTTGATTACTTTATTAAACATTTTTTTCATCATTCCGCTGTCGCTAACGTCTTTCAAACGTTCTATCAAAGTGTTGTTTCCTGCAATGATCGAATAGGGAATGTGCGGATCGGCAAAGGCGTTGAGTTCCTTAAAAAAGTCGTGTTCGGGATTTAATTGATCCAAAGTAACCAAACTTTTATCAATTTTATTGATCAAAAACGTAAGCGGCGCAACTGCCCAAGCTGCCAAACTAACTTTACTCAAAACCGTAGTCAATGCCATAGTAACCATGTCTTCCAATTTTGACCAAGGAGAACCGTTGTTTGGCGTACCTAACATGACCAAATGTTTGACAAATTCTCTGCCTTTGAGTTCTGGGCTTTCTATGAAATATCTGGAAACCAAACCGCCCATCGAATGCGAAACAATGTGCAAGTTTTTGAGGTGTCCTGCTCGCAAACCAATTTGCAAAAGCATTTCTTTGAGTTGAGATGCGGTGGTTTGAATGGTGGTGTTTAGGTTTTCGTAGTCAAAAGTGAGTACCAAATCGTATTGACTCAACACATTTCTGTTGCCATATTTTCCCAAAACCATAGATTTAGGCATATCATTCGTATCCCCTGTGATTCCGTGAATAAAGAGCAAAATATTTCTGCAAGATGGTTTCATCAAATCATTTCTGATCGCTTTTACTCGGCTAACTTCGTCATCACCGATTCGGTTGATACTTCCGTCATCATTGACTGTTACTTTTTGCAAAAACTGAAATTCGCCTTTTCCTCCGATCAAATCCACTTTTATTTTTTGAAACATCAATTTCAAAGAACCTCCCAAAGAGCGCGTTCCAGCCTCGCTTTCTTCGGGCAAAGTGTCGATATTGGCAACCGTTTTGCCATCTTTTTGGCTTACAAAACCCGCAGGAAAGAAAATATCTCCATCTCTACCAATAGGCAACATTGCCTCTTTTTCTGCCAAAGCTCCCAAACTAATTTGCAAAGGATTTTGCGAAAGTTCTTGCTGTGCCTGATTTTTGTCCAAACCAATCAATTCTACTACACTCAAACCAGGGTCTTGTCCGTAACCGTCTGCAAATTTGATTTGCTCACCTTTCAAATCGCGAAGCATGGAAGGCGTAAGCACTCTTTTCGAGCTTCTTTCTGCCATTTGATCGCTGGTAAGTTGTATTTTGAAGTTCAAATTGGCTTTCGTTTTTACCGAAATTCCTTTGATCGGACTTACTTCTGTATCTTTTTTGATATTTTTTACATTTTGCGGTCTGACCACCACCACATCAAGTTCTTTGGTTGCCCAATCTACTGCTGCTGTTTTTGGTTTTTTGCCTACATCTCTGGTACTTGTGGCAGGTTCGTCTATCAAAGACGGCAATTCTAGCGGTTTTTGGTTGTAAATGCTTGTGTCAAAGGCATTTGTACTGTAAATCAATTTGAAAGTATTGATTACTTCTGTAACACCCATTTCAGAATATTTGTCGGGCAATTCGCACAAATAAACTTGTTTTTCGTAAAACCAAGTTTCTTCATTTGGATTTAACCAAATACCTGCTATTCCTTCGTTTGAAATACCAAAATCGTATTTCATGTCGAGCAAAGTTACAAACAATTTAACCTCACTGTTATTTTTGACTCGTGCATAAATTGCTCTTGGTTTCCAAGAATCGCCTGCTTTTTTGTATTCGAGGCGCAATTTTCCAGAATGTTCCAGCAAACCAATTTCTTTCACATGATCCACATAAGTATTTCCTTCGTCATCTGATTCGATTTTGTAATCCAAATCAAAAATATCCAAAGAAACATCATCATTTTTAAAAGAAGTATCAGGATTATGCAAAGCCTTGTATCTGCTCCAATCGGTGATGGTTTTGAGGTCTGAAATGGCATCGTCTGCCCTTGTGTAGGCACTTGCACCCGCTTTGCGAGGTTTTGCGATCAAACGTTTGTCCCCAATTTGTCGGATTTTATACAAAAAGTTTTCTGCAATAATTTTGTACTCCGCTTCTGAACTATCATTGGTAAAAACAAAATGATAATCGGAACTAATTTTTTTGTTTTTTGCAAGGGTTTCGGTCAATAAAATAGTACCTGCGGCATCACCTTCCAATAAAAATTTTACAGGAGAAATGGCAACAGACATGATTTTAACTTTATATTCTTGTGCAGAATCTGCTTGAAAAGTAGGCAAATAATTTGTAATTTGTCCGTTTTCGTCTTTTTCCTCATAAGCAATAAAGGAAATTTTGGAAAGTCCTGCCGCTACTGCTGTAACTTCTGCTGTGCCAATTCTTTTGGAAATATCTGCCAAATCTTGTTCTGAAACATTCCAATCAAAGATCGCCAAAAGTGTTTTTTCATCAGATTTTACTTTCGGAATTCCATGCACTGCACCTGCATCAATGATCCAAGAATCTTGCTTTTTATCGTGTTTGGCAAGCAAATAAGTTTGTTTGTTGGCAATGACTCCGCCCAAAAAAGCAGTGTCGAGCATATCTTTGTTATCTCCACCATTTTCGCCAATAATGACTTCAATTTGTGGGTCTTGATCCGAAACTCTATTTGAAATTCTGGTTTTTATCCTTCTGATCAAATCGTTATAAGAAATTGCTTCCTTAGAATCTTTCAAAACTTCTAACAAAGAATAAGTAAAAACTCCGTGCTGAACCCCATTACACTTGGTTTCTTTGGCAGTTTGTACGTTCAAAGCAGCAGCCAACAACACGTGGCTTCCTCTTGGAACTTTCAAATCAGTGCCAACTTTTTTGTAATTTTCGTAGCCAATAAAAGAGTCAATAGTTCGAGTTTTGTTGGAAAGTTCTACTTGGCGAGTTTTGATATTTTCGGACACATCACGCGTACCAGAACCCGAATGGCAACAATCCATGATCGCTACAAAATGCGGATTATTTTGGCTTGCGGCATAAATCAAATAACCCAATTCTTTGTCTGCAATATCATAAACGCCATCTTTTAGCGGATCGCGGCTGTCCTGACAAACAATGGTTTGGTTAATATGATCGGGTTCGAGATACCAAAACTCTGGCGGGCAAGCCTCCTGACCTCCATGACCACAATAATAAAAAAACGCCACATCTTCGGAAGTTGCCTGTCCCAAATGACTCACAAAACCATCAATAATATTGGATCGGCTTGCCTCTGTGTCGTATAAAGTTTTTAGAATAACCTCCGTATCTGCATTTTGACAACGATTGAGCAAAAATTCTTTTACTTCATTGGCATCGTTTACGCAACCTTTCAAACGGTGCTGCGGAAGTGGATATTCATTTATTGCCACCAAAAGGGCATAAATTTTCTTTTTCATGGATTAATTTTTTTTGTTTTGTATGTAAAACAAACATTTTTGTTTGTAACAAAATTTTTTATTTTCTCAAAAATAAAAAACATTTTGTATTTAACAATTTTTTTAATGATTTATTTTTTAAAACGAAATTCCAACCATTGCTCCTGCCATCAGTCCCCAATTCCAATCCTTATAATTTGCCTTAAAACCTGCATAAGGGGCTAGACTATACTTTTTTTCCTTAAAAACATTCAAGCGCAAACCTGTAGAAAAAGTGGCGGGATATTGTCCATAGTCGTCAATACGCCAATAATCTATGCCCAAAGGCGAAATAAAAGGCGAAATATGGAAATTTTGGGAAGCCCTAAAATGAATGTTGATGGTTTCGGGCAAAATAACGGCTAACAAGGCAGCAAAAGCCCAAACTTGACTTCTATCAATCAAATACAAGCGAAAAGGATATGCCGCCGCATAAACTCCCATAGGAAAATGGGCGTGAAAATTTCCGTTGGAACTAAAACCCAAACCCAAATAATAGCCTAAACTTACCCAATCATTGACATAATATTCGGCATTTAGCCCAAAAGACTGTGCCGTAAGCCCTTGATATTGAACCCTTTGCGCCGCCAAAGACAACCTAAAATTACCTTCCGATTGTGCAAAAACGGATAGTTGAAAAAATATCAATATTAAAGAAAAATAGATTTTGTTTTTCATAACTTAAAAATAGTTTTTTATGGATTAATTTTGAACAACCATTTTTCCAAACAAGCCCTAATGACCGATTCTACGACGGGTTTTGCCAAATAATCGTTCATTCCACGATTCTACGACGGGTTTTGCCAAATAATCGTTCATTCCAGCTTCCAAACAACGTACTGCCTCGCCTGCAACAGTGCCTGCGGTTAGAGCAATAATTGGCGTTTTGACTCCGTTTTTTCTGATTTCACGGGCAGCATCATAACCATTCATTTCGGGCATTTGAATGTCCATAAAAGCCAAATCAAAATCAAATTTTTTGAAAAAATCAACTGCTTCCTTCCCATTGGTGGCTTCGGTAACTTGATAATTTGGAGATATTTTTTTCAAAATGGCTTTGGTCAAGATCATGTTGATTCGGTAGTCATCAACCACCAAAATATGAATTTTTTTTGTATCATCAATCACTGGTTTTTCTTGGATTTCCAATTCCTTTTTTTCTATTTTTTCGAAGGAAGAAAATTTTATTTTGTCAATAGACGAAAATAGTTGAGTGATTTTTACAGGTTTAACCATTCTAATAAGTACGTCTAATTCGTCGCAAGTTTTTTTTATTCTGTCGTCATCAGAGGAGCTATGCAAAAAAATGATCGGCTGTTGTTCTGCGGTCAAATTGAGTTCTTTTCTAATCTTTCTAACCACTTCCAAACCGTCCATGTAAGGCATATGATAATCCATAATGATCAGGTCGTAATTGCGGTTTTTGGCAATCATTTCTAAGGCTTCTATGCCATTGGTTGCCATTTCTGTTTTGATTTGTTTCAATGCCAACATTTCTTGCAAAATGATTCGGTTGGTTCGGTTGTCATCTACAATCAATATTTTTTGGATTTGGTTGCTGTTTGTCCACAATTCTTCTGTGGCATATTCTGCTTTACAAGTATAATTAAAAAAGAAACAGCTACCTTTACCCAACTCGCTTTCTAATTGCATTTTTGTTCCCATCAAAGCCAATAATTTATTGGAAATGGTCAAACCAAGCCCTGTTCCGCCATATTTTCGGGTGGTGGAAATATCTTCTTGCAAAAACGCCTGAAATATTTTTTCCTGATTTTCTGGTGCAATTCCTACTCCTGTATCTCTGACCGAAAAAATGAAATTCATTTGGTCGTTTTCGCTTTTCAAAGCCTCTATTTTGATCTCAATTTCGCCTTCATGCGTAAATTTTACGGCATTGCTTAACATATTCACCAAAATTTGGCGCAACCTAATTTCATCTGCCCAAATAAATCGAGGCAAATTAGGCGAAATATTGAGCAACAATTCCAACCCTTTTTCATGAGCTTTGTATTTGATCAAGTCTGCTGCTTGTTCTGCCAAAGAAATGAGATCAATTTTTTCTATGTTTAAGTCAAATTTTCCTGCTTCTATTTTTGAAAAATCCAAAATATCGTTGATCAAATCCATCAAAGAATTGGCGGAAACAAAAACCGTATCCATATATTGTTTTTGGTTTTCGTCTAATTTGGTTCGCATCAGCAAATCGGTAAAACCAATAACTCCGTTTAAAGGAGTTCGAATTTCGTGGCTCATATTTGCCAAAAAATCGGATTTGGCACGGTTGGCAGACTCGGCTTGTTTGGTTCTAGTTTTAAGATTTTTGTTTAATCTTTTCAACTGCAAACTGGCTTTTTTTTGCTCTGTAACATCTCTTTCAATCGCAATCCAATGCGTAAACCAACCTGTACTGTCTGCCACAGGTACAATGGAAAGATTTACCCAAAACTCTTTGCCATTTTTTTTATAATTGATCAATTCTACATTACAAATTTCCCAATTTTCTAATGATTTTCGGAGTTTATCCAACACCTTCCGATCCGATTTTGCTCCTTGTAAAATTCTAGGCGTTTTGCCGATCACTTCTTCACTTGTGTAACCTGTCATTTTTGTAAATGCTTCATTGACATAAATAATTTTAGGTCCTGGCATACCAAAAGGTTCTGCTTCTGTAATCAAAACAGCGTCGGTGGTATGGGTAATGACCGATTCCAAAAGTTTTAGCCTTGATTCCTCATTTTTTTGCTTGCTAATGTCTTGGGTTGCGCCAAAAACGCGTTTGCATTTTCCGTTTTCAAATTCGGCTTGCCCAATAATTCTTGTCCAAATTTCTTTTTCTTGAGCAGTAATCATGGGAATTTCTATGTCATAAGAAATTCCATTTTCGACACATTCTTGATGTGCTTTTTTTAAAATTTCTTCAGATTTGCCTCGATAAAGTTGAAATTCTATTGAATTTTCATCAAAATCTTTTGAATATCCAAAAATTTGTTTCAAAGAATCAGACCAGTACATTTTTTGTGTTTCCAAATCAATTTTCCAAGAACCTATTTTTGCCAACCTGTTACTTTGTTCAAGCATTTCTTTGGCGTATTTAAGTTCGGCTTGTACTTTTTTGCGTTCAGAAATATCGCGCGCGGCTGCATAAATTACACCATTTATAGGCAAAGCGCGCCATTCCAAATGTTTATAAGTGCCATTTTTGCATTGGTAACGGTTAGAAAAATGAATAAGCGGTTCGCCATCTGCAAGAGTTTTCATGGCATCAATGGTTTTGCCAATATCTTGATCATGAATAAATTGCATAAAAGGCTGGTTTTCTAATTCATGAATTTCATAACCCAAAAAAGTTTCCCAAGCTTTGTTCAATTTAACAAAAACCCCTTGCATATCGGCAATACAAAGCATATCTAAGGACATTTCAAAATAATTTTCGAGTTCCCAAGTTTTGGCTTTTAGATCATTAGCCAAAAGTTTTTGTTCAGTAATGTCTTGTGCCGTACCTTTGAGAAAAGCAGGGTTTCCGTCTTGATCAAAAGTAACTTTACCAATTCCCAATATATATTTCGTTCTGCCATTGCCCAAATCAACTCGGTGTTCATAATGAAAACCTTCGCCTGTGCGGTAAGTATTTTCTATGAGTTTGTCCAAAATAATCAAATCTTCGGGATAAATTTTGCTTCTGTAAAGTGCATACAAAACTTCCTGCGGTTGCGGTTCTTCTATTTCAAAAATTCTGTAATGTTCTTTTGACCAATGCAAATAATTATTTTTCAAATCAAATTCCCAACTGCCTACTTTGGAAATCCTTTGCGCTTCTCTAAGTCTTTCTTGATTTTCTTTTAGTATTTTTTCTGCATTTTTTTGTTTGGTAATGTCAATGCTGATGCCTACCAAACCTATAATTTCTTTACATTCATCTTTCAAAGGAATTTTTGAAACTAAAAAATGACTTTTTTTGCCTTCAAATGTTGTATTTTCGGTTTCCAACGAAATGATTGATTCTTCGTTTTGCATCACGTTTTGATCTTCTGCTACAGAAATTTTTGCAGATTCGCTTGGATACAATTCAAAATCGTCTTTTCCAATAAGTTCCGACTCGCTTTTTGCTCCAAGATATTCATATTCGGCTTTATTAGCCAAAATTTTTCGAGATTTTAAGTCTTTTACATAAATGTTGATTGGAATATTGTCGATGATGGTTCTCAACAATACTTTTTCTTTTGAAAGTGCTTTTTCGGCTTGTATGCGTTCTGTTCTGTCCTCAAAAGTAACATACACATGGCTTGCATTTTCTTTTCCTTGCCTAAAAACAGGGATGGCGTGAACATTTAACCATCTATAATCATTTTCTTTTGGGTGAAAAACGCCCATCGTTACGTTTTGTACTTTTTTGCCTGTGACTAAGGCTTGCATAGCAGGATGATCTTGCCCTGCAAAATCCGAACCGTCGATTTTGATTGCTTTCCATCGTGGGTCTAAAGAAGTTCTGCCTTGCATTTGATCTAAAGAAAGCCCCAAAATCTCTGTTGCAGCAGGATTTGCGTCAATAATTCCACCTGTTGCATCTTGATAAACCATGCCGTTCAAACTTACTTCGAACATGGTTCTGTAATAATATTCTTGTTCTTTGAGTGCAATTTCAGTTTTTCTAAGTTCGCTAATGTCGTTTTCTATGCCATTCCAAATCACGGAGCCATCTTCAAATTTGCTTGCCTTTGATTCTATGTGAACATAATAAACCTTGCCTTTGATAATTTTTCTGCCTTCCCATAAAAAATCTTTTTCCTCTTGAATTGCATTTTGATTGGCAGCCAAAAAAGCATTAATATCTTCAGGGTGAAAAGTGTTAAAAACAATTTCAGGATTTTGTGAAAGTTCTCTTTGAGTCAAATCATTCATTTCACACCAGCGATCACTTGCATACAAAAATTTTACTTCTCCTGAAGGTAATTTTGCATATTTATAAATCCCAATTGGAACAGATTTTACCACATCTTTGTAATCTATTTGGGTTTTTTCCAGTTCTTTTTGAATGGTTTTATAATAGGTTATGTTTCTGGCACTACAAATAATATACTCTTGATGATCAAATTCGTCTATAAAAGTAGAAATAGACAAACTAAACCAATTTTTGCCATTAGCCAAATCCAAATCATATTCTACAACCGTTTTTTGGTAAGTAAGTAATCTGTATTCAATTCCTTTAAAAATATTTTTTAGAACATGATCAGGAAAACCTATTTCTGTAATTTTTTTGCCCATAAAAAGAGACGCAGGCATCAATAAATCTTGTTCATCATTAGAATAATATTCTATAAGGGTAAAATTTCGGTCTAAAATAAATACCAAATCTCCAGAATTGGTCAATATTGCTTTTAAACGGCGGCTATCTGGGGTCATCATAGATTAAAAAGATTTTTTTTTGAATAACGAAAAAAATAATTAATTTTGCAACAAAACAAATTTCGTTATTTATTTGTAAAAAATAGAAAAATCATGAAAATAAACGTAGATCACGATACCATTGCTAAACTTGCTCATTTGTCAAGGCTTACTTTTAATGATCAAGATGAAGAAAAAATGATCAGAAGTTTGAACGAAATTTTGAGTTGGGTAGAACAATTAGAAGAAATTGACACCACCAACGTAGAGCCACTTCGCCACATGACCGAAGAAATGAACGCTTTTAGAAAAGACGAAGTTTTAGAACCACTTGCTCACGAAAAAGGACTTATAAACGCCCCAAAACGTGATTCTGATTATTTCAGAGTACCAAAAGTTTTGGAATAAATTTGTAGAAGGCAGTTTAGTCAGACGCAAGTCGGACTATTACTAACAATAATTTGTGCTAGTATTGTCCGACTTGCGTCTGACTTAGGTTATTTTGCTACTTCATAAATTTTAAAAAATATGATTCAAAAAATCTACGAATTTTATCTAAAAAGCCGTTCGGTAAGCACAGATAGCCGAAAAATAAAAGCAGGAGATGTGTTTTTTGCACTCAAAGGCGATAATTTTAACGGAAACCAATTTGCAAAAAATGCTTTGGCTTTGGGAGCAAGCTGCGCTGTAGTTGATGAAGCTGAATTTGCCGTTTCAGAGCAATATATTTTGGTAGAAAATGTGTTGAAAGCCTTGCAAGACTTGGCAATTTTGCACCGAAAAAACCTAAATATTCCTGTTGTTGGAATTACAGGTTCTAACGGAAAAACTACTTGCAAAGAACTTACCGCAGCGGTTTTGTCTGAAAAATACCAAATTTATGCCACCAAAGGCAACCTAAACAACCATATTGGTGTGCCGTTGAGTATTTTGGCAATTCCTGAAAATGCACAAATGGCGGTTATAGAAATGGGGGCGAACAAAGTTGGCGACATTGCCGAATTATGCCAAATTGCACAACCTACACATGGTTTTATAACCAGCATTGGCGATGCTCATTTGGAAGGTTTTGGCGGAATCGAGGGCGTAATTCGAGGAAAAACAGAACTTTATGATTTTCTAAAAAAAACAAATGGAACGGTTTTTATTCAGTCCGATCACCCGATTTTGGCAAATATGCAAAAGCGTTTTGACAAAGAAAAAGTAGTTTTGTATGCCGAAAATGATAATTTTTTGAACATAAAACTGAATCAAGCCACGCCTTTTGTGAGTTATTGGCAAAACGAAACCCAGATTTCGACCAATTTGACAGGCAAACATCATTTAAACAATATTTTGGCAGCGCTTGCGGTAGCAAATTTTTTTGATGTGCCTAATGATTTGGCAAATCAAGCGATCTCGAACTATTTGCCCGAAAATAATCGTTCTCAAATTATAGAAAAAGGCAATAACACCATTTTTTTAGACGCTTACAACGCAAACCCGACAAGTATGAGCGCCGCTTTAGAAAATTTTGAACAAATTGAGGCAAAAAACAAAATTGCGATCATCGGTGATATGTTTGAATTGGGAATTTATGCCCTCGACAAGCACCGTGAAATTATTGACTTGGCTCTCGAACTCAAATTGGATCAAATTATTCTTTGTGGTTTGAATTTTGCAAAAGCCAAAACCGACCGAGATTCGATCTTGCATTTCAACGATAAACAGGAACTTGCGGATTGGTTAAAAATTAATCCAATTCAAAATTCGCATATTTTGTTAAAGGCTTCTAGAGGAATTGCTTTGGAAACCTTGTTAGAATATTTGTAAAAGACTTTTATTTTTATCAAAAAACAAATCAATAAAATCATATAAATTCTTTAAAAAATTACATAAACAATTATCAATAAAACTTGTATAATCAAAATGTAATTATTTCAGGAATAAATGTTTTTTTGAAATGTTAAAAACGAAAAAAAATAAAAAAAAATTGCATAAAAAATGCACGAGCTATCTTATTGATAATAAGACTTTTACCATTTTTGGTATTTGTTTAATGATCATCATAACGCATTGATTACTAGCGAAATACGTGATCACTTATAAAAAAAAAAGATAGCAAGTTACGATTTTTTTTATCAAATTCTTTTTAACAATTTTGTAACACCAAAAAAGAGAAACAACCTCTTATTCAAATCAGAAATTAAAAACTTAATTATATAAAATTTTGAGCCTGCTATTTTGCGGGCTTTGTTGTCTAAAAAAAGGCAAGCCAAAAACAACACAATGAATATGACAGAGGATTGCACAATTGTTTGGAATAATTGTTTGCAAATTATTCGCAATTATGTGGGTGAACAGAGTTTTACGACTTGGTTCAAGCCATTACAGCCTTTGCATATTCGCAACGGAGTTTTAACTGTGCAAGTACCTAGCCAATTTTTTTATGAATGGATCGAGGAACACTATGTTCATATTCTAAAAAAAGCGATCACAAGTGAGTTAGGAAATACAGGAAAGTTGGCATACTCGATGAGTGTGTCCAAACCTGCCATTGAAAAAGAAACAAATTCTGGCGAACAACCCAAAAGACCCATTCCCCCTGCGGCAAGTAATACAATAAGACCTGAGATTTTTAGGACAGGACAACAAGAAAATTTGCTCAAAAATACAAGTATTTCTACACCTAATCGCGGACTTGCTTCGGTCATGATGCCCATGACCTTAAAACAAAGCTACAATTTTGAAACTTTTGTAGAAGGCGAATGTAACCGTTTGGCAAGAACTGCGGGCATGGCAATTTCAGAAAATCCTGGTACAACTTCTTTTAATCCGCTTTTTTTGCATAGCCCAATTGGTTTAGGGAAAACCCATTTGGCACAAGCCATTGGCAACGAAATTAACAAAAGAAATGCAAAGAAAAAAGTACAATATGTATCTTCTGACGCTTTTATGACCCAATTTGTGGAAGCCTTAAAAAACCGTTGTATCCAAGATTTTACAAGTTTTTACATGGATTTAGACGTGCTTATTATTGATGACGTTCAATTTTTAGCGGGCAAAGAAAAAACACAAGAAAGCCTTTTTCATATTTTTAATCATTTGCATCAAGCGAACAAACAAATTGTTTTGACCAGTGATTGCGCACCAAAAAACATGGTTGGCGTTCAAGAACGTTTACTTTCGCGCTTCAAATGGGGTTTGACTGCCGAAATGGGTTTGCCCGATTACCAAACTCGTCTTACGATTATTCATAACCGAATGCAAAATGAAGGCATTTTTATTTCTCAACAAGTTGCCGAATTTCTTGCCTTAAATGTGGACACCAACATCAGGGAATTGCATGGAGTTTTGGTTTCTTTGATTGCCAAATCGTCTTTGATGCGCCAAGAAATTGATTTGACTATGGCGAAAATGGTGGTTGAAACAGCTTTGAAAACAGCAGTTCAAAAAGAGGTAAATTTGGAATATATCCAACAAGGAATCCTCAATCATTTCCAAATCAATGCCAACGAATTAAAATCAAAATCTCGCAAAAAAAATATTGCCAACGCGCGCCAAATTGCTATGTTTTTGTCGCAACAATACACTACTTTGTCAGGCAAAATTATTAGTAATTATTTTGGAGGCACAGACCACAGCACCGTAACCCATGCCGTAAAAAGTATTCAACAAAAAGTACGTTCTGACCAAGATTTTAAGACTTTGGTAGAAGAATTGAAAACCAAAATGAAGCTAGCCTAATTTTTGTTTCCTATGTTAAGCGTTGTAATTATTACTAAAAACGAAGAACGAAATATTGGGCGTTGTTTGGAATCTTTGCAAAAAATTGCAGACGAAATTATTGTTATTGATGGTTTTTCTATCGACCAAACGCAGAAAATTTGCGAAAAATACGGAGTCAAATTTGTTCAAAATACTTGGTTGGGCTATTCTGAAACCAAAAATTTTGGAAATTCTTTGGCAAAACACGACTATATCCTTTCCTTAGATGCTGACGAGGCTTTATCCGAAGAATTACAAAAATCATTGATTTTACTCAAAAAAAACGGCTTTTCTGCGGACTCTTACCAAATGAATCGGCTAACGTCTTATTGTGGGCAATGGATCAAACATTGCGGTTGGCATCCTGACCGAAAATTGCGTTTATGGAACAAAAATAAGGGTTTTTGGCAGGGCATCATTCACGAAAAAGTAGAAATGCAAAGCCCAAAAATCGAATTTTTACAAGGAAATATTTTGCATTGGAGTTATTATAACATTTCTGAACATATCCAAAAAGCGAATGTTTACAGCAGTTTGGGTGCGGAAAACAATTTCAAAAATGGTAAAAAAGGAAGTATTTTTAAGATTTTATTTAGTCCTTTAATAAAATTCCTGAAAAGTTATGTCTTGCAAACAGGTTTTTTAGATGGTTTTTATGGTTTTGTGATTTGCTCGATAGCCAGTTATGAAACTTTTTTGAAGTATCTGAAAACTAGAGAGTTAGAGAAAAAATAGCTTTTTTTCTAAAATCAAAAATCTTCTAAGGAAAATTTTTCGTGCTTTGCACCCGTCAATATTTCGCTCAAATCTTCCAAATCTGACACGAATTTTTCTGAATAAAAATCGTTAGTTTCGATCAAACAGATGTAAGGATATTCTTTTTGTATTATTTGACCAATATTACTTGAATAGCTTTTTAATACAAAAATAATCGGATATTTTTGCCATAAATAAGCAATTTTTTCTCTTTCAAAAAAGATAAATGCCCAAACTCCCTCTTCAAAAGATATTTCAAATTGATTATTTTTTAAAGATTGGCAAAATGAAAAGAGATTATTTGCTGCCCAAAGGATATCCTGAAAAACATATTTTTTTTGTGTGTTATTTACATTTTCCATATTTGTTAAAACAAAAAAATTTATTTCCTACCTTTTCCCATTTGTTCTGCCACTTTCAAAGAATTTTCATCTCCTCTTTTTTCCAATTCTTTGATGATATTTTCATGATTTTTTGCATCGCGGTTTTGAGAAAGTTTGTAAGCTGCCTCAATTTTTTCGATCTCGATCTCGAAGGCTATAATTCCTTTAATTTCTTTTTCCAACATTTTGGAAGACATTTTTTCGATGGAAACAGGGTTTTCAGAAGCCGATTCGTATTTATCAACCAATTTTTTTAGGGCAAGCATCAATTTTTCGCCCTCGATAATTTGGATTTTCCCACGCACATGAACCGCCATATAATTCCAAGTTGGCACATTTTCGTGATCGTACCAAGAAGAGGAAATATAGGTATGACTGCCCGAAAAAATAGCCAAAACTTCGGTTTCAGACTTAAAATTTCGCCATTGTGGGTTTGCTTTCGAGATATGTCCGCACAAAATATCTTTTCCTGCTTCGTTTTGGTCTAATTCCAAAGGAATATGTGTGGCAAACAAATTGCCTTCGGTTTGGCTAACCAAAATGCCAAAACTGTTTGCTTTGATAAATTCTCGAACCTGATCTATATTTTCGTTGCGAAAATGTTTGGGTATATACATTTTGTTTTGCTTAAATTTTTGCAATTTATCTAATAATTTGAAATAAATTAGTAAATTTGATCATATTATTTTTGTGGTTATGATGGAAAATTTTATCGTTTTTGTTTTATTTATTGCCTCCTGTGTGTATTTGGGCAATATTTTTTATGCTAGTTTTTTCAAAAAAGAGAGTAGTTGCAAAGGTTGTGGCTCGTGCAAAATAGATTTTCAGAAAATAGAACAAGAAATCCAAAAAAATGGAAAAATCTAGCAATAATTTGTATGTAGAAGCGGTTAATTTGTTAAAAAACCTGATTCAAACACCTTCTTTCAGTCGGGAAGAAGAGAAAACTGCGGACATTTTAAGTAATTTTTTGGAAAATAAAAACATACAAATTTTTCGAAAAAAAAATAACGTTTGGGCAAAAAACAAGTATTTTGATCCCAAAAAGCCAACAATTTTGCTTAACTCTCATCATGATACTGTGAAAGCAAATTTGGGATACACGCTTAATCCTTTTGAGGCAGTAGAAAAAGATGGGAAATTGTATGGTTTGGGTAGCAATGATGCAGGAGCAAGTTTGGTAAGTTTATTGTCTAACTTCTTGTATTTCAATGATTTAGAATTAAAATACAATTTGATTTTTGCAGCCACAGCCGAAGAAGAAATTAGTGGTCAAAATGGTATTTCTTTGATTTTGGAAGATTTGGAAAAAATAGATTTTGCTATTGTTGGCGAACCAACTTTGATGAATTTGGCGGTTGCTGAAAAAGGTTTGATGGTACTTGATTGTAGTGTAAAAGGCGTTTCTGGACACGCTGCACGTGATGTTGGAGAAAATGCAATTTACAAAGCCCTGCCTTGTGTGGAATGGTTTAGGACTTTTCGTTTTCCTAAAAAATCGGAAAAATTGGGCGAAATAAAAATGACTGTAAGCCAAATTCAAGCGGGAACGCAACACAACGTTATTCCTGATCTTTGTACTTTTGTGGTCGATGTTCGAACTACTGACGCTTATAGTAATTCAGAAACCCTTGAAATTATCCAAAAAAACGCAAATTGTGAAGTAAAAGCTCGTTCTACGCGCCTAAATCCTTCGGGAATTTCCAAAGATCATGCAATAGTTTTGGCGGCGCAAAAATTGGGCATAAATTGCTTCGGCTCTCCTACCCTTTCAGATCAGGCGTTGATGCCTTTTGATAGTGTAAAAATTGGCGTTGGCGATTCGGAACGTTCTCATTCGCCTGACGAATTTGTGTTTTTAAATGAAATTGAACAAGGAATTGAAAAATACATTGCTTTGCTTTCGGAAATAATTTTGTAGCCACAAAAATTTTTGTGGCTAAATTTTTACTTTTTTCTCAAACCCATTTCTTTGACGTATTCCGAAACATTTTTGTACTCACATTCGGCACATTTTGGATCAAATTCGGGAAGATCACCTAAAAAAAGAAGTCCATCTACAAAATTTATTTTGCGAGATTCTTTTTGTTTTTCTGCATTTGTGGTGATCAACCTATCACCTTCCACAAGCCAAGTTCCTGTTTCACGCAGTGCTTCGGGTGAGGTGTCAAGCAATTCGTAAGTGCCATCTGCTTTAAAAACATAGGCAAAAGGTTCATGGCTAGAAACCCAAGTTCCTTCTATATTTTTTGATTCGCTTTTGCTATTGCAAGAATTTAATGCAAACAAAAACAGGATTATTAAAGTGATTAATCTAGTATTTTTCATGAAATTTTTAAATTGTTATTTTGAATCACAAATTTAATAAAAAAGGACTCCTTTCGAAGTCCTTTTTTTGTTTGAAGAAATTTTAAAACCCTAAATTACTGTTGAATTTCGAATTTGCTAATCAAGCCATATTCTGCCAATCTAGCAAAATAAACGCCATTTGGTAAATTCAAATCATTGATCGAAATTCTGTTTTCGCCTTTTTCTACCTTGATTTTTGCAGAATAAAGAATTTCGCCCAAAGTATTGTTCAAAACCAAAGTAAGTTCGCCATCTGTATTGCTGTTGATGAGCAAATTTACGTTGCTAGAAACCGTAGGACTTGGGAAAACATAGAAGGATTGTTTGGCTGTCTTGTTGCGACTTACTGACACAATTCTGCTAAATGTTTCTTGACCATCTGCGTCTACTTGGCGGATTCGGTAGTAAGAAATCCCTGAATAAGGATTGTTATCTAGGAAACTGTAATTACTCACCGTATTTGCATTTTTAGCCGCTTTTTGGATACCTACCGCCTTGAAAATTTGTCCATCAAAGGATTTTTGAACTTCAAAATAATCGGTATTTGCCTCAAAAATAGTTGCCCATTCTACCAAAGCAGCTTCCTCGTCTTGTACCAATTTGGCACGCACATACAACCATTCGACAGGAAGTGGATTATTTAACGGATCGTCTGTTGCCAAAGTAGTCGGACTGAAACTTAAGAAATTAGCCGTTGAAGTTACAGAACCTTTGGCGGCTGTAGATGTACCACTAACTGCCCCCCCCATGTTGTCCCATTGGCTAGAACTGTCGAAGTGTCCGACATACAATTTTGTCAAATTGCCGACTCCGCTTCTAGTTCCATTTTCCCAAAACAAAGTAACTTTTGGCTGTGTATTTCCCAAATCTCTGTTTAGCTGCCAATGTTCTACATAACTGACTCTGGTCAATCTTGGTGCAACGCTTGGTGCAGCTTTGAAGGCAGCAATATTGCTGTATTGGAAATTGAAATATTCAGCCGTAAATCTGTCTGTTGCTGTTGCCCCAGTTAAATCTGAAAGAGCCAATCTTGCCCAAAAACCACCTTTTCCAATAGGAAATTCAAATGTTGTATTTCCTATTTTAGAAACAGGTCCCGTTACATATTTGTAGGAATCACTACCTGCATAAGTAGCTCCTGCATCAAAAACCAAAGCACTTGGTGCATAAACAGAAGGCAAATAAATGGCATTTCCACCGTACCAAGAAGGAGCAGAATGCGAAGAAATTGTGCCACTCACAAAATTCAATGCTCCACCAGTTGTGATGAATAAATTAGTGCTTGCCAAAGTCAATTTATCGTTTGAGGCAATGGTTTTGTTCAAATCGACATTAAACAATTTGACTTCGTTTCCTCCTGTAATAAATGAGTTTGTACTTCCCACAAATTCTACTTTTCCTGCGGTATGGAAAATTGTCCCTGCTCCTGAATTTTCAAGGTCTTTGTGAAAACTCGTTAAATTTTCGTTTTGGTTGAAAATACCTGTGTTTTTCAAATTTCCTCTAAACTCTAAACGTGGTTGTGTTGCTCCAGTAATTGCTGTTACAAAACTTCTGATTTCGCCTGCGTTTTCAGTATTTCCGTTGATAGTTGTTACTTGTGTATTGTTATACAAAGCATTTGCGTCAACAGTCATAAAATTGGTAAGCGTTAATTGTATTGGCAAACTTGCTGTTTGGAACAAAGTAAAATTTGAATTTGCTTTCAAAGTCAAAGATTTTACGGTTACGTTTCGGTCGTATAAAACAGGTTGATGCGTACCTGTACCTAAAGCATTTACGTCTGGCACTAACAAATCCATAGTAACATCTGGCAAAGCAAAATAATTTTCGCCTTGTACTTTCCAGTTTTGGCAATACCAAAACCAAGCATCCACTCCTTGCCAAATCAATGTTTTATTGGTGATTGCATTAGAAAAAGCACCAGTTATGACAATATAATCGGCATAACTTGCATTACAACCGTCCAAACCTAAAGCTGTCCAGCGCAAACGATAAGCAGTATTTGCATCTAAACCTTGTGCCAAAGCAGTTGCGTCATTGATACTACTAAACGAAAATCCCGCAGGTGCAGCAATAACCGTTAAAGGAATATCGGAAGTAACAAAGGTAGCCGTAATGCTCGCAAAATTGACAAAAGACCATTGTCCATAAAGTGGTGGAGTAAGCACAGGCGCACTTAATTGCGCACTACCCGCACCGCAAGTTTGGATATTTCCGCCCTCACCTGCCGTAAACGAACCAATAGAGAAAACGCCCATTTTTGTTTTATTATCTTCAATAGTTGCTGCTGGAACGGTAGTGTTCAAAGCAAAAGAACCTCTACGAATATTTGGCGGTCCTGAGACAGGTCCTACTGCGTCCATACAACGCCATTGATTAGAAAAAGCATTATAATGAACCATACTAGTTTTTTGACGGTCAAAGCCAATAGGTTCATCACTAGCTACGCCGCCTCCGCCTTCAAACCACTGAATCATAATTGCTCCATCTGTACCTCCAACCACATCTTCTGTAACAATCCAACTTCTTTTTACAAAGTTTCTGTCGATGGCTGTTGGACTACCTACAGGGTCAAAAGCAGGGTCATCACTCGGTGCAAAAGCAGGTGTAGACCTATATGTGGTATAAACATCATCTAACAACCTTGCCCTAAACTGATCGGAAGTTCCTGTTTGTCTTTGTGCCAAAGTTACAGGCAAATAGTTGGTTAAGTTTCCGATTGGGAAAAGTACCGTTATAAAAGTAAGGTTGTCCACACTTCTATTAACCACTCTATTTACCGTTCCTGATTGATTGGCAACAATATGCCCTTCGTTTGGATATTGCACAGAAACGCTGATCACGTTGTCCACATTTCTGATGGTTGCCAAATTAGAACCTAACAAAATTTTACCATAATTAAAAAATAGTTGAGAATTAATATCAAAACTATTATTTGGCGTAATCGTAGAACCTTTGCTTTGATTGACAAAAACTTTACTCATAATTATTCTTGTAGGCGAACTCAAGGCTTGGTTACCCACACCATTAAATTCCATTCCCGAAGTAGAAGTAAAGTTAAGATCGGCAACTGTGGCAAAATTCAAACTCAAATCTCCTGCAAATTGCGAAATGTAATTGTAAGCAGGATAAATGCTTTTGGTTAAATTTGGTCTTACGCTAAAATTAGCTGCTTTTTGGTAAATATCACCACTAAATACGTTGGCAATATTTCCATTGGTTGCCATTCTGATGATCGTATTTGTATTTGAGCTTTCGTTCAAACTAAACGTTCCTTTAAACAAATTGCCTGATCTTCCTTCCATGTGAACATTTCCCATTGCTGTAAGAAAACAAGTTCCTGTACGTTCAAAAGAAGCGTCATGATCATAAGTTGAGCCGAAGAAATTGATCCATGCAGAACGCACATTCATACGTCTTTGGAAATTAGATTTTTGCAAAGTAATTCTTGCTCTGCCTCGATCTCCTGAAACTTTTGCAGACAAATCTATATTTAACAAATCCGTAGAAGCTCCTTGTACCGTAACACTCGTAAATTCTAATTCGCCATCAGGAAAATCTCCGATGGAAATATTAGAAGTGCTTTCAATGGTAGTATTACCACTAATGAAACGTACATCACCTCTGTAGTTATTGATCCCACAAATATCTACTCCTGTATAATAAGGTGCTTTTCTGTTGTTGATGATCAAATCACCTTTGATGGTAATGTTGTCTGACGGGTGCGCGGCAATCATTACATCTCTTGTACTTTCGTTGATGATCGTCAAACTTTTATTAAATACCAAAGTTGAACCTTGCGTTCTGCTTACAGGAAACAAACTGTTTGCAGGAGTGTAAGTTATTGGATCTCCGCCAATTCTGAAAATTGGTGCGGTATTTCCATCTGATCTATTTTCAGTGCTTGTTGGAATCATTGCCGCAGGCGTTCCTGTAAAATCAGTAGCTACCCTACCTCTGTTTCTAATGATTACGTCTCCCTCAAAAACGTTCCCTGCGGAATTGTAACCAATTGCCATTTCCGTATTGTTTCCGTTATTAAACAAGTACAAGGAATCTCTAAAAATATCAGGTTCTGAAGCAAAACTGCTTGCCGATTGAATAGAACCACTCACATAGTTTTTACCTCCAAAAAACCATTTATTTCCGTTGTTTCCTCTGAACTCAAAACTTGCTTTTTTGTTAAAAGTATTTCCTCCTGAAGATTCTCCATCATTAAAAGCCATGCCTCCACAACAGAAATTTCTGCTTGCATAGTTATAAACCACTGCATAAACCGTGTCTTTGTAAACCGTATTTCTTAGGAACAAAGCAGGAGCTTCCAAACGAATACCTGCATCAAAAGAACTTCTACGCACAAATAACTCTGTACTTGTGGAAGAACAAGGCTGAAAACCTGCTTTGTTTGCACAAGTAACAAAAGCACTGCTATTGGTATAATCGTAAGGGAAAGCGGTTACAGGCAAAGAAATATTTTGTCGGGTATTTCCTTGTTGTATAAAATTGTCTAGCGCAATCCAACCACCGCCGACATAACCAGCTCTACCAATTCTGAATGTCCGTTGATCTGCTAAAGTAACAGAACCATAGCCATTTGCCGAAGTTGGTACGGCAGGTCTAGGATATAGAGTTGCCCCAAAATATGTTCCCATAGATTGCGCACTTGCATTGGAAAGCTCTGTATCTCCATTCAAGAATACATTTCCTCTGTTGCCAATTCTTGCTTCTGTGTAGATGGTACTTGTGTTCAACACTCTTAATGCTCCATTAAAAATAGCTTGTTCAGAATTGTTATTGGCAACATAAAGGAAGTTTCCATCATTACCATTACCAACATTATTATTTCCTGTTCGCCTTCCTGTGATGGTCATGTTTCCATCAAATTGCGAAAGCCCTTGCACAAATAATCTAGCCACACTATTCACGTTAATAATGGTTGGGAAACCAGAACCAAATTGTCTGAAATTACGCAAATAAACGTCTCCTCTGTTAAACGTACCTGTTGAAAGGAAGCCGTTATCCAAATTTGCAAAACTAATTCCCGCACCGTTTCCTCCGATCCACATTTGATTAGCACTTACAAAATTGCTGAATACCAAATTTGTTCCGTTTTTAAAGTCTGCTGTTCCGCTTTCGTTAATTCTAACTCCGCCTCGTTCTCTGTTTTGAATATGAACCGTAGCTCCTGCTCCTTCAAAAGAAACATTTGTTCTTGCTTGTATAGAAGTCCAGATCGCATAAGGCGAATAGGAATTATTGTCAGTAGGGCTATAATTTGCATAAGACTCGTTTATGAAATTAATAGCCTTCCCTGCTCCTGTAAATTTGGCATTGGCAGGAGTTGCATTGGCGGTAGTAGTAGTTGGTAAATTTACGGTAGCTGTTCCCAATGCTCCACCTTCAGAAATTCGCAACTCACCGCAATTACGAACTGTAAAGTTGGTATTTCCTTTAAATTCCGTTCCTTGCGTATTGTAAGCAAAAGTCAATCGGCTGTTGGTATTCGACAAATTAATCGTTACATCAAAAGTAGATAAATAATTTGCGTTGTACTGATCAATGGAAGCATTAATTGCCGTAATCAAAGCCTGAATCAATGGCGTAGTAGTATTGGCGCAAACGTTTGCGGCGTTTGCGGCAATCCTTGCATCGTTAGCCAATTTATTATCACCTGTCATTCCACCCAAAATTCCTGTTCCTGGCGGATTTGTACTAGACAAATAAGCGTTATTGACATCTGTAGTGGCAGTAGTCATGGTATTTTGTGTGTTAGTACCTCCTGTATAACAACCTGCAGACCCTGCTCCTCTTCTGTTGTTGTCTAATGCGTTATAGGCATTGACTAAAGCAGTAGTAGTAGCGGCAGGTACTCCTGTTGCTCCTGTCAAAAAGTTAAGAATTGTACCATTTGTTAAATGATTCAAAGCAGTTTGAGAAACATTGTTGATCAACACACGAGCAGCATCAGCATCTATGTATGCGGCGGCGGCATTGGCATTACCTGTAACCACATTTGCCAAACTTTGTACTTCGTCTGCTCTGTTTAATGCAGCATTGGTTTTGTTTAAAACCGCATTGGTAGAGTCCGTGATTGGGTTTGAAGTATTGGTCGGGTAATTGTCTTTTCTGTAATAATCAGGGAAAAGACTTTTTAGCCCTCCATGTGCATTTCCTGTAAGACTTGCATTGGCAGGAGCTGTTCCAGGGTTATAAAACGGCTCTTGAATCCAACCCAAATTAGGCAAACTGGTAGCCAAATTGGTAGGTCCATTGCCAGGGTTAAATCCGTTGAAACGACCAAGACGAGGAACATTCCTAAAAAAGTTATAAGCTCCACAATCTTGTGTCAAAACATCTAAATCCGATTCGAAAACATCAGCTCCGCCTCTGTTACTAATGTCGTTCCATCCCCATTTCCAATCTGAACCGCCAATGTGTCGGATGGTAGTGGCACTCATAAAGCGGTTTCCTCCGTTGTTGGTGGCTGTTCCCCCTCTATATTCAATGCCAAAAACGCCATCAAATTGTGATTTGCGAATGGTTGCGCTGCTTGTAACGGTAATAAAACCGCTATAAATTCCATCGAGTGTTGTACCACTAGGATCCCCCGCTGTTGGCACTTGTCCTGTGTCTGTGATCAAAGCACTGTTAAAATTGATGGTTTGAGCCGTTAAAATTTTTCCGTTCAAATCAATTTTTCCTCCTGGATTGATGGTTAAACTTCTCAAAGCAAAATCAGAAGGAAGTACAGGATAAAAACTAGCTCCTGCATTAATGGTTACATCATAAGTACCATTATTATCAGGCGACCAATTTGACCAGTTATAACAACTTGCCCAGTTGGTGTCTATTGCTCCGTTCCAAACTTGCGCTTGTGTAATCGTTGCTCCACCTGTGGTTACCGTTACAAAAGAGGATACTTCGGTATCGATTGGGCTTGACAAAGAACCACCGCATTCGGTACTAAATCTTTTCCAAGAAAATTGATAAGAACCAGAAACCAAAATATTTGTAGCTACTGTTGCAGGCGAGGTTGCTGAAGCAATTACGGGCCAAGGTGCAGCATTGCCTGCTGAAGTTCCATTTCTTAGACCTGCTCCACCTGTAGTGAAACTAATGGGTCCACCTGCTGTAAAAAATCCGCCTACAATTTCCCATTGTCCACCTGGAGGGGATTCTAAACCTGCCGTAGCATTCAAATCAATAATCAAACAAGCATTTGTTTGTGAACGCAAAGTTGCCGAGGCTGTTGCTGTTGCCGAAGCCACCGAGAAAACACCAAAATTAGTAGAACCTGCCACGCCGTCAGCAATATTTGCCGTTGTCGTTTTAAAATAAGGCGAGGCTCCTGTACCTGCTCCTCCATCAACATTTCCATGTTGGCTTACGCACTTAAATTTATTT